>JAJEIH010000012.1 GCA_022827685.1 Alphaproteobacteria bacterium
GTCATGCCCGGACTTGTTCCGGGCATCCATTTCCGCCGCCGCCGCAGGTCCCGAGGGAGATGCCCGGAACAAGTCCGGGCATGACGATACACGATACGGGAAGAGGGCCGGAGCGCCCGGAGGCGCCCCGGCTCCCGGGCCTATTTCGTCGCTTCGACGACCTCCTGGAGCTTCTTCGTGACATTCGCCGCGAAGTCGGAGATGTCGGACGACGGGATGAAGCGCTTCGGGAACTGGATGTTCTTCAGCACCTGGGTGAAGTCCGGGTCGTCCATCGCCGCCTTGGCCGCCGCCTCGAGCTTCATGGCGATCTCGTCGGAAATCCCCGCCGGGGCCGCCAGCACGGAGTTGCCGGGCATGGCGATGCCGTAGAGGTCCTGGGTCGTAGGCGCGTCGGGGTCCTTCGCCAGCCCGTCCGCGAGGAACGACGCCAGCACGACCATCTTGTCGCCGTGCTTCTGGTGGATGCCGCCGCTGAACGCGAAGTCGATCTTGCCGCCGAGCAGGAACGGCACCATCTCGCCGCCGCCGCGCGTCGGGATCGCCGTCCACTGGACGCCTTCCTTCGCCGCGATGTAGTTGAGGAAGACCTTCGACATGCCGCCCATGTCGGCGACGTTGAGCGGGTTGGTCTTCGTGTATTCCAGCAGTTCCTTGAGCGTCTTGAACGGCTTGTCCGGCGTGGTGATGAGCGCCATCTGGTATTCGCTGATGCCCGCGATGAGGCGGATGTTGTCCACCGTGTAGGCGACATCCTTCTTGGTCATCGGGTTCCAGATCATGTTGCCGAGGTCGGTATAGGCGATGGTGTGGCCGTCGGGCTTCGCCTTGGACAGGAAGGTCACGCCGACCGCGCTGCCGGCGCCGGGTCGGGTCTTCACCACGACCGTGCCGCCGAGCTCCTTGCCGAGCGCCTTGGACAGCACCATCGACATGGTGTGGGTGGTGCCGCCGGCCTTGTAGGGCACGATCAGCGTAATCGGCTTGTCCGGATATGCGCCGGCGCTTCCGGCTATCCCCGCGAAGGCCGTTGCCGCCGCGGCGGCCAGTGCAATTCGTTTCAGCATGTTGTCTCCCTGCCTCTCCGGTTGTTCCCGTGATCGGTCCCCCTGCCGGGGCTCAGGCATCGACGACGAGGATCTCCTCATTGTCGAAATAGTCAGAGCGCAGCACGGGACTGCCCTCCGTCACCTCCAGCAAATCCTCCATGTGGTAGCCGCACTTCCCGACCCACCTGACGCGCGTCTCGATCGTTGACATCATACCCGGCTCGAAGGCCATGTCCTCATGCGGGCTGATGAGCGGGCGCTCATGCACCAGCAGGCCAAGCCCGTGGCCGTTATGCGCGTAGGGGAAGGGGATGCCGTGGCGCTCATGCAGCGCGGTCGCGCGCTCGAACAATTGCCGCCCGGTGTTGCCCGGCCGGACCAGGTCGATCAGTTCGTGGTGGATTTCGCGCAGCCGCGACCACCAGGACCGGTCCTCATCGTTGAGCGGCCCGAGCTTGGCCGTGCGGCCGACATTCGAGTAGTAGCGCCCGTAGCGCCCGCCCGCGTCCGCCTTCAGTATGTCGCCGCGCTTCACGCGGTAGTCCGACGGGTCCTTGTGCGGAAAGCCGGTGTTGGGCCCGCCATTGATGTGCGTGAACGCCACCGACTCCGCGCCATGGCGCAAGATGCCGTCGGCGAGGCGGAAGCACATGTCCCGCTCCGTGTCGCCCGGCCGCGTCGCGAGGAACGCCTCCTTCAGCGCGCGTTCAGTGCCCCGGAAGCCTTCGGCCAGGCGGTCGCGCTCGCGCGGCGTCTTGATGACGCGGGCGCGGTCGAACACCGGCTCCGCGCGCCCGAAGCGCGCATTCGGCAGCAATGAGCGCAGGCGCTCGTAATAGACCGCCGGCAGGTAGTCGAGCTCCAGCCCGACATGCCCGCGCGAAGCCCCCAGTTCGTCAATGACCTCCGCCAGCATGTCCACGGGCGAGGTGACGAACTCCTTGTAGGCGCGGATGTCGGTGATCCAGCCTTCCTCCCGCGCGAAGCCCTCCTCCACCCGGCAGAGGATGAACACCGGCTCGCGCACCCCGTCCCAGACGACCAGCGCCAGCCGGTCGCGGATATCGACCTGGGTCGAGATGAAGACGTCGCTGGTATAGAGGACGTTCTCCGGCGAGGCGGCCACGACGAGGTCGAATTCGCTCTCCCGGACCAGCCGTTTCAGCCTGGGCAGGTCGCCGAGCGCATCCTCCATCCGTTTCGCCAACGGCCCCCTCCGGAAAGTCAAAACGAGCGCGGACCCTAGCAGACGGCCGCCGGGGCCGGAAGCCCGGCCCCGCCCCTGCCGCGTCGCCAAGGGCCCCCTGCCGCGCTCTTGCGTCGGGGCGCTCAGAAGTCGTCCTTCACCTTCGCCGTTCCCGTGCGGACGGATTGCGGCAGCAGGGCGAGCCGGCCGCGCTCCCTCGACAGATGGCGCGTCAACGTTGCCGGTCCGGCTTCGAACAGGCGCAGCCCGACAATGGCGGCCACCTCGAAGGCCGCGCCGATGGAGGAGCCCGGCTCGCCTTTCTCGACGCGGTGCACGAGGCCGCGCGACACCCCGGCGCGTTCGGCGGTCTCGGCGACCGTGAGGCCGCGTTCGATGCGCGCGGCGCGGACCGCCAGCCCGAGAAGCTCCGCGGCTTCTCGGGCATAGCGGGAAGTGCTCCTGTGCGCAGGCTTCGCCATTGCTTTGTTCCATAAATAGATTTCAAGAGAACTTTACGCCCCATTTGTGGATCATCCCAGCGGATTTCAAGTGAATTGAGAAGTTGATGTTGAATAAATGGACCATGAGACGGCTCAACGATCCCTTTATGGAACGGATATGTTGGCATCACCACCTCCATGTTGCAGCCGCATATCGAAAGGGCTTGTCGAAGGGGCCAACGACAAGCTCCTCCCCGCAAGCCCCGGACCGCAGTCCGGGCTTACGGGAAAGCCCGGAGGATCATCCAGCGCTAAGGGGCGGGCCGACGCCGCGCCGGGACGATGAAAACGCATTTCGGGCCGGGTGCGCGGGTGAGCTTCCCGTCCAGCGTCGCAAGCGGGCAGTCCAGCGCTTCGGCCAGCGCCACATACCAGGCGTCGTAGCTGGTCAGATTGCTGCGAAGTTCCCAGATCCGGCGGGCGAATGGAGCGAAGGGGAACAGCTCGATCCCCATCCCAAGCAGATCGGTCTGCGCCCCGTTCGCCTCGATACGGGATATGATTTCCGCCCGCTCCATGCGGCGCAGGATGTTGGTGGATTCCGCCAGCACCAGTTCCGGCGCGGCCAAGTCGCTCGCAGACACAACCGACTCCGCCCATTCGCCGTGGGGACCGGAGTCGACCAGCGCCGCGACCACCGCGGACGCATCGACGACAGCGGTCACTTACGGTCCGCGTCCCGGGCCCGCAAAATGTCCGAAGGCCGCACGCGGTTGCCGGCGGCATCCTTGCGCCGCCGCACGCCCCGAAGCCAGTTGTCGACGGACGGGCGGGATGCGATTCGCTCCAGTTCGCAACGCAGGAATTCCTGCATGGACTGCCGGCGCTCCGCCGCCCGCAGCGCCAGTTCGTCGCGAACCTCCTCGGCAACGCCCCTTATCGTGATCTGCACCGGCATGACCGCAATTTGCCATTGCAGACAGCATATTGCAAGCAGATGGCTCCGTGCGGACATAGCCGGACCGTCCTTCGATACGCGCCCCCTTCGACAGGCTCAGGACAGGCTGCCGGCGCGGTCGCTACTCAGGATGAGGAATTGCCGGAGTCACGCGCCTGTCCGTGGCCGGGACTTCCGGATGAGCTCTGCGGCGGCGAGGCGCTTCTTGCGTTCGAGGCCGTGGCGCTTCAGGAAGCGCTGCACCGTCGAGAAGCTGAAGGTGACGCCCTCGGCGGCGAGCGCCTTGCGCAGCCCGTCGATGGACGGGCCCGGCCGCGCCTTCAGGATGCGGAAGATCCGCTCCCGCTCCGGCTCGATCCGCGAGGCCCCGCCGCCGCCCTGCCTGTCGGGCCGGACATGGCCGCGCTCGCGAAACCGCTGCACCCAGAGCCAGACGCTGCTCTCGCTCACCTCGTAGAGCTGCGCCGCGGCGCGCATGCTCATCCCCCTCTCCAGCACCGCAGCGACCGCGCGGCGCCTGAGATGCCCGCCGATCGCATGGCCCCGCCTGCTCACCACCGTCATGTCCGTCATGTTCCTCATGTCTCCCTTCCCGGATGCGGCTGTCCGGCCGCGATGAACTTTGCGCCCGTCCGGCCCCGGCGGTATTCGAACCCGGATGAATAATCGCGGCCCGGCGCGCGCACCTGTCCTGTTGTGCAGCCGCCCTCTCGCCGCCGCGCGTTCGCCTTCTGCAGGAGCGGCATCGCCGCTTTCGCCGTCAAGTCATGGTCTCTTCCGGTTCCTTCGAGTGGCTTGTTTGGAACCAATATGCAACCGGAAACAGGAAAAAACACCGGGAACGGCAATGGCGCGCGGCTCGTGACCCCGGCGGGAGATGTGGGCTAGATTGCCGCCCGGCGCCGGACCGGCCGGAGGGGGAAAGTCGCATGGGAGCGGGGTCGAGCGATGAACGGGCCTGAGCGCGGGTCCTGGATCGTCGGGGTGGATGTCGGCGGCACCTTCACCGACTTCTCGGCGATCAACGACCGCACCGGCGAGACGCATGTCTTCAAGCGGCCCTCAACGCCGGACGACCCGAGCCGCGCCATCCTGGAAGGCCTCCGCGACATGGCCGACGCCTGCGGAATCGCGCTGGGCGAGGTCTCCCGCCTCGCGCACGGCACCACGGTCGCGACCAACGCGCTGCTCCAGGGCAGGGGCGGCAAGGTGGCGCTGGTGACGACCGAAGGCTTCAGGGACCTGCTGGAGATCGGCCGGCAGGTGCGCCCGCACATGTATGATTTCCGGCGCACCTATCCGCCGCCGCCCGTGCCGCCGGAGCGCCGCTTCGAGCTCGGCGAGCGCATGGATGCGGCGGGCCGGCCGGTGCGCGCGCCGGCCGCGGCGGACATCCGGGCCGCCGTCGAGGCCGTGCGGGCGAGCGGCGCGGAGGCCTGCGCGGTCTGCTTCCTGTTCGCCTATCTGAACGGCGCGCATGAGCGGGCCCTGGCCGACGCGCTCAGCGCGGCCCTGCCGGAGCTGCACATCTCGCTCTCCTCCGAGGTGCAGCCGGAGTTCCGCGAGTTCGAGCGCTTCTCGACCACGACCGTGAACGCCTCCCTGCAGTCGGTCATGGACCGTTACCTCGGCCGGCTGGAAGAAGGTCTCTCGACCGCCGCGCCCCATGCCAGCCTGGGCATCAACCAGTCGAGCGGCGGGCTGATGTCGGTGGACCGCGCCCGCGCCTTCCCCGTCCGCACCGCGCTTTCGGGGCCGGCGGCGGGCGTCGTCGGCGCCATCCACGCCGCCCGCGGCGCCGGCCTCGGCGACCTCGTCACGCTCGACATGGGCGGCACCAGCGCGGACATGGCGCTCATCCGGGGCGGCGAGGCGGACATCGCCTATGAGCGCGCCGTGGCAGGCTTCCCGATCCGCCTGCCGCAGATCGACATCGCGACCATCGGGGCGGGCGGCGGCTCCATCGCCTGGTTCGACCGCGACGGGCTGATGAAGGTCGGTCCCGGGAGCGCCGGCGCCGACCCCGGCCCCGCCTGTTACGGGCATGGCAACACGGAGCCGACGGTCACCGACGCCAACCTGCTGCTCGGCCGGCTCAGCGCGCGCGGCCTGCTGGACGGCGGCATGAGCCTCGACGAAGGCAGGGCCCGCGCCGCCTTCGAGCCGGCGGCCCGGCGCCTCGGCCTCTCCGTCGAGCGCACTGCGGAAGGCGTGCTCGACATCGTCGCCGCCAACATGATCCGCGCGATCCGCACCGTCTCGGTCGAGCGCGGCCACGACCCGCGCGGCTATGTGCTGGCGGCCTTCGGCGGGGCCGGGCCGCTGCATGCGCGCGACGTGGCCGCCGGCATCGGGATCGGCGAAATCCTGGTCCCGCCCGCGCCCGGCATCGTCTGCGCGGAGGGGCTGCTGGTCTCGGACCTCCGCGAGACCTTCACCCGCAGCGAGCGCATCGCCGTCTCTGCGGAGGCGCTCCCGCGCATCGCCGCCATCCTGGAGGAGCTTGAAGGACAGGCCCGGCTCTGGTTCGCGGGCGAAGGGGCAGCAGAAGGCCGGCAGACGGAGGTCTCGCTCGACATGCGCCATGTCGGGCAGAATTTCGAGCTCGCCGTGGCGCTTCCCGAAAGCCTCGACGACCTTCGGGACCGGTTCCTCGACGCACATGAGTTCGCCTACGGCTTCCGCAATCCGGAGGACCCGGTGGAGATCGTCAATCTGCGCCTGACGGCGAAGGCCCGCCTCTACCGCGCGCCCGGGACCGGGCCGCCGCCCGCCGACGGGCCGCCCCCGCCGAGGGAACGCCGGCCCGTCCGCTTCGCGGGCAAGGAGTTCCCGGAGACGCCGGTTTACGACCGCGCCCGGCTCGGCGCCGGAAGCCGCATCGCCGGCCCCGCCGTCATCGAGCAGCTCGACGCCACCGCCATCGTCTATCCGGGCGACAGCGCGGCGGTGGACGCCCACGGCAACCTCACCATCCGGATCGCCATATGACCGCCCTCGACCCCATCGGCCTTGAAATCCTCGCCAACGCGCTGCGCTCCATAACCGACGAAACTTTCGCCGCACTGATGAAGAGCGCCTATTCGACCAACATCAAGGAGCGCCACGACCACTCGACGGCGATCATGGACGCCGAAGGCCGGCTGATCGCGCAGGCGGAGCAGTCGCTGCCGATCCATATCGCGTCGATGAGCGGGCTGATGGAATGCCTGCTGGCCCGCTACGGCGACGATATCGAGGAAGGCGATATCGTTATCGCCAACGACCCGCACACGGCCGGCGGCACGCATCTGCCCGACATCAACATGGCCGCGCCGGTGTTCGCCAACGGCCGCATCGTCGCCTGGGTCTGCAATATCGCCCACCACGCCGATGTCGGCGGCATGGCGCCGGGGTCGATGGCCGGCGGCATGTCGGAAATCTACCAGGAGGGGCTGCGCGTGCCGGTGGTCAAGCTGTTCCGCCGGGGCGAGTTGCAGAAGGAGCTGTTCGACCTCGTGCTGCTGAACGTGCGGCTGCCGAACGAGCGGCGCGGGGACTATTTCGCCCAGGTGGCGGCCTGCAATCTGGGCGTCAGGCGCATGGCGGAGACTGTCGCGGCCTACGGGGCCGAAACCGTGCTGGCCGCCTTCGAGGACATGCTGGCGCGCACCGCGGGACGCATGGCGGACGCCATCCGGGCCATCCCCGACGGGACCTACCGCTTCGAGGACGTCATGGACGATGACGGCATCGAGACCAGCGACATCCCCATCGTGCTCACCGTCGAGAAGAAGGGCGCGCGCGCGAGCTTCGATTTCTCCGGCACCGCGCCGCAGGTGCCGGGCAATATCAATGTGACCATGAACGCGACCGTCGCCGCGGTCACCTACACGCTCAAGGCGCTGCTGGACCCCGAAGTGCCGAACAACCAGGCGGTGATCGACTGCGTGGAGATTTCGGCCCCGCGCGGCTCTCTGCTCAATGCCGTCTTTCCCGCCCCGGTGGCGGCGCGGGCGCATACCTGCCAGCGGATCATCGACGTGGTGTTCGGCGCGCTCGCGCCGGCCGTGCCCGACCGCGCGCCGGCGGCCGGCAACGGCGCCAACACCACCGCCGTCTTCTCGGGCATCGACCCCAGGACGGGTGAAGGCTACCTCTATCTGGAAACGCTCGGCGGCGGGGCCGGCGGCTGGCCGGGCGGCCACGGCAAGGACGGCGTGCAGGTCGGCATCACCAACACCTCCAACCTGCCGGTCGAGGCCATCGAGACCGAATACCCGCTGATGGTCGAGCGCTACGGCCTGCTGGAAGGCTCCGGCGGCGCGGGGCGCTTCCGGGGCGGGCGCGGGCTCTATCGCGTGGTCAGGCCGGTGGGGCATGACTGCCTGTTCAACGGCGCGGGCGAGCGCTTCGCCAACGCGCCCTGGGGCCTTGCCGGCGGAGAGCCCGGCGGCCGGGGCCGGTTCGCGCTTCTGGACGGCTCCGGGGCCGAAACCCCGCTTGAGATCAAGCCGTCGGGCGTCATTGTGCGCGACGGCGAAGGGCTCCGCGTCGAGACCCCCGGTGCGGGCGGGTTCGGGTCCCCGTCGTGAGCCCGGTCCGGGTCGAGCGCCGCGGGATCGCGCTTCATGTCCTGCTGACGCGGCCCGGGCGCCGCAACGCGCTCACCCAGGAGACGATGGAAGCGCTGCTTGTCGCGTTCCGAAATGCGAAGGAGTCGGATGCCCGCGCGGTCGTGCTGCGCGGCGAGGGCGGGCAGTTCTCGGCCGGCGGCGACATGTCGATGCTGGGAGACATCCCGCCGCCCGCGGACCCCGACCCGCTCTTTCCCGTCTATCGCAGGATGGGCCATGTGCTGGAACTGCTGAACGCCCTGCCTCAGGTCGTCATCGCCGTGGTCGAGGGCGCCTGCACCGGCGGCGGGCTCGGCATGGCCTGCTGCTCCGATGTCGTCATCGTCCGCGAGGACGCGAAGATCGGCCTGCCCGAGGCGCGCTCCGGCTTCATCCCGGCGCAGGTCATCCCCCACATCGTGCGCCGCATGGGCGAGGGCTGGACCCGGCGGCTGGTCGCCACCGGCGCGATCCTCGATGGCCGCCGGGCCTTCGACGACGGCCTCGCCCACAGTCTCGCCGCCAGCCGGGAAGAGGCCGATGCGGCGCTGGCCGAGGTGCTGGAGCAGGTCCGCCGCTCGGAGCCGAACGCGGTCGCACAGGCAAAGCGGCTGGTCGTCTCGGCCTCCGAGCGCCCCATGAACGAAACCCTGGACGACGCCGCCCGCACCATAGCCGCCCTCCTCCGCGCCCCCGCCGCCCGCGCCGGCATAGACGCCTTCAACGAAAAACGCCCGCCGCCGTGGGCGGAGGAGGACGGCGCCGGCTAGCGGCCGGAAGCAGGCAACCGCCAGTTATGCTATTGATTGCGGCCTACAACCGACGCCGGCCTCCGCCCGCCGGGGAGCGTAAAGATGGGCCTGCCCAGCGAATTCATGTTGACCGACGTGCGCTGCTTCGCCGGCGAGCAGCGCGCCCGCCTGCGCCCCATCACACTCCTCGTCGGCGAAAACAGCACCGGAAAGACGACATTTCTCGGCTGCTACAGCGTCTTGCACAGGATGTTCGATTGGAGCCGTTTCAACGGTCTGGAACCGAATTTCAATATTGAGCCTTTCTCAATGGGTTCATTTCGAGACATTGTGCGCACGAAAGGCGGTTCAGTAGAACACAGTCATGAATTTGGTGTCGGCGTGAAGATGATCCATTCAACAGCCGAGGATACAAGAGTTTATTCCACAAAATGTGTTTTTGCGGAGCGTGGTTATCAACCGAAAGTAGCAAGTATATCTTGCAAATTAAATGACAAGAAAATTTTGGAATTTATTCCAAAATCGGATAACAAATGGGAGGTGATTACAATCCATGAATCAATGGATATAGATGTATATTTTGGTGATTTTATGGCTCCGTTTTTCCAATCCAATTTCTACAATAATTTGCCAATCAACAAACCATACGACAAAAGCACATTCGAAATTCTTGATTTCATGTCCTATATGAGGGAGGGATTTACTCCAAATCTACCCAATATTATTTCTATTGCACCGTTGCGCTCTAAGCCGAAGCGTACTTACGACCCCGTGCAGGAGACAATATCGCCCGAGGGTGACCATGTTCCAATGCTGATGATGCGTCTCAATAGAACAGGTGATGATCGTTGGAAGCCGCTGCATAGGAATTTGTCTGAATTCGGTCGCGAGTCGGGCATGTTCTCCGATATCCGGGTACGGCGCCTCGGGAAACACATGAGTGACCCGTTCCAGATGCAGGTGAAGGCACGATCTGGGACTCCGGCAAACATCATGGACGTCGGGTACGGTGTGAGCCAGAGCCTGCCGATTCTGGTCGATATCAACAGCCATCGGGACGCGCTGTTCTTACTCCAGCAGCCGGAGGTGCATTTGCATCCGCGCGCGCAGGCGGAGTTGGCGACGGTGTTTGCGGCATCGGCCCGGGAGAACGGCAACAGCTTCATGATCGAGACGCATAGCGACCATATTGTGGACCGGATGCGAATTCTCGTCAGGCAGGGAAAACTCCCGGCGGAAGACGTGTCAATTCTCTATTTTGAGCCGGTGAAGAATGCAGTGCAGATTCACAATCTCGAGGTCGGTAGTGACGGCAATCTGGAAAATGTGCCGCCGGGGTACCGGGATTTCTTCCTGAGGGAGTCGGACCGCCTGCTGGGTTTCGAAGATTAGGGGCGGACCGTATGTGCATGATTGTCGATGCCAATGTGCTCGGCAAGTTCCTGCTGCGACAGCAGGACAGTGACGTTGCACCGATATATGATTGGCTGCGAAGAGGCTGGGGTAGAGTCATCTACTCGACGGGCGGTTACTTCAAGACGGATATCGACCAAAAGAATCGCGAACGGCTTACTGAGTTGGCCCGAGCTGGCTTGGCGAGGCAGGTCTCTTACGAGAGAGTCGAACCGCACGAAGCCGAATTCGGAAATATCCGTTCAGACGATCCGCATGTCCTCGCGCTCGCCCGCGCCGCCGGCGTCCGGCTCCTGTACACGAGGGACGGGAAGCTCCGGGCCGATTTCAGGGACGAGAAGTTCATCGGAGGAGCGATCTACGGAGACTACCGGGATGCCGGCCTTCTGACGGAAGACGCCTGCGCCGGCGGGCGAGGCGGATAGCCCGCCCTCAGCCCCGCTCCGCTATGCGGTCCGCCAGCGCCAGGGTGCGGCGGGCCTTCTCCACTATGGGGTAATCGACGAAATAGCCGTCCACCTGGATGGAGGCGGAACCGGCGGCTTCGGCTTCGTCGAACGCCGCGACGATGCGCCGCGCGCGTGTCGTCTCCTCCTCCGTCGGCGAGAAGGTGTCGTTGACCGGTCCTACCTGGCTCGGATGGATGCAGAGCTTGCCCTGGAAGCCGAGCGCCAGCGCGCGCCGCGCCGAGGCGGCGAAGGCCTCCGTTTCGCGCAGTTCGATGAACACCGTATCCACCGGCGGCTCCAGCCCGCCGGCGCGCGATTCCATCACCATCGCCGCGCGCGCATGCGCCAGCTCCGCCTCGTCCAGGGACCAGCGCATGCCCACATCGAGCGTGTAGTCGCCCGCGCCGAAAGAGAGCCGCCGGAGGCGCGAGCGGCAGGCGGCAATCTCCTTCAGGTTGGACATGCCGAGGCCGGTCTCGACGATGGGCATGAGGTCGATGCTGCCGATCTCCAGCCCCGCCCTGCGCTCGAGCTGGGCGAGCGTCCAGTCGATGGCCTGGAGCATGGCCGCGCTTTCGAGCTTCGGCAGCACGATGCCGTCGAGCCACGGCCCGACGACCGCCTCCATGTCGCCGAAGCACCACTCGGTCTCGGCGGCGTTGACGCGCACGAAACCCTTGCAGGGCCGCGGCCGCCTGAGAGCGGCGACCGCGTCGGCGCGGGCGGCCGGCTTCCCGGCGACCGCCACCGCGTCCTCAAGGTCGAGGATCGCCGCGTCGGCGCCCGCCTGGAACACTTTCTCCGCCATGCGGGCGTGGTTAGCGGGCGCGAACAGGAAACTTCGCCACGGCCCCGTCGAAAGAGTGTTCACGCCCCTGCCTCACATCGCGGTCATGCCGCCGTCGATGGTGAGGTTCTTGCCGGTGATGTAGTTCGCCCCCGGCGCGAGCAGGAAGCAGACGCTGGGCGCCACATCACTGGTCTCGGCATAGCGGCCGAGCGGGATGCGGGCCATGGTCTGGGCGCCGAATTTCGGGCCCCGGATCACTTCGGTCATCGGGGTGACGACCGTGCCGAACGCCACCGAATTCACGCAGATGCCGTAGCGCGCCCATTCCCGCGCCGCACTCATGGTGATGCCGAGCACGCCGGCCTTGGCGGCGCCGTAATTGATCTGGCCGATGGTGCCGGCCGTGCCGGCGATGGAGGACACGTTGACGATCTGGCCGGGGCAGACGCCGAACTCGCCGGTCTCCGACTGCTTGATCATCTGCCTGCCGACCGACTGCAGCACCAGATAAACGGCGGTCAGGTTCACGTTGATGACCTCGTCCCAGTATTCGCGGCTCATCTTGTGGATCATGGCGGCGCGGACGATGCCGGCATTGTTGACGAGCCCGGTGATCGAACCCCACTCGCCCACCATCGTCTCGACGATGCCGTCCGCGAGGCCCTGGTCGGTGACCGAACCGTGGAAGCCCATCGCCTTGTCCTCGCCCAGCTCCTCCACGAGGCTGTTTATGCCCTCGCTGTTCAGATCGACCACGGCGGCGCGGCCGCCCATGGAGACGACGGTGCGCGCGACCTCGCGGCCAACGCCCTGCGCTGCGCCCGTGACCAGGATATTGCGGCCTTCAAGGCTGAAGGGATTGCTCATTTCGGCGTTTCCTTATGCATTCGGGTTCCGTTACCGTAGCCGCAACTGCGCCGGCGGCAAGCGGGAGAAAGGGACGCATGACGGAGAATCCGCGTTGGACGAGGCGGCCGGACGGGTCCACCTGGGGCGACTGGGGGCCGGATGACCAGCTCGGCCGGCTGAACCTGCTGACGCCCGAACGGGTGCTGACCGCGCGCGAGGAAATCCGCCTCGGCGAGGTCTATTGCCTGTCCCTGCCGCTGGACTATCCGGGCCGCAACATCCTCAATCCCCGCCGCCATCCGCCGGTGCTGGAGCCGACCCGGGGACCGGACGGCGCGCCGCGCTACAACTATCCGCTCCAGCTCGAAGACCCGCGCCATATCGATGTCGGCTGCGACGACCGGGTGCAAATGACGCTGCAATATTCCTCGCAGTGGGACGCCTTCTGCCATATGGGCCAGATGTTCGACGCGGACGGCGACGGCATCCCGGAAATCCGTTTCTACAACGGGTTCAGGGGCGGCGAGGACATTATCGGGCCGGTGGACTACAACGCCGACGGCTCGCAGACGCCCCGTCCGGAAGCGATGGGCGCGCGCAGGCTCGGCATCGAGACCTTCGCCGAGAAGGGCGTGGTCGGGCGCGGCGTGATGATCGACCTGGAGCGCTTCTTCGGGCGCGACGGACGCCACCTCGTCACCTGTGAAGACCTGATGCGCGTGCTGGAGGAGACCGGCGCGACCGTCGAGGAAGGCGATCTCGCCTTCTTCTATACCGGTTTCGCGGACCTCATCCTCGAAATGGAGAAGGAGCCGGACGGCCCGCGCCTCGCCAACAGCTGCGCCGCGCTCGACGGGCGGGACGACCGGCTGCTGCAATGGATCACGGATTCCGGCGTCGCGGCGCTTTTCGCCGACAATTACGCCGTGGAGCAGTCACCCGCCCGCCCCATGCCGGGAGAGCGCTACGCCAACTCGCCGCTGCACCAGCACTGCCTCTTCAAGCTGGGCGTGCCGCTGGGCGAGCTCTGGTATCTGGGCGGCCTCGCCCGCCGCCTCCGCGAGCTCGGCCGGACGCGCTTCTTCACGACCTGCCAGCCGCTGCGCCTGCCGGGCGCTGTCGGCTCCCCCGCCAATCCCGTCGGCATCGTCTGACCCGCCAACCAGGAAAGCGACCGCATCCCATGGCCATCACCAAGGGCATCGACCAGCTCCTCGCCGCCGCCCGCGCGAAGATCGAGGAAATCCCCGCCGCGGAGGCTCTGGCGCTCCGGGACGACGACTCCGTGCAGATCGTCGATATCCGCGATGTGCGCGAACTCGACCGCGACGGCATGATCCCGGGCGCGCTGCACGCCCCGCGCGGCATGCTGGAATTCTGGGTCGATCCGGCGAGCCCCTATCACCGCGATGTGTTCGCGAGCGGCAAGAAGTTCGTCTTCTACTGCGCGAGCGGCTGGCGCTCGGCCCTGGCGGCGGAAACGCTGCAGGATATGGGGCTGGAACCTGTCGCCCATATCGAAGGCGGTTTCGCCGCCTGGAAAGAGGCCGGCGGACCGGTCACCGAGCGGCCGCGCAAGGGAGGATAGACGGTTCTCCCGGCACATTGCCGCCTTACGGCACGCAATTTGCGTCTTCCCGGGGGAACGGTCGTCCTCTGCAGGAGTTCGGAAACGGCAATGACCAAAATTTCAGCAAAAGCTGTCCTTGTGGCAGCCTCGGCGCTCTTAATTTGTGCGCACTCGGTGCCTGCGTTTGCGGCAGACGGCATCAGCGGCGGCGATACCGCCTGGATCATGACGGCGACGGCGCTTGTCCTGTTCATGACCCTGCCGGGCCTTGCGCTCTTCTACGCCGGCCTCGTGCGCTCCGTGAACGTGCTCTCGGTGATGATGCAGTGCTTCGCCATTGCCGGGCTGATGTCGATCCTCTGGATTCTGTTCGGATACACGCTCGCTTTCGGCGAGGGCGGCCATCTCATCGGCGATTTCAGCCGCGTGCTTGCCTGGGGCATGGGTACGGAGGCGGCCTCCGGCACCATTCCGGAAAATGTCTTCCTCGCCTTCCAGATGACCTTCGCGGTCATCACCCCGGCGCTGATCGTCGGCGCCTTCCCGGAGCGGATGAAATTCTCCTCGATCCTGGTCTTCTCGGTCCTCTGGCTGCTGGCCGTCTATGTGCCGGTCTGCCACTGGGTCTGGGGCGGCGGCTGGCTCGCCGACATGGGCATCAAGGATTTCGCGGGCGGCCTGGTGGTCCATGCCACGGCAGGCGTCTCGGCGCTGGTGCTGGCCTCGCTGCTCGGCTCGCGGCGCGGGTTCCCGCGCGAGCTTCGCCCGCCGCACAATCCCGGCATGACGGCGATGGGCGCGGCCATGCTCTGGGTCGGCTGGTTCGGCTTCAACGGCGGCTCGCAGCTTGCCGCGGACGGCGGCGCGGGCATGGCGATCCTCGTCACGCATCTCTCCGCCTCGACGGCCGCGGTCGTGTGGATGCTGATCGAGTGGGTGCGCTTCGGGCGGCCGAGCCTTGTCGGCTTCGTCACCGGCGTCATTGCAGGCCTCGCCACGATCACCCCGGCGTCAGGCTTCGTCGGCCCGACGGGCGCGCTGATTATCGGCGCGGCGGCGGGCGTGCTCTGCTTCTTCGCGGTCGGCATGGTGAAGAACGCGCTCAAGATCGACGACTCGCTCGACGTGTTCGCCGTCCACGGCGTCGGCGGCCTTCTCGGCACGATCCTGCTTTCCGTGCTCATGTCGCCCGTCTTCGACGGCCCCGGCTATGACGAGGGCGTCACCATGGGCGACCAGCTGGTCACGCAGATCATCGGCGCCGTGGCGACAGTTGCCTGGGCGGCGGTGCTGACATTCATCATCGTCAAGATCGTGGGCGCGCTGACCGGGGGTATCCGCACCAGCGAAGACGAGGAGATCCAGGGACTCGATCTCGTCTCGCATGGCGAAAGCGGCTACGATCTGCATTGAACCGGAAAGGAGACCCGGCATGAAGCTGCTCATGGCCATCATCAAGCCGCACAAGCTCGACGCGGTGCGCGAGGCCTTGATGAGCGACGGCATCGAGGGCTTGACGGTCAGCGAGGTCAAGGGCTTCGGCCGCCAGAAAGGCCACACCGAAATCTATCGCGGCGCCGAATACACCGTCAGCTTCGTGCCGAAGGTGAAGATCGAGGTCGTGGTGGACGAGGGCACGGTCGAGCGGGCGCTGGAAACAGTGCGTGCGGCTGCGAATACCGGCCAGATCGGCGACGGCAAGATCTTCGTTTACGACGTGAGCCACGCCGTCCGCATCCGCACCGGCGAGAGCGGGCCGGAAGCCCTCTAGCGGAGAATATGCGTCCCTGGCGCAGTCCGGGCGGCGCTGTCGGTTCGGCAGCGCCGCTTGCGCTTGCCGACCGTGACGCTTGGCGGGTAGCCTCCGCTCTCCAGGCCCGCAAACAAGGGAAGCCGCGCCCATGACGACGGCCCGAGCCATGACCTTCGGCGTGCAGACCGCGCCCTCCACCGACGTCCGCAAGTCGGACAAGGTGCTCTATGACGAGGTGATCGAGGACGTGAAGCTCGCCGCAGCGCTCGGCTACGAATCGGTCTGGATGCTTGAGCACCATTTCTCGGACTACTACCCGACGCCGAGCCCGCTGCTCTTCATGGCGCATGTCGCCGCGCTCTGCCCGGATATCGGGCTCGGCACCTCGGTGCTCGTGCTGCCCTGGTACCATCCGGTGCGGATCGCCGAAGAGATCGCGATGCTGAATTCGCTGACGCGCGGCACCCTGCATCTGGGCCTCGGGCGCGGCACGGCGAAGTCGGAATACGACGCCTACGGCGTGTCCATGCCGGAAGCGCGCGGCCGGTTCGCGGAATCGCTCGACATCATCCGCAAGGGCCTCTCGGGGCAGGAATTCACCCATGACGGGGCCTACTACAAGATCCCGCGCCCGGTCCGCCTGCGCCCGGAGCCGGTGGGCAAGCCGGTGAAGTTCTACGGCGCCATCGGCAGTCCGCAAAGCGCAGGCGTGATGGCCGGGCTGGAGCTGCCGCCGCTCTGCCTCTCCACCTTCCCGGCGCGTCTGCTGGAGAAAATCCTGGCGACCTGGGACGAGCAGGCGCCGGCGCATGCCGACCGCAGCAAAGCCATCTCGATCAAGATGCTGATCGCCGACAGCGACGAGGAGGCCCTGAAGCTCGCCCGGCGTTATTTCCCGCCCTATTTCTCGATCCAGGCGGACCATTACGAGGCGGACGCGAATCCCTGGGAGAATATCGAGGAATACCAGCAATTCTCCCGCATGTTCGCCAATCTGCGCAAGATGGCGGACCCGGACGAACTCGGTCCCTATTGCGAGATGAACCTGGTGGGCTCGCCCGAAACCGCCGTGGAGCGCCTCAGGGGCTATGCGGCGCTCGGCTTCGACTACGCGCTCGTTTCCGCCGCCACGCCCGGCATGCCCAAGGACCTGCAACGGGAAGTCATGGCCCGCTTCGCCCGCGAAGTCGCCCCGCACTTCTCCCCGGCATTCCGCGCGGAGGCGGCGGAGTAGCGCCTTCGGGGTTCCGGGAACCGGCACCGGCGCAGGGTATCGGACCGCGGCCCGTCCGGTTGAACCGGTTGCGTTTCGGCAGCCGCGCCTGTGTGCGACCCGCCGCGACTCCTGATGACATCCGGGCGCGTCTCCGTGAATATAGGCGGCGACAGGCCCGAACAGCGAACCGGAGGCGCCATGACTCTCAATGCCGAGCTCAGCCGCAGGATCTACACGGACATGTGGCGAATCCGCCTCTTCGAGGAAGAAGCGCTGCGCCAGACCAGCCTCGGCTCCGTCAAGGGCACGCTCCACACCTATTGCGGCGAGGAGGCGATCGCGGTCGCGGTATGCGCGCATCTGCGCGACGACGACTATGTGCTGGGAACCCACCGCAGCCACGGGCACTGCCTCGCCAAGGGCGCGCCCATGGACCGCATGATGGCGGAGCTGTTCGGGCGCGCGACCGGAAGCTGCCGCGCCAAGGGCGGCTCCATGCACATCGCCGACTTCTCGCGCAACATACTGGGCGCGAACGGCATCGTCGCCGGCGGCATCGGCCCCGGCACCGGCACGGCGCTCGCTAGCAGGATCCGCAAGAGCGACCAGGTGTCGGTCGTCTTCTTCGGCGACGGCGCGGCGGCGCGCGGGCCCTTCCATGAGGGCCTCCTGTTCGGCTCGCTCTGGAAGCTGCCGGTCGTCTATGTCTGCGAGAACAACGGCTACCAGCAATGGGTGCCGCGCAAGAATGTGGCGGTGGTGGACTCGGTGGCCGACATGGCCGCCTCCTACGCCATCCCCGGCGTCTCGGTGGACGGGCAGGATCTGGAGGCGGTCTATGACGCCGCCGGGGTAGCGGTAGAGCGCGCCCGGCGCGGCGAGGGCCCGACCCTGATCGAGGCCCGCACATACCGCTTCTACGGCCACAGCCTGGGCGACATGGAGGAATACCGCTCGCGCGAGGAGGTCGATGACTGGCGCGAGAACCGCGACCCGATCAAGCTGTTCAGCGCGTGGATGAAGGAACGCCAGTGGCTCGGCGACGATGAGGACGAGGCCATCCAGGCCGAGGTGAAGGTGGAGGTCGCCAGGTCCGTCGCCTATGCCGAGGAAAGCCCGCTGCCGGAGCCGGAGGACGTGCTGACCGACGTGCTGGACACGGAATGGAGGGTTTCGGCATGAGGACCATCGCGCTCCGCGACGCGCTTCGGGAAGCGCTGCACGAGGAAATGGCCCGCGACGAGAGCGTGTTCGTCATCGGCGAGGACGTGATCGCCCATGGCGGCCCCTACACCGTCACCCAGGGCATCGTGGACAAGTGGCCGGACCGGATATTCGAGACGCCGATTGCAGAGGCGGGCATTGTCGGGCTCGGCGTCGGCGCCGCGCTCGCCGGCATGCGCCCGGTGGTCGAGATCATGTATGTCGATTTCATCACCTGCGCGATGGACGAGGTCGTCAACCAGGCCGCCAAGATGCGCTACATGACCGGCGGGCAGGCGAGCGTGCCCATCGTCATCCGCCTGCCCTGCGGGCCGGCCCGGCTGGTCGCGGCCCAGCATTCGCAGATCATGGAATCCTGGTTCATGCACGTGCCGGGCCTCCAGGTGGCGGCGCCGAGCACGCCCTATGACGCCAAGGGCCTGATGAAGACCGCGATCCGCAGCCCCGACCCGGTGGCCTTCTTCGAATACAAGGCGCTCTATGTGAGCGAGGGCGGGGTGCCGGAGGAGGACTATGTCATCCCGTTCGGCAAGGCGGACATCAAGCGCGAGGGCGAGGATGCGACCGTGGTCGCCATCGGCGGCATGGTGCCGCGTGCGCTGGAGGCCGGCATCGCGCTCGAGGACGAGGGCTACGACATCGAGGTCGTGGACCCGAGGACGCTGGCCCCGCTCGACATGGAGACGATCTGCGAGTCCGTGCGCCGGACCGGGCGCGCCGTGGTCTGCGAGATGGATTCCTCCTTCGCCGGCACCGGCGCGGAGATCGCGGCCGCGCTCGCCGAGCAGTGCTTTCACGACCTGCGCGCGCCCATCGTGCGTGTCGGCAGTCCGCATGTGCCCATGCCCTTCGCCGAGGAGCTGGTCAACGTCACGGTTCCCGATGCCGGGGACGTCTCGGCGGCCGTGCGGAAGGTCATGGCCTGATGGCGGTCCGCCTCAGGCTCGCCGCGCTCGGCCACACCATGGAGCGCGGCAGGATCGTGGAATGGTATACGGCCGAAGGCGCTCCGGTCGAACAGGGCGCGCCGCTCTACTCCGTCGAGACCGACAAGGCGACGGTCGATGTCGAGGCGCCGGCCGGCGGCGTGCTGCTGCGCATCGATGCGGAGACGGACCGGGAATATCCCGTCGGCGCAACGCTCGCCTGGATCGGCGACGCGGGCGAGGAGCTGCCTGACAGGACGGACGAGACGGTCGCTGCGCCCGAGGCGGTGTCAGACGAGCAGCGCGTCACGCCCGTCGCCCGCCGGCTGGCGGAACGGCATGGCGTGGACGCGGACCGTCTGGAAGGCACCGGCCCCGGCGGGCGCGTCACCAAGGAGGACGTGCAGCGCGCCGTCGATTCGGGTGACGCCCCGCCGCTGGAAGGGAAGCCCTCGGGCGAACCGGCGCACGACGTGGTGCCGCTCGAAGGCATCCGCCGGGTCACGGCCGAGCGCCTCAGCGCGCACTGGACCGGCGCGCCGCAGGTCACGGAAGGCCTCGATATCGACATGACCGCCATGCGCGCCTTCCGCAACGCCAACCGCAACGAATGGCGCGCGGCCTACGGCATCGTGCCGGCGCTCAACGACATCGTGCTGAAGGCCGCCGCCGCCGCGCTGGAGGCGAACCCGGCGCTCAACGCGGCCCTGGTGGACGGGGCGATCCACCGCTACCGGGAGATCAATCTCGGCATGGCGGTGGATGTCGAGGACGGGCTCGTGGTGCCCGTGCTGCGCGACGCCGGCAGGCTCGACCTCGGCGGCATCGCGCACGCCGCCGCCGACCTGACGGCCCGCGCGCGGTCCCGCAAGCTCGCGCCGACAGATTTCGAGGGCGCCACCTTCACCGTCACCAACCTCGCCGCGCTCGGCGTGGACTGGTTCACGCCCGTGCTCAACCCGCCGCAATGCGCCATCCTCGGCGTCGGCCGGATGCGGCGCACGCCCGCGGTCGTCGGCAATGAGGTCGCGATCCGCGACATCGCCACATTCGTCGTCACCTTCGACCACCGCGCGCTGGACGGCGCGCCGGCCGGGCGTTTCCTCTCGAGGCTGAAGCGCCTGCTCGAATCGCCCGACCCGGCGCTGTTCGCGGGCGGATAGGCCGGGCGGGCCCCGCGCCGAACGATGCGGACGACGCAGCTGATCCATGTCGTCGGCTGCCATGCCGAGGGCGAGGTGGGGGACGTGATCGTGGGCGGCGTCGCGCCGCCGCCGGGGGCGACGCTCTGGGAGCAGAGCCGCTTCATCGCCGCGGACGGCCGGCTGCGCGACGTGGTGCTGAACGAGCCGCGCGGCGGCGTCTTCCGCCATGTCAACCTGCTCGTGCCGGCGAAGGACCCGGCCGCGGCGATGGGCTTCATCGTCATGGAGCCGGAGGACACCCCGCCCATGTCGGGCTCCAACACGATGTGCGTCGCGACCGTGGTCCTGGAGACCGGCATCGTGACGATGGAAGAACCGGAGACCCGGTTCCTGCTTGAAGCGCCGGGCGGGCCGGTCGAGGTCGTCGCCGCCTGCCGGGACGGCAAGGCCGAGCGGGTGCGCATCCGCAATGTCCCCTCCTTCGCCGACCGGCTGGATGCGCCGCTCGAGGTCGAGGGCGTCGGCACGCTCCGGGTCGATACCGCCTATGGCGGCGACAGCTACGCCATCGTGGACGCGGCGGCGCTCGGCTTCGCGCTCCGGCCCGACGAGGCGCGCGACCTCGCCGCGGCCGGCATGCGCATCCTGCGCGCCGCGAACGAGCAGATCGGCTTCCGTCATCCCGAGCAGCCGGACTGGGCGCATCTCTCCTTCTGCCAGTTCGCCGCGCCGCTGGAATACCGGGAGGACGTCGCGCACGGCCGCAACGCGGTCGCCATCCGCCCCGGCAAGATCGACCGCTCGCCCTGCGGCACCGGCTGTTCGGCCCGGCTGGCCGCACTGCATGCGAAAGGCGTTCTCCGCGCCGGCGACAGCTTTGTCGGCCTGTCGCTGATCGACTCCCGCTTCGACTGCCGGATCGAGGGCGAGACCACGGTGGGCGGCCGCCCGGCCATCCTGCCCTCGCTCGCCGGCCGGGCCTGGATCACCGGCACGCGCCAGATCATGGTCGATCCCGACGATCCCTGGCCGCGCGGCTACCGCCTCGCCGACACCTGGCCCGACGACCGCTGAACAAAGCGGCAGGACCGCATGCGGACGCGCCGCGCCTCCCCGGCAGATGTCATGAAATGTCATGGTTCCCCCGCCATGCGTCATGGAATGTCATGAGATGTCATGATCTGCATGCGCAGGGGACATGCCCTGCAGCCTGTCGGGGCATAACGCTCCATTCGTGAGTCGTCCCTTCCGCCTGCGGGCCGGCGCAGCCGCATGTCCCTTGTCCGCCGCCCCGGACGGCAGGGCAGCAGCTTGCCCCGGACCCGATCCGGAGACGAGCCGGGGCCTCCATGCAACATTGCCCTTGTTGCACGAGGCCCCGGATCGAATCCCTTTCGTCACCCCGGCCCCCGCCTGTCCCCGCCCCCGAGCGGGGAAGCCGGGGTCCATCCATGGCTCCCGATGCCGCCGCAGCCGGTGAAGTGCAAGCTCATACCAACGGTCGTTGACCGGAAGCTATGGCGCCGCCGCCTTTCCTCGTGCTTGCGCTCTTTTTTGTCACCCCGGCCTCCGAGCCG
>JAJEIH010000111.1 GCA_022827685.1 Alphaproteobacteria bacterium
GTTATGAGGTGTGCTCTTCCGATATCGGCGGCGGCGGTGGCGGATCGGCGGACGGCCCGGGCGCCGGCTTTGGCTCGGCCCGCGCCTGCGGCGCCGCCGCGTCCGGCGCGCCGAAGCGGAGTTGCGCGATCGCCTCGGCCGGCGTCGGCAGGCCGGCGGCATAGGCGATGCGCAGCAGCACCATCTCGAAGGCCGGCTTGGCCGAGGGTGCGGCATTCACCTCCTGGATGCCCTTCAGCACGAGCTGCCAGACGCGGGTGAGCGCCGGCAGGGACAGCGCCTCGGCGAGCTTGCGGCCGCGCACCCGCTCGGCTTCCGGCAGCGCGGCGTCTTCGGCCTCTGTCGGCACGACGCTCGCGCGGGTCAGCCGGTGCACCAGTTCCGCCATGTCCTGCAGCACGAGGCCCGGATCGGCGCCCGCCCGGTACATCTCGTCGAAGCGGGCGAGCGCGGCGGCCGGCTCGCCGCGCATCAGCGCCTCGAACAGGTCGTAGATGTCCAGCCGGTCGGCGAGGCCCAGCATCTCGTTCACGGCGTCGGCCGCAATCCTGTCGCCATCGGCCTCGGCGATCGCCTGGTCCAGCATGGAGAGGCCGTCGCGCACCGAGCCGTCGGCGGCCCGCGCGATCCGCGCCAGCGCTTCGGGCTCGATTTCCGCGCCTTCCTGCGCGAGGACGCCCTGGAAATGCGCCTCCAGCATCTCGGCCGGGACGCGGCGCAAGTCGAATCGCTGGCAGCGCGACAGCACGGTGACCGGAACCTTGCGGATCTCGGTCGTCGCGAAGATGAATTTCACGTGCCCCGGCGGCTCCTCCAGCGTCTTCAGCAGCGCATTGAAGGCCTGGCGCGAGAGCATGTGGACCTCGTCCACGATATAGACCTTGAAGCGCGCCGAGACCGGGCGGTAGCGCGCCGCCTCGATGATCTCGCGCACATCGTCCACGCCGGTATGCGAGGCCGCGTCCATCTCGATGACATCGACATGCCGGTCGGCGGCAATCGCCGTGCAGGCCTCGCAGACGCCGCAGGGCTCCTCCGCCGGCCCGTCCCGGCTGCCGTCGGGGCCGAGGCAGTTGAGCGCGCGGGCGAGGATGCGCGCCGTCGTCGTCTTGCCGACGCCGCGTACGCCGGTCAGCATGAAGGCATGCGCGATCCTGCCGGCCCGGATCGCATTGGTGAGAATGCGCACCAGCGCTTCCTGGCCGATGAGATCGGCGAAGGCGGCGGGCCGGTATTTGCGGGCCAGCACCCGGTAGGCGGCGGCGGTCTCGCTCATCGCCGGCAGTCTAGCGCATCGGCCGGAACCGTTCGCGCGAAGCTTTGGGGAAAGCGGAGGCCGGCAGGCGACCCGGACCGGAAACTCGTTACGGCTGCTTCCTTCCGGACCTGACCGGGTTGGCGAGGGGTCCGCCCGCCGCCGGTCTCCGCTGGCATCTATAGCAGCGCCGGTCCGCTCAGGCCAGCGAGAAGAAGGCTTCGAGGCGCTCCGCGGTCTCCGCCGGCATCTCCTCCGGCAGGAAATGCCCGCAGGCGAGGCCCTCGCCCTCGACCCGGTTCGCCCAGAGGCGCCAGGTTTCGAGCACCGAATCGCGCTTGTGCGGACGCCCCTTCGCGCCCCAGAGCGCCAGCAGCGGCGCGGCGATGCGCCGGCCCGCCGCCCGGTCCGCCGCGTCGAGCTCGCAGTCGATGGTGGCGCCGGCGCGGTAATCGTCGCAGGTCGCGCGGATCGTCTCGGGGTCGCGGAAGGCGGCCAGATAGTCCGCCATTGCCGCCTCGGCGAAGCAGTCGCTGCCCGACCAGCGCCCTGTCATGCTCTTCAGGAACCAGTCCGGGTCGCGCCCGATCATGGTCTCCGGGAAGGGCGCGGGCTGGGCCAGGAAAAACCAGTGGAAGGAATCCAGGCTTCCGCGCTGCCCCTGGCGCTCGAACTGCTCGAGGGTCGGCACGATGTCGAGCACGGCGATGCGGGCGACGCGCTCCGGGTGGTCGAGCGCGAGGCGGTAGGCGACGCGCCCGCCCCGGTCGTGCCCCGCAAGGCAGAAGCGCTCATGGCCGAGCCGCTCCATGACGCGCACCATGTCCACCGCCATCGCCCGCTTGGAATAGGGCCGGTTCTCGGCGTCGTTCGCCGGCTTGCCGCTTCGTCCGTAGCCGCGCATGTCGGGGCAGACCACGGTGAAGCGCGCCGCCAGCCGGGGCGCCACCTCATGCCAGATGAGGTGCGTCTGCGGATAGCCGTGCAGCAGGAGCACGGGCGGGCCGCTGCCGCCGGTGCGCAGGTGGATCGGGACCCCGTCGCCCTCGACCCGCCGCTCCTCGAAGCCTTCGAACATCAGGAAAAAGCCAATCGGATCAAGGGGATGGTGGGTCCGACAAGACTTGAACTTGTGACCTCCGCCATGTCAAGACGGCGCTCTAACCACCTGAGCTACGGACCCCCGGAAGGCGCGCAACCTAGCCCTCCGCGCGGGCCCGCGCAAGCGGGCAGGGCGCCGTGGCCGGCCGACGGGATCCGCCGCCCGGCTCCGGACCCCGGGGACCCCTCGCGGGACGTCATGGTATGTCATGTTTTGTCATGCCCGGCATCCGGCGGGCCCGCCGGACGCTCTCCTTGTCTTCCCGTTTCAGGGTTGCTGCGAATGCCGCCCGGCGGCGCCCGCGCAGGGTGACGGCCGGCGGCGGGGCTGCTAATGAGACGCCCTCCTTTGCGACGAGTTGGAGACTCCCGAGATGGCCGCGACGACCGGCATGGCGCTTTCGCGCTTCAGCGTTCTCGACCTCACCCGCGTGCGCGCCGGGCCGACCTGCGTGCGCCAGCTTGCCGACTGGGGCGCGGACGTCATCAAGATCGAGGCGCCGCCGGACCCGGCGGCCGGAGAAGGGATGGGGGGCCCGCGCGACGGCTTCGACTTCCAGAACCTGCACCGCAACAAGCGCTGCATGACGCTCGACCTCAAGTCCGACAGGGGCCGCGAGGCGTTCTTCCGCCTGGTCGAGCGCTCCGACGTGGTGGTCGAGAACTACCGCCCGGATGTGAAGCACCGGCTCGGCATCGATTACGAGGCGCTCTCGAAGGTCAATCCGCGCATTATCCTCGGCTCCATTTCCGGATTCGGGCAGGACGGGCCGACGGCGGCGCGGCCGGGCTTCGACCAGATCGCGCAGGGCATGGGCGGCGTCATGTGGATCACCGGCCATCGGGGCGGCGGGCCGGTGCGCGCCGGCATCCCCGTGGCGGACCTCTGCGCCGGCGTCTTCTGCGCCCAGGGCATCCTGGTGGCGCTGCTGGAGCGGGAGGTGTCGGGCCGCGGCCAGTGGGTGAAGACCTCGCTGCTGGAGGCGATGATCCAGATGCTCGACTTCCAGGCCGCCCGCTACCTCAAGGACGGCGAGGTGCCGAAGCAGGCCGGCAACGACCATCCGACCTCGATCCCGACCGGCGTGTTCGAGACCGCGGACGGCTATGTGAACATCGCCGCCGCCGGGGATCTCATCTGGAAGCGGTTCGCGGCGGCGCTCGGGGCCGAACGCTGGCTGCAGAATCCCGACTACGCCACCGGCAAGGCGCGCTCCGACAACCGCGCGGCCCTGCATGAGGAGATCGCCGTCATCACCCGGCAGAAGACCTCCGCCGAGTGGATCGAGGCGCTCAACGCCGCCGGCGTGCCCTGCGGGCCGATCTACCGCATGGACGAGATGTTCGCCGACCCGCAGGTGCGCCATGTCGAGATGGCGGTGCCGGTGGACCATCCGCGCCTCGGGACCTTCGAGATCGTCGGGCAGGCCGCGAAGCTCTCGCGCACCCCGTCGGCGATCCGCACCGCCACGCCCGAGCTCGGCGAGCACAATGACGAAATCCTGGCCGAGCTCGGCTATTCGAAAGCCGAAATCGCCGACATGCGCGCCGCCCGCGCGATCTGAGGGGAGGCGGTACGGCGCGGCCGGCAAGCCCGCCGGGACTGTCATGGTTCCTCCCCGCTCATGTGTCATGAGATGTCATGTTCTGCATGCGCAAGGTTCATATGCTGTAGCCGTTTCGGGGATGAAGCTGTGAAGCTGTCCACTCATTGCGCCAGCCGGAAGACCGGATAACTACCGCCGCAACCCCCCCCCGCTCGCGGGGGAGGCCGGGTGGGGGCCCGCTTGCGCGCCAGCGGAAGCGGCGGGCAAAGCCCGGAAGAGGCCCGCCCCCGGCCCCTGAGCCGGGGTCCATCCATGGCTCCCGATGCCGCCGCAGCCGGTGAAGTGCAAGCTCATACCAACGGTCGTTGACCGGAAGCTATGGCGCCGCCGCCTTTCCTCGTGCTTGCGCTCTTTTTTGTCACCCCGGCCTCCGAGCCG
>JAJEIH010000146.1 GCA_022827685.1 Alphaproteobacteria bacterium
ATACGAGTTCGGGGCCAGTCGCCCGGCTGAGGGCAGGCCGCGGCCAGGTCTTTCCCGCTGCCGCCACCCGGATGCCGGAGCCGGTCCGTTGCCGACGCGATGTCAGGGACCGGGCGTCACGGCAGCAAGAAGCCCGCCCAATGAGTCCGGGCAGGGGGACGTCCGGCACAGAGAGCTCCACATGAGTTCCGGACAGGAGTGCGGGGATGCTGAAGTCGACCGGCTGCGCGCCGAGGTCGCGGACCTTCGCAAGCGGATAGCCCGGCTGGAAGGCGACCGGCCGGAATCCGGATGCCGGGACTGCCGACCGCCGGTTCCGGACGCGCCGACCGCATTCACCTACGGGGCGCTCGCCATGCTCGTCATCATAACCCTGCTCCGTTGAATAGCCCGGCGCCGCACCCCTATCCTGCCGCGCGCGTCCTCCCGGCAAGCCGAGGAGCGTGAACCATGCGCACCTTCACAGCCGTCGTCGAACGATGCCCCGATAGCGGCGTCTATGTCGGTTGCATCCCCGGTCTCGCCGGCGCCTCCGCACAGGGCGAAACTCTCGACGAACTCAACGCCAATCTCGCCGAAGTCCTCGCGCTGATACTGGAGGACGGCGAGCCCGCCTTCGAAACCGAGTTCGCCGGCATCCTGATCGTCCGCATCTGATCCGCCGCACGTCCCTGCAGCCGAAGGCGCTTCGCGTCGACAAGAACCTCAAGAGCATAACCGACTGGCGCGCCCTGCAGCAGCAGGGCGAAGAGGCAGGCACACCGCCGTTCCTGCTGCCGGGCGCAGACGAAGTCGTGTCGGAGCTGCATCTGGACGGCTGCATCATGCTCGTCGGCCGGATGGCTCTCGAAAGCCGAAGACCAGGACCCGGCCGACCGGCTCGTGGTGGATGAGTGGTTGTTGACGATGCATGACCGGCAGACGGCGCTTGCCGGCGCCATCTGGTCTCTGCCGGCGGGCACGCAGGGATGCCGACCTGCCGCTCGACGCGCATGGCAGGGCCGATCCGGTCGACCCCGCCTGCCAGGCCTGGCGCGAGGAGGGCGACGCGCTCAGGAACGAGGCCGCCGGCATGCTGGAGGCGGAAAGCTCGCACGGCCCCCATATCGACGCCATGCCGGGAGCGAGGGAGGCAACCCGCATTGCGGGCGGGACCTCTCGATGGGCGACGGAGAGCCCGGTCGGAGCAGGTGCAGCGGTTGCGCGGCGGAACCCGACAGCCCCCCATTCCGCAAAGCTGCTGCCGCCTGCGGAGAGGCCGTGTCGGGGGATCGCGGACGGAGGAGCGGTCAGACGCGATAACGACGGCCGATATGGCGCGTGCTCAGGGGCCGCCGCGACGGCCTCCGCTGCGTCGGATGAGGGCGTCGTGCCGGTTTCCTCCGACCGGCCGAGCGCATGCCGCGACAGCCAGGCGAGCCGTTGAAACCGGTCTTCCAGGGTCGCGCCGTCGATCTCCGCAAGCGCCCCCGCCGATTCGCTCCCGCGCCGACTCCGAGGCGTCTTCCGGCGCCGCGCCCTTCCTCAGAACAAGGCTCCCTGCTTTCCGGGTCCCGGGCCCGAGTTCGCGCGCCTGCCGGACTGCTTCGGCTTTTTCGGCGCCGCGGCGGCAGGTTGAGTTTCCGATGCATGGTCGGCAGCGGTCCGGTCCACGCTTCCCTCTCCGGGGACAGGCGCCAGGACAGGGTGAACGTCCCCGGCCCGACCGAACCCGGCCAGGGCCGACGCCCAGGCTTCCATGACGGTTCGGAGCCACCCGAGTAGCTCCCGCGGCGGCGAGCCCTGATCGTCCGGCTCCAGCAGGAGCGGCTGCAGGCGCCGGATCAACTCCAGAAGCTTGCGCTCTTCCCGGTCGTCGAGCGCCGGCGCGGGTCCGGCCTTCGGGGCGGGCGCGTTCGCCAGGGCGGCGCCCACCAGGTAGCGCGAGATCGACAGGCCGCGCCGCACGGCCGCCTGGCGAACGGCCGCCCATTCCTCGTCGGTTGCCGAGATCGACAGGCGCACCGTTTCCGGACCGGTTTTCCGTCCCCGGCTCACTGCTATGCTTCTCCCGCCGGTGACGCCGCGCCGCCGTCACCTTCTGCTCCAGGCGGCGGAAGACCCACCAGACCGGCCAGTCTCCCGACCCCGTCGCGCAGCTCCGCCCGCTCGTCTTCCGTCAACCCGCCGGCCCGGCCGATGTCTCCGCCATCAAGCGCCCGGTCCAGAACGAAGCTTGAGACCGACTTCCCGGCAACGGCAGCCGCCTTCAGGATGGCGTCCCGCTCCCCGGGGCTGCAATAGACGTTGCGCGGGCGCTTCTGCTGCATCCTCCCGGTTATCCTTTCTGACTCAGCCGTTCCGGAGCGGCCGCCGTCCGGATTGGCGATCGCCTGCAAGCGCCTGGTGACTTCTTGTGTTGTCCGTATGGCCCGACGGGCTCCCGCTTTACCGTGGCCCGGCTCCGCCGGTTCCCGGCACGACGCCGACACAAGCGCAACACAAGAAGCTCGCCACCATCACCTTTCGCGAGCCCTTCCGGCAAAACAACATAAGCACAACGCAACATAAGCGCACCACAAGAACCGGCAGCATCACAACATAACATAAGCGCAACATAAGATGCATCAATGCCGTGACACAAGACAACACAAGATTTTCGCAATCCCGGCCGCCATGACCATCATGGCCTCCGGCTGCGCTCATAGACGCCGTCCGCGATCCTAGCGGCGCGCTCGTCCCGGAGAACGGTATCCAGAAGCGCTCTCATCTCCCGGTAGCGGCCGGTGCGCGCCATCTCGTCCATTTTCGCCTCGAACAGCGCCCTGACGGCGCCCGGCAGCCCGGGCCTGCCGTCTCCCTCCGGGGCCATCGCGCCCGACAGAAGCTCCGCCATGCGCAGCACCGCATCGAGTAGGCGCCGCTGTTCTTCTCCGTCCAGAACCAGGCGCTCCGGCATCTCGGGTTCGGGGCCCGGCGTCACGGAAAGCGTCCTCTCCACGATATAGCGCGACATCGGCTTGCCCGCCTCCCGCGCCCGCTCCCGGATCCGCTCCCAGTCCAGGCGGCTGCAGGAGATCGAATGGCTTCTCGCCCTCTCCCGGGGCGCCGTCATCTCCGGTCCCCGGGCAGCGGGGCGGCATGCGGCGCTCCGCCCGCACGCCACAGGACCTCCACCGCCTCCCTGAGCGTCACCTCCGTTCCCGGCAGCACCGCCGTCAGGTCCTGGCAGGCCAGCAGCAGCAGGTTCACCCGGTTGTAGAGCGCGCGCTGCTCCTCCTCCGAGAGCGCCAGGCGCATCGACGGCCCGTCGTCCAGCGCGCAGCGCACCACGAAATGGGAGATCTTCATGCCGGCCTCGGCCGCTCTTGCCTTGATCTCCTGCCACTCCTTGTCTGTGCAGGTCACGCAGCGCTGGCGCGAACGCTTCATCCGAGCGCCTCCTCGCCGTCCATTTCCGCCTCCGCGTCCGCGACCAGCTCGTCCCATGCCTCGGCGGAGTTCTCCTCCCGGAAGCGGCGTTCCTCGATCTTCAGGAGCACCCGCAGGTCCCGCATGGTCTGGCGGGACATGCCGGGCCCCGCCGCCATCCCGCCCACCGGCTCGGTCAGCCGCTGGACCACGAACCGGGAGACCGGCAATCCGGCCTTCCTCGCGCGCGCGCCGATCTGCTGCCACTCGGTGTCGGTCGCCGTGATGGTGCGCTGTCTGCGCCGCTCGTCATCCCGCGGCGCCATCGCGCGCTCCC
>JAJEIH010000063.1 GCA_022827685.1 Alphaproteobacteria bacterium
CACCCGGAGGCGTCCGGAAAATGATCGTCTGACCCCCCTCCAACGCCCAAAAACTGAAATGTAGTGCCCCACGCAAAAATATTGCTTCTTAACACGCTGATAATAAACGAACTTTAATAAAGTCTGTTAAACTTGGGCTAATTCGCGCGTATCCTGCGCGGGCGCTCGCGCGCGTCCCCGCGCGCGTTTCGCGGCGGCGCGAATCGCGCGCCTGATTGCGCGCGCGAGACGCAGGACACACTTCTCCCGTCAGCTTCCCGAGTGCTTTTTTTCGCGCCGGCGCGAAACAGGAGAGGGAACGGCCCCGCGCGGATGCCGCTTCCTTCCTCCGGCTTGATCCGGGTATTTTACACCACCTGTCAAGCCTATAGTCAGAATTATTTCAAATTATGAGAACAACAAGTCTGTATCGACCCTGCGCCGGCTCATGCCTGAGCCTCAAGGCCGGCGCCGCTATTGCAGGACAGTACCGCCGCAGACCACCTCAACCCGAACGGATCGGTCTTTAGAAGCTGTATCTCAACGAGAGGGCGGCCCTGGTTTCTTCGATGTCCAGCAGCATGACTCCATCCAGCGGCGCGCGGGCCCTGGCATGATTGAGGCCCAGATTTGCCGACAGCCCTCGCGCGATATCGTATTGGCCGCCGAGCGCCACGGACGCTTCGTCCTTGCCCTCGACACGGCCGATATGGCCTTCGAGGGAAAGGGAGAATGCCCCCGTTTTCGTGCGAACGCCGGCGGAAACATACCGCCGGTCGATGTCCAGCCCCTTCGACGACAAGCGCTCCTGGCCCGCGCCCGCGTCCAGGGTCGTGCTGCCGTAGATGACCTCGCCGACGAGGCTGAGCCCTCTTGTGTCGAACCGCCGCCCGCCGCGCGAAGCGAAGGCGCCCTCCGCTACCCGTAGCGCCATACGCCAGTCCCTGGTACCGGCCGGGCGCTGGAAGACCACGCCCAGGTCGGGATTGCCGTCTTCATCGACGACAGCGCCGACGACCCAGGGACCGAAGCGTCCGGTATAGCCGCCGCTCCTGTCCTCCGGAGCGCCGAGGAAACCGTCGAAGGCCAGCGCACCATTCCCGGCGCCGCGCAGGCGCCGCGTCATTTCTCGCACGATGCCCGAGACATTCCCGACCGACACCGTGCCCCAATAGCTGCCGACGGAGAGCGCCGCATTGTCCGTATAACCGTCGCCGGTCCCGAACACGGTCGTCGGGTCGGAAGCGTGCTGGCCGAAATAGGAGAGATCGACCCGCCAGCGGTTCTCCAGCTGCGTCAGCGCGTTTGCCTGGAAGTTCCCGATCAGGCCGGTATCGGTGTCATTGCTGCCCTCCGTGTCAACGCTCCAGCGTGCATCAACGAGACCGGTCAGGATGAAGGTCACGTCGGCGACCTCAACGGCGAGCGGCTCCTCCATGGACGACAGGCTTTCGTAATTCAGGGAAACCGGCTCGGCCGAGGCGGAGCCGCCCCCGGCCATGCCGGCAAGCACGATCGCGGCGGGAAGCAGGGTCCGCCGAACCTGGTTCGCTGCCATGACTTCAAGCCTTCGCCGGAAAGGTGGAATTGAAGGCGTGCCTGGCGAGCGCGCGCCCGGATTTCAGCCCCTGGTCGTTGTCTATCGCCCAGTGGACGCCTCCATAGAGGCGGCTCAACCCGTTTTCGTCCGCCATATGGCTCAGGCTGGTCCAGCTTCGGGTTACGCCCTGCAATTGCGGCCACAGCACCTCATCCGGCGAGCGCCCCGAAAAGGCCACATCGTCCCGGCCGAGGAGCAAGGCAATCATTTCCGCCGCGGCAGCGCCGAACGTGGAGTGACCGGATGTATAGGCGGGAAATTCCGGCGTCGGGATGTAGCTCCGCCATCCGGGTTGAAGCGCCACGCGCGGATCGGAACTGCGGAGAGCGGGCGCGCGGACGCGAATAGCGCTTTCCGGCCGCAGGATGTCGTAGTGGTATTTGTTGTCCCAGGCGCAGATCGATGCGTCGCACTGGGTCATGCCGATCAGCGCGAAGGCGCGGGCCAGCTCGATGAAGGAGAGGCCCCGGTCCTGCAGGAGCTGCATGGCGATGTAGATCATGTGCCCCGGCGGAGTGATGCCCCAGGGCCCGTCTTCCCAGAAAAGCGCGATCTCCGATTCGTCGGCGGTCCTGACACTGCTGTCCATGCCCCCGAGGCGGCGGATAGTGTCGAACTCTTCGGCAAATTCCGGGCTTGCGGCGTCGTAGAATCCGGTCACCCGGAATTGCGGCCCGCTCTTCATCGTCCACGGCCTGATCTTGCCATGGCCGGGATAGAGGCACCGGTCGAAAGAAGCGAATGCGGGCCCCGGCGACGCGCCATAGAACGGGCCTGTCGGGCTCCATCGCAGCGAATCCGCCCGTCGGCGGTAGCGCCCGAGATAGTAGTTGACCTCGCTCGGCTCCGAGCCGTCATCCGTGCGCATGTCGAGCACCCGGCGGCCCGCAGCACGGCCCCACTCGGCGCCGAGAGACTTCGCCTCGCCGTCGGGAAACCGGCTGAGGAAACCGATGCGCTCGAACAGGAACGGTTGCTGAAACGCCTCGGCCGCCGCCGTTGCGAAAGCGATGCCGTAGGCCACCTCCGGATCCGCCCCGCGCGGACCCTGGCCGATGCCGAAGGGCTCGTCATAGGCCTGGACGATGCCGTTGGCAGCTAGGAAGCCGGCGGCAGTGGCCAGCCCGTAATTGTATGCGGCGCGGGGTGTCAGAACCCTCTGGTCCCGGACCTGCTGCAGGGCCGCGTCCACCCACAGGAAAACCGTGTTCCGGTTCTGCGGTTTCAGGATCTGGCTCGTATAGGACGAGCGATGCCCCTGGGAGGCTACATGCGGGCCGGCGCAGCCGGCCAGGGACAAGGTGGAGGCCGCAGCGGCGGCGGCAGTGAGAAACTGCCGTCTGGTGTGGCTCATGACGGTCCTTTCGGTTCCGGATAGGACAGACGGGTACGGATGCGCAGCCGGGCGCTCCGCGTTGCCGGAAAAAGAGGCTGGAGAAGCGGCGCCGGGCCGCCGGCTTATGCGACCGTGGGCGCCGAAAGAACGAGCGTCATCCCGGAGAGGATTGCGGCGCCAGTTGCGTCTCGACGCCGTAAGGAATTCCGAACCCGATCAGGCCGCTCGGGACAAAGTTAACGCTACGGCGGATGACTTAAATCTCGCGAACAAAAATTAGCCGTTTCTGCAAAAATAATAAAATCAATTGCTGAAATTTTACTTATGCGGCCAACGCCACAGGAATTGGCATGAAAACACAGCAGCTTCCCGTATCCACCAGCTCTTTCCATCATTATGGTTTTGCCCAACTGGTATCGTTCTATCGCACCGACAATGTCAGTGTATTGCTTGGTATTACATATCATAACGAAAAACAATATTGTCTATAAAGGAATTCATGGCGACATTTTGGCGCTCTATTGTTTTCGCGAGTTTTCCCGGGCATCTGCATCGGCTCAACCGGAGCCACAGATACAGGCCGCGGCCGTGCGGTCCGCCCTGCACGGCTTTTCTGCAAACCGGAAATCGTGGCCCCGTCGGACCGGATGCAGGGTTACTCGACGGCGATGAGCGCGGCGGCGACGCGGCGGTCTTCCGCCATCAGCACATTGAAGGTCCTGCAGGCCGCGCCGGTGTCCATGGCGTCGGCGACCATGCCCTCGGCCCGGATCGCCTCGCGCAGCGTCCGGGGCAGGAGCTCCGCCCGGCCGCCGCAGCCGATCAGCAGGATTTCCGGGAGGTCCTCCCCCTCGGTCAGCGGCATCAGGCTTTCCAGCGTGAGGTCGCGGAACTCCGCCACGGGCCAGGGCAGGGCCGCGTCGGGGCGGAGCAGCACGGAACCCGTCCAGACGGCGCCGGAAATCCGGAAGCGCCCGCCCCCGTAGCCTTCGACGACCTGCCGGCCTTGCGGGACGACAGGGCTGATGTCGGTCATCGGTCGCCGAGCGTGCGGGCGACTTCGGCGTCGTCGGGCAGGTCGTCCGTCGCGCTCGGGCGCACCCCCATCCACAGGAGCGTGGCCGACGCGATCCAGACCGAGGAATAGGTGCCGATGATGACGCCCCAGATCATCGCGAAGGCGAAGTCGCGAATGACCTCGCCGCCGAGGAAGAACAGCGAAAGCAGGGCAAGCAGCGTGGTCACGGAGGTCATGACCGTGCGCGACAGGGTCTCGTTGACCGAGCGGTTCAGGAGGTCGGTCATCGGCAGGGTCTTGTAGCGGCGCAGGTTCTCGCGCACCCGGTCGAACACGACCACCGTGTCGTTGATCGAATAGCCGGCGATGGTCAGCACCGCCGCCACCGTCGAGAGGTTGAACTCCAGCTGGAGGATGGAGAAGACGCCCACCGTCGTTATGACATCGTGAGCCAGCGCCAGCACGGCGCCCACGCCGAACTGCCATTCGAACCGGAACCAGATGTAGGCCATAATCGCGAGCAGGGCGAGCGCGACGGAGATGGCGCCCGCCTCGATCAGCTCGCCGCCGACCTTGGGCCCGACGACCTCGACCCGCCGGTATTCCTCGACGCTGTCGCCGAGCGCCTCCTTCACGGCGGCAACCGTGGCCTGCTGGGCTGCGTCCCCGCCGGGCTGCTGCTGTATGCGGATCAGCACGTCGGTCGGCTGGCCGAACTCCTGCAGGCCGACCTCGCCCCTGTCGAGCGCGGAGAGCGTCTGGCGCATGGCCGAGATATCGGCCGGGCCCTTGGTGCGCACCTCGATCAGGGTGCCGCCGACGAAGTCGATGCCGAAATTCAGGCTCTGCACCGCGAGCGACGCCACAGCAGCCAGGATCAGCAGGATCGAGACGACATAGGCGCGCTTGCGCAGCGCGATGAACTGGAAATTGGTGTCCGGTGGAATGAGCCGCAGCGGTCGCATCGTTCCTGCCCGCCCCTCAGATCGGCAACATTTGCGGGCGCCGGCGGCGAACCCAGAGGACAACCATCAGCCGCGTGACCCAGATTGCGGTGAACATGGAGGTCATGATGCCGATGGCGAGCGTGACGGCGAACCCCTTGACCGGCCCGGAGCCGAACCAGAACAGCAGCGCCGCGGCGATCAGGGTGGTCAGGTTCGCGTCGATGATCGTCTTGAGCGCGCGGTCGTAGCCGGCGTCTATCGCACCAATCACGCCGCGCCCGACCCGCGCCTCCTCGCGGATGCGCTCGAAGATCAGCACATTGGCGTCCACCGCCATGCCGATGGTCAGCACGATGCCGGCAATGCCGGGAAGCGTGAGCGTCGCCTGAAGCAGCGACAACGCGCCGAAAATGAGCGCCATATTGAACACGAGCGCGACATTCGCCATGAGGCCGAAGAGGCCGTAAACCACCACCATGAACACCAGCACGGCGACCATGCCGATGATGCTCGCCGCCTTGCCGGCGTCGATGGAGTCCTGCCCGAGACCGGGCCCGACCGTACGCTCCTCCAGATAGACCAGCGGCGCGGGCAGGGCGCCGGCGCGCAGCAGCAGCGCCAGGTTCTGCGCTTCGGTGAGCGAGAAAGACCCCGAAATGATGCCGGAGCCGCCCAGGATCGGCTCGTTGATCCGGGGCGCGCTGATGACCTCGTTGTCCAGCAGGATGGCAAGCGGCCGCCCGACATGCTCGCCGGTCGTGCGGCCGAACTGGCGCGCGCCCACCGAATCGAAGCGGAAGCTCACCACGGGCTGCCCGTCCTGGAAGGTCTGCTGGGCATCGACAAGGCGCTCGCCCGAAACCCGCACCCGCTTCTCGACGAGATAGTCGATCACCTGCCCGACCGGGTCCGTGCCCTTGTGCCAGCGCGCGCCCGGCGGCGCGGCGGCGGCCGGGTCCGCATTGCGCTGGTCCAGAAGGTGGAAGGTGAGCTTCGCCGTCTGGGTGAGCAGGTCCTTGATCGCGTCGGGGTCGTCCACGCCCGGAAGCTGCACGATGATGCGGTCCAGGCCGTGGCGCTGGATCGTCGGCTCGCGAAGGCCGAGCTCGTTCAGTCGGATACGCAGGATTTCCAGCGTCTGCTCGACCGCCGCGCTCTCGACATCGACGACCACTTCCGAGGGGTATTCCAGCCGCGCGGCTCCGGCGTCGTCGATCTCGACGGTCACGAGATTGTCGCGCTCGGCCATGAGCTGCCTGGCCCGCCCGACATCGCCTGCGTCGCGCAGCGTGAACACCACGGCATTGCCGCGCACGCCCAGCCCGCGATAGCCGATGCGCGCGTCGCGCAGGCTGCGGCGCACATTGTCCTCCACCGCCTCCAGGCGTTCCTTCAGCACGGCGCTCGTCTGCACCTCGATCAACAGGTGCGCGCCGCCCTGGAGGTCGAGGCCAAGATTGACGGTCTTGTGCGGAATCCAGCTCGGCAGGTTCGTGCCGAGATTGTCCGACCGCCAGAAATTAGGCGATGCGTAAACCAGGCCGAGCACGCAAATCGCCAGGATGACGACGATCTTCCACCTGGCGAAATAGAGCATTGCCGGTTAGTTGCCCCTGCGGCCGAACAACCCGCCGAGAAGGCTGCCGCCCCCGACCGGACCGGCCGGTGCGGCGGCCTGGGCCTGACCGGGCTTGCTCAGCACATCGGTGATCTGCGAGCGGACCATACGCACCCGCACGCCCTCCGCTATCTCCACCAGCACTTCATGCTCGTTGCTGACACGGGCGACGACGCCCATGATGCCACCGGCGGTCACAACCCTGTCGCCGCGCCGGAGCGCAGCCACGAGTTCGCGATGCGCCTTGGCCTTCTTCTGCTGCGGGCGGATCAGCAGGAAGTAGAACACGACGAAGATGAGGATGATCGGCAACAGGCCGGTCAGCATGTCGCCGCCGCCGCCGCCGGACTGCGCGTAGGCCGGTGAGATCAGCATGGAAGGCCCCTCCGAAAGGACGCGCGACTATAGCCGCAGATGCCGCCTGCGCAAGGGTTGGCCCGGATCAGGCCGAGGGCTCGGCGCCGAGGTCGAACACGATGCCTTCGAGCTCGGCGCCCGGGGCGGGATAACGCGCCGTCACCAGCTGGTCGTGGCCGGGAACCAGCCGGTCGAGCGAGCCCGCAAGCGCCAGGCAGCGCCGATAGCCTTCCACCATCTTCGCGAGGTCGTAGAAAATGGCGAACGGCCGCTCGTCCGTGACTTCCTCGAACAGGTGGACGGCATCGGAGGCGAGCAGGATCCAGCCCCGCCTGGTGTGGACGCGAAGCACCGTCTGGCCGCGCGCGTGGCCGCCGATCAGGTGCGACTCGAGGCCGGGCGCGATTTCAACGGCCGGATCGGTGTCAAAACGCAGCCGGTCTTCATAGACGAGCTGCACCAGCGCCTGGGTGTCGCGCAGATGGTAGGCATGGCGGAAGGCCGGATGCGTCATGTCCGGCCCGGTGATCGACGCCATTTCCTCGGCATGCATGCGGAACGAAGCCGCCGGGTAATCGGCGAGATTGCCGACATGGTCGAAATGCGCGTGGGTCAGCAGCACGTCGGACGCCGTGTTCGCATCGACGCCGAGCCGGGCCAGCACGGCCGCCGGGTCGTGCAGGAACATGCGCCCGCCTTCGCCGGAAATGTCGGACTTGAAGCCGGTATCGACGATCCAGGTCTTTCCGGCCCCCGTGATGACATAGGTGAAGAAGTCGAGGCCGGGGATCATCTTCGCCGGGTCGCCGCCCATGAAGGTCGAGCCTTCCGGGCGCTCCTTCTGCTCGCCATAGCGGATTGCGAAGACGTCGTAGGACGGCAGGCCGGTCATGCGGGCTTTCTCCGATACTGCTAATGTGCCGCGCCCCGATGGAGGACGGCTCCCTGGCGCCCAGTCTAGCACCGACCGTCAGCATTCTGGTCCCGTGTTTCGAGGCCGCCGAAACGATCGGCAAGGCGGTCGAAAGCGCGCTCGCCCAGACGTTCGACGACATCGAGGTGGTGCTCGCCTCCGACGACGGTGAAGACTATGCGGCCATGCTGGACTGCGCCGACCCGCGCCTCCGGCAGGTCTCCACGGGCCGGGCCGGCAGCGGCGACGGGCCCGCCCGCAATGCCGCGCTTGCCGCGGCGCGGGGACGGTTCGTCGCCAATCTCGACGCCGACGACGCCATGCGCCCGGAGCGCATCGCCTTCATGCTGCCCTTTGCGGAGCGCTACGGCGCGGCGGTGGACAATACGGCGCTCTGGATCGAGGGGCGCCTGACCAAGACGGCGTTCCCGCCCACCCCGGCCGACTTCCGGCTGACGGCCGAAGCCGTCCTCGCCCCCCGCCTGCCGATGAATGCGCTCGTTCGCCGCGAATTCGCCGGCGGGGGCTGGCGCGCCTTCGACTTCTGCAGCGATGTCGTGTTCAACCTCGAAGTGCTGAGCCGTTGCCCCAAATTCCGCGGCCTTGCGCGGACGGGCTACGACTACATCAAGCGCGATGGCTCGATCACCCAGTCGCCGGACACGGCCGACCGGGCGGCGCGCGGCTATGCCGCAATCATCGCCGCCATAGACGGGGGCGACCTCGACCTCACGCCCGAAACCGCCGCCGCCGCCCGCGCGGAGTTCGCCGCCAATGCCAGCGCCAACGAGGCGTTCCGGACAGCCCGGGACGCCGGCGAGGTCGAGAACCTGGAAGCCTGGCTGGCGTCATGACGGTGGTGCTGGTGACGGGCGCGGCGCGGCGAATCGGCCGCCATCTGGCGCTCGGCTTCGGGCGGGCGGGCTGTTCCATCGGCATCCACTACAACGGCTCGCGGCGGGACGCGGAGACGCTTGCGGCGCGGGTCGAGCGGACGGCCCTGCTTCCGGCGGACCTTTCCGAATGGAGTGCCGCGGAGGCCCTGATCTCCGGTTGCGAGGCCGCGCTCGGGCCGGTGGACGTGCTCATCAACTGCGCATCCACCTTCGAGTATGACGACATGGAAACGCTGGAGGCCGGGACCTGGGGGCGCAATATCGCCGTCAATCTGGCGGCCCCGGTCAATCTCATCCGGGCCATTGCCGCGCGCGGCCGTCCGGCCGTGGCCGTCAATTTCCTCGATTTCAAGGTCTGGCGGCCAAGCGCCTCCTTCCTGTCCTACACGCTTGCGAAGACCGCGCTCCAGAACGCCACGACAATGCTGGCGCAGGCGCTGGCGCCGACCGTGCGCGTCAATGCGGTGGCGCCCGGCGTGGTGCTGCCGAGCGGCGGGCAGAGCGCCGACGAATACCGGGCCGTCGTCCGCTCCACCCTGCTTGAGCGCGAGATTGCTCTGGACGACCTGTTCCGGGCCGTGCGCTACCTGGTCGAGACCGAAAGCGTGACCGGGGAAACGCTCTATGTTGACGCTGGATTCCGCTTTCAGGACTATGAGGACGTCGAGACGGCGATGATCGAGGAATGACGCGGACCTGGCAGCGTGTGGCCCTCGAAGGCATCGCTGTCGAGGCCAGGGTGGGTATTGCAGACTGGGAACGCCACCCCGACAGGCGCCAGCGCCTGCTCGTCGATGTCGAGATGACGCGGCCCGAATGGGACGCGGCCCGGAGTATCGAGGACTGCATCGACTACGACCGTGTCTATCGGCATGTGACCTCCGAGTGGCCCGACCGCCCCCATACCGATCTGCTGGAGACGCTGGTGGACGAGCTTCTGGAGCTTTGCCTGCAGGACCCGAAGGTCGCCTGGTGCCGCGTCTGCGTGCGCAAGCCCGACGTCTATAACGGGCGGGCCGTGCCGCTTGTCGAGGCTGCGCGCGCGCGATGATTTCCGAAACGGTCCGGACCGCTCGTACGCTGCCTGCCCTGCTGAACGCTCTCGCCGATAGCGCGCCCGGGCACGAGTTCCTGGTCTATCGCGACGAGCGCTGGACCTATGGCGCCTTCCGCGAAGAGGTCGCTCGGATCGCCGCCGGGCTCCATGCGCGCGGCATCCGCCGGGGCGACAATGTCGGCGTGCTGATGGGCAATTGCGCGGAGTGGCTCGCGGTCATGTTCGCGGCGCTTTCGCTCGGCGCGCGGGTCGTGGCCGTCAATACCTGGTTCCGCACCCACGAGCTTCGCCATGTCTTCGCCAGGGCGGACATCGGGCTTCTGGTCGCCTCCGACGGCTATCTCCGCCAGGACTATCTCGCCCTGCTCCGCGAGGCCGGCGCGTTCGGAAAGGTGGAAACCGTCGTCATTCTGGGCGACACGCCGCCCGACGCCCTGCCCTATGCCGCGCTGCGCCGCGCGCCCGGCGCCTTCCCCGGCCCGGAGCCGGACGATGTCGCGCAAATCCTCTTCACCTCCGGCACCACCGCCATGCCGAAGGGCGCGCAGCTCACCCATCGCGGCATCATCGAGAACATGCGCGCCATCGGCGAGCGGATGCGGATGGGACCTCGGGACCGGGTGTGGCTTGCCATCAACCTCTTCTGGAGCTTCGCCGCCGCCAACGCCCTCGGGGCTGCGCTCACCCACGGGGCGACGATCGTCCTCCAGCACGCCTTCGAGCCCGGCGAGGCGATGGCGCTCATCGAACGGGAACGCTGCTCCGTCTTCTACGGCATGCCCAACATGGCCTATGCGATGTGGGAGCATCCCGACCGGCCGGGACGGGACCTTTCGTCCCTGCGGACAGGACTTTCCATCGGCACGCCCGGCGACATGGCGCTGATCGAACGGCTCGGGGTCAAGCGAATCCTTCAGGTTTACGGCCTGACGGAAGCCTATGGGAATTCAGCAGTTTGCGACTATGACGACCCGTTGGAGGTCCGGCATACGACTTGCGGACGGCCGCTGCCGGGACAGGAAATCCGTCTCGTCGATCCCGAAACCGGCCGCGACGGCGGGCAGGGCGAAATCTGGCTACGCGGGCGGAACATGCCGGGTTATTACAACGATGCGGAACGCGATTCCGAGATCTTCACCGCGGACGGCTGGATGAGGACCGGAGACCTCGCCGCGTGGGACGATGGCGGCCGCCTGCTCTTCCGCGGGCGTCTCAAGGAAATGCTGAAATCCGGCGGCATCAATATCGCGCCGCGCGAGATCGAGACATTCCTGCAGGACCGGCCCGGCGTTGCGGAAGCCTATGTCATCGGCCTGCCGGACCCCGTGAAGGGCGAGGTGCCCGTGGCCGTCGTGGTCGCAGAACCGGGCGCGTCCCTCGATACGGATGTCCTGAGACGAGCCTGCCGGGCGGAACTCGCCGCCTACAAGACGCCGCAGCGTATCGAGATCGTCGAACGCGCGGCCCTGCCGGTCACGGCGACCGGCAAGGTCCGCAAGCTCGAACTCGCCGAGCGGCTGGCCCGGCAGCCGTCGTTGGGCCAGCCTGCATGAAGGCCGCAAACTAGCGTGGCAGGCCGGCCAGCCAGTCGGAGAGCGCCTTGCCGATCTCGTCGGGCGAGTCTTCCTGGATGAAGTGGCTTCCCTTGACCTTGGCTACGGTCTGGTTCGGCCAACCCAGGCAGAACTCCCTTTGCGGACCGGTCAGGATGGCGCCGGGCTCGGCATCGATGAAGAGCTTGGCGACATCGGAAGCGGCCAGCCACTCGGAATAGGCGCGCACGATCTCTACGACATCCGCGGGCTCCCCGGAGATCGGGATTTCCCGCGGCCATGTCAGAGTCGGGCGGCGGTCCTCGCCCGGCGCCGCGAAAGGCCGCCGGTAAACCGTCATTTCCTCTTCGGTTATCTTCCGAAGGATGGAGCCGGGCAGCACGCGCTCGACGAACACGTTCTTCTCCAGCACCATCCCTTCGCCCGCCGGCGAGCGGAAGCCCTGGAACACGGCCTTTGCCGCCTCGGGCCATTCCTCCCAGGTAACGGGCCGGACGAGCGCCTCCATGTAGCAGAAGCCCCGTGTGCGGTCGCGATGCCGGTTGCCCCAGTCGAAGCCGAGCGCCGAACCCCAGTCGTGAATGACGAAAACGGCATTGCCGCCCAGGCCGACGGCGTCGAGGAAACCGTCCAGATATTCCCGGTGTTCGACGAAGCGGTAGCTGCCGGGTCCGGGGTCGTCGAGCTTGTCGCTGTCGCCCATGCCGATCAGGTCCGGCGCGAGGCATCGGGCCTGGCCCGCCACATGCGGCATGATGTTGCGCCAGAGATAGGAGGATGTCGGATTGCCGTGAAGGAAGACGACGGGGTCGCCCTCGCCCATCTCGACATAGGCCATGCGCTTGCCCTTCACCTCGACGAAGGACTTCGGCAATTCGGCGGCATTCATCGGCGGCTATTCTCCGGTAAAGGTCGGTTTGCGCTTCTCGGCGAAGGCGCCCACGCCCTCGCGTCCGTCGGCGCTGGCGGCGCGGGCCGCGATGGCGCGGGACTCAAGCTCCATCTGCGTTTCGAGACCATTCTGGAAGCTCTCGATCATCAGACGCTTGACCGCGCCATAGGCCCCTGTCGGGCCTTCGGCGAAGATGCGCGCCTGCTTCTCGGCCTCCGCCATCAACCGGGAGTCCGGAACGACGCGATCGACGATGCCGACTTCCATGGCCTCGGCGGCGTTCAGCATCCTGTTGGTCAGCGCCAGCTCCTTGGCGCGGCGAAACCCGACCAGCCGGGGCAGGAACCAGGTGGAACTGCCGTCGGGCGACAAACCGCCGGCGGTATAGGCCATGGTGAAGCGCGCGCTCTCCGCCGCGAAAACGACATCGCCCGTCAGCGCGAGCGACATTCCGCCGCCCGCCGCCATGCCGTTGACGGCAATCACCACCGGGGCATCCATCCGGTTCATCACGGCAATCGCGGTATGGAGGCTGGTCGTCATCTCCGCCAGCACGGAGGCAACCCCGTCGCCGGCCTGCAGGAAGAACTTGAGGTCGCCCCCGGCGCTGAACATCTTGCCTGCGCCGGTCAGCAACACGGCGCGCACCGCGCTGTTCTTGTCGCAGTCGATCATGACGCGGTGGAACGCCCGGACGAAGTCCAGGTCGAAGGCGTTGGCCGCGTCGGGGCGGTTCAGCGTCACATGCGCGAGGCCGTCCCGGACCTCGTAGAGGATCGTGTCTTCGGACATCGTGCGGCTACTCCACCAGCAGGACGGTCGAACCGGTGGTCCTGCGTCCTTCCAGATCCTCATGCGCCTTCACGGCGTCGGCGAGCGCGTAGGTCTGGTTGACTTCGATCCTGACTTTCCCGGATTTCACCATGGCGATCAGCGCTCCGGCGGACTCCTGCACATCCTCCAGCGTCGCGGCGTAATGCGCGAGCGACGGACGGGTGACGAAGAGGGAGCCCTTGGCCGCGAGAATGCCGGGCGAAAACGGCTCGGCAGGACCGGAGGCATTGCCGAACGAGACCATCATGCCCCGCGGCGCCAGGCAATCGAGCGACTCATCCCAGGTCGCCTTGCCGACACTGTCATAGACCACCGGAACGCCGGCGCCGCCGGTCAACTCCCGCACCTGGCGGGCAATGCCACCCTTCGTGTAGTCGATCATGTGGTCGTAGCCGTAGTCTGCCGCGAGCGCGCATTTCTCCGGGCCGCCTGCCGTGCCGATCACGGTTGCGCCGAGCGCCTTGGCCCACTGGCCGGCAATCAGCCCGACGCCGCCGGCCGCCGCATGGATGAGGATGGTCTGCCCCGCCGAAACCCTGAAGGTGCGGCACAGCAGATATTCGACGGTCATGCCCTTGAGCATCATGGCCGCCGCCTGCCTGTCGTCGATCTCGTCCGGCATTTTCACCAGACGGTCGGCGGGCATGATGCGCGCTTCCGAGTAGGAGCCCGGCGGACCCATGGCATAGGCCACCCGGTCTCGCGGTTGGACATGCTCGACGCCTTCTCCCACGGCCTCGACGACGCCCGCCCCTTCGGTGCCGATGCCGCTGGGCATGGGCAGTTCGTAAAGTCCCGACCGGTGGTAGGTGTCGATGTAATTCAGGCCGATGGCCGCGTGGCGGATCAGCGCCTGGCCGGGGCCTGGCTCGCCGACCGTCACCGTGCGCAATTCCATCGCCGACGGCGGTCCCGGCCTGTCGATCTGTATGGCTTTGACCTGCATCCTGCCTCACTCTATGTAGCGTCGTCCCGTTGTTTCGCGCATCGCTGCGAATTCCGCAAGGAGCATCCATGACCCGTTACGCCGACATGCCGGAAGGCGTGGCCAAGCATCTCGCCCGCCTGCCGCTTCCCGACATCGAGGGCGGCGCGTTCGTGCCCGGGCCGCCGCTCGCCGAACGCCGGGTCGCCCTGGTTTCCTCCGCGGGCCTCGGCAGGCGCGGAGACCGTCCGTTCGGCCCGGGGGCCGTCGATTACCGGGTACTGCCGGCCGATGCGGACGCCAACGACATCGTGATGAGCCATATCTCGGTCAATTACGACCGGACCGGCTTCCAGCAGGACCTCAACATCGTCTATCCGCTCGAGCGCCTGAAGGAGATGGCGGCCGCCGGCGAGATCGGCGGCGTCGCTGACCACCACTACTCGTTCATGGGCGCGAGCGACCCCGCGCCGATGCAGCCTTTTGCAAAGGATGTGGCCGCGGCAATGCGGGCCGAAGGCGTCGATACGGCGCTGCTGGTGCCCGTCTGACCGAACTGCACGCGCGCCGTGTGCGCGCTGGCCCATTATCTCGAGCGCGAGGGTATCGCCACCGTCGCCATCGCCCTGGTTCACGAGCATGCCGAGGGGATCGGCAATCCCCGCACGCTGTCCGTGCCGTTCGAGCTCGGCCGGCCGCTGGGCGCACCGGACAACCCGGAGTTCCAACTCCGGGTGCTGCGCGCCGCCCTTGCGCTGCTGGACCGGCCTGACGGCCCGGTGCTGGAGGAGTTTCCCGACCCCGCGCCGGAGCCTGCGGATTACGAGGGCTGGGCCTGTCCCGTGTCCCTTCCCCGGCCCGAGGCCGCCCCGGACGGCAAACACGAACGGTTCGTCGTCGATGAAGTCGCCCGCCTTCGGCCGTGGTGGGACCTTGCGAGGGAACGGCGCGGGAGGACCACGGTCGGCGCCAGCGGCTACGAAATCGAGGACGCCGCGAGGCTTGTCAGCCGCTATGCGGACGGCGCGGACCCGGACGACACGGACCCTGCGCGCAAGCTCTCCCGCTCGCTGAAGCTCGCCTGCGACGACCTGATGGCCTTCTACACCGAAGCCGCCACGGCGCAGCCCGGCGCGGTTGCCTCGCAGGACCTCTCGGACTGGTTCTGGGGTGAGACGGCCGCCGGCAAGGCGTTGCTCGCGGTCCGTGAGCGCGCGGCGGGCGAGGACGACAGGGGCATGCAACTTCTCGGCAGCCTGCTCATCCTGCCCAGAAGCCAGGTCCACCGCGCCGGGGCCTAGAAATGGCCTGATTCTTGGGCCTATATGACGCATGGCGCGCCAGGGTGACAAAAGAGGCAGGGGAAACGCCGGACCGCGGCGCCGGGGCGGCCCGAGCCTGCGCAAGGGGTCGGGGGGCAAGTCCGGGCCCGCCCCGGAATCGCCACATTCGCCGGGCAGAACGCTCGCGAACAAACGGCCCGGAAAAGTGGCGCCCAAACGGAAATCACCGAGCCGGACCGGACGCCGGACAAGAAGGACGGGCGGCGCGCGCCGGTCCCTGCTGCGGCGCCTCGTCTCCGGGATGGCGGTCGTCTTTGTCTGGGGCCTGGTCGCGCTGATCGCGGCGCTCGCCTATTTCTCCTACACCCTGCCCGATGTCGAGCGGATGGCGGAAAGCGGGCGGCGGCCGGGCATTTTCCTGAACGACGTGGGCGGTAACCCCGTTCTCGCGAAAGGAGACCTCTACGGCGACCCGGTCGATGCGTCGCGGCTTCCTCCCTATCTGCCCCGCGCCGTTATCGCCATCGAGGACCGGCGCTTCTACGAGCATGGCGGCATCGACCCGATCGGCCTGGCGCGGGCGCTCTGGGTCAACATCGTCGAGGGAGGCGTGCGCCAGGGCGGCAGCACGATCACCCAGCAGCTTGCGAAGAACGTCTTCCTGACGCCGGAGCGGTCTATCGAACGAAAGATCCGCGAGGCGCTGCTCGCCTTCTGGCTGGAGTGGCGCTACGACAAGAACCACATCATTTCGCTCTATCTCAACCGGGCCTATTTCGGCTCCGGGGCCTATGGCGTCGATGCCGCCGCGCGGCGCTTCTTCTCCAAGCCGGCGGCCGAAGTCGATCTCTGGGAAGCCGCCGTGCTGGCCGGGCTGCTGAAGGCGCCGAGCCGGCTGTCGCCCGTCGCCAATCCGGGCGGCGCGGCGGAGCGGGGGCGGCTCGTGCTGAAGGCGATGGCAAGCGCCGGCTTCATTTCCGACGAGCAGGCGGCGCGGGCGGCCGCCTCCAGCCTGCGGACGGCGACGGAACCGGACGGGCGCGGCTATTTCGCGGACTGGGTGCTGGCGCAGGTGAACCGGCGCCTGGGGATGGTGGACCGGGACCTCCGTATCGCCACGACCTTCGATCCCGGCCTGCAGCGCCTCGCGGCGGAAACGGTCGCCGCGGCGCTGGCGGGCACGGCGAACCCGTCCCAGGCCGCCCTTGTCGCCATGTCGCCCGACGGCGCGGTGCGGGCCATGGTGGGCGGCAGGGACTACGGTGCCAGCCAGTTCAACCGCGCGACGCAGGCGCTTCGTCAGCCGGGTTCGGCCTTCAAGCTGTTCGTCTATATGGCGGCGCTGGAGCGGGGCCTGCATCCGGACAGCACCGTGACCGACGCGCGCGTCAATGTCGGCGGATGGGCTCCCCGGAATTTCGACGGGCGGTTCCGGGGCTCGGTCGCCATGCGGGACGCCTTCGCCCAGTCGCTGAACGCCGCCGCCGTCCGTCTCGCGGACCGCGCCGGGCGCGCCCGCGTCGCCGAAGCGGCGCGCCGCCTCGGCATTACATCGGACCTCGCGCCCGACCTCACCATTGCGCTCGGCTCGAGCGCGGTAAGGCTGATCGAGCTGACCGGCGCCTACGCCGCCTTCGCCAATGGCGGCGCCGGGGTGATCCCCTATGGTGTGGAACGGATCGAGGGCGTGTTCGAGCGGGCCGGCAGCGGCGCGGGCGAGGCCGTGGCGCCCGGCGTGGTGGCGGACATGAACGACCTGCTGTCCGCCGTCGTGACCCGGGGCACAGGCAAGGCCGCGCGGCTGGCCGGCCGCCCGGCGGCCGGCAAGACGGGCACCAGCCAGTCCTTCCGCGACGCCTTCTTCGTCGGCTTCACCGGCAATCTGGTCGCCGGCGTCTGGGTCGGAAACGATGACGGCGCGCCGATGGACGAGGTGACGGGCGGCGGCCTGCCGGCGCGCATCTGGCGCGCCTTCATGGCGGCGGCGCATGAAGGCGCGCCCGTGCGGCCGATCCCCGGCCTCGGTTCCGGCAGGGCGTCTTCCTCCTTCCGCCCGAAGATCACCGGCGAGGCGCCGCCCCGGCCCGCCCCGTCCAACGACCCGTAAGCCCGCCCGGCTCTACCCCGCCGGGAGCGTCGCCGCACGGAAACGGTCCTTGGAGAGCGCCGCGTCCAGGGAACGCCTGATGACGGGCGGCGGCGCGTCCGGGGTAATCTTCAGCAGCACGAACGAAGCGCCGTTGGCTTCGCGCAGCAGCCGGCCGGCCTCTTCGATCCCGTCTGCCCCGGATACCGAGCGGACCGCCGCGATTCCCGCCCCGGACGCCATCGCCGCGAGATCCACGCCCAGCGAGGTGTGGCTCTTCTGGTAGCCCGTCTCGCCGTAATGGCCGTTATCGACGCAAACGATCGAGAGATTGGGCGGGTTCAGGATCGCCACGGTGGCGAGCGAGCCCACATTCATCAGCAGCTCGCCATCGCCCGTCAGTACCAGCACCCTGCGGTCCGGCCGCGCAAGCGCAAGCCCGAGCCCCATGGCAACGGCCCCGCCCATGACGCCGGCGCAGGCGAAATAGTTGGCTTCGGGCTCGCACATGGCGGCGGTGTCCTTCGCCGTGCCTGCGAGCCCGGCTACGATCAGCCAGTCCTGCGGATTGCCCACCAGCGCCGGCACGGCCTCGCGCCTGTCCAGCGTGCCGACGGGGCTCATCTCGGCCGCGGTGCCGGCCCGAAACGCTTCACTCATCGCTTCCACTCCCCCGCCTAAAATGCCTTGGCGCCGATCAATTTCTGGGTCAGCAAAACACCGACCGCCTGCCCGGACCCGAAGACCATGGTGCAGGCCGCCCGCATCGCGCCCTCGACATCCTCGGGCCGGTCGATCCGCATGGTCACGAAGCCCATCGCCTCCATCACCGGCTCGACCGCCTGCCCCATCGGCATCTGCCAGGGATTGCCCTCGCCGAAGTCGCCGCGCATCGACACCAGCACCAGCATCGGGAACAGGCCGTTCTTCACCAGCGAGAACATGTTGACGCAATTGCCGATGCCGGAGGACTGCATGGCCGCAACGCCGCGCGCGCCGCCGAGATGGGCGCCGGCAAGCATGGCGATGCCCTCTTCCTCCGTGGTGAGCGGCACGGAATGCATCTCCGGGTCCGCCAGCGACTTGTCGATCAGCACCCTGTGGCCGGCGTCGGGCACATAGCTCACCTGGCTGACATCGAACTCCTTCAGGACCCGGTAAAGGTCCTCCTGCCAATCGGCCATCGTTTCCTGTCCTCTCCGGGAGAAGGGCCTATAGCTGCGCGCGGACCGCCGCCGCAATGGCGTCCGGGCCCACGCGCAGCATGTCTTCGAGCGGCTTTGCATAGGGAATCGGGATGCGCGGCGCGCCGAGCCGCTTCACCGGCGCTTTCAGGCTGCCGAAATGCGCCTCCGAGACGGTCGCGGCGACCTCGGCTCCGAAGCCGCCCACCGAGACGGCCTCCTGCGCCACGACCAGCCGCCCGGTCTTCTGGACGGACGCCAGCACCGCGCCGCGGTCCCAGGGCCAGAGCGTGCGCAGGTCGATGACCTCCACCGACACGCCCTCCTCCGCCAGCATTTCCGCCGCAGCGGCGGCATTGCGGACCATGGCGGACCATGAGACCACGGTTGCATCGTTGCCGTCCCGGACGGTCCGCGCGCTGCCGAACTCGCCCGGCGGTTCGTCCTCGCCGAGCTCCTCCTCGATCCCCCACAGGTCCTTGTGTTCCATATAGACGACCGGATCGTCGCTGCGGATCGCCGCTTTGAGCAGCCGCAGATTGTCTCCCGGCGTTGCCGGGGCGACCACCGTCAGGCCGGGAATATGCACATACCAGGCCTCCAGCGACTGCGAGTGCTGCGCGGCGGAGGAGCGCCACATGCCCATCGGCTCGCGCACCACCAGCGGCACGCCGCCCTGCCCGCCGAACATGTAGCGGGCCTTGGCCGCCTGGTTCACCAGCTCGTCCACGGCGCAGAGCGCGAAATCGGCGAAGCGCATCTCCACCACCGGGCGCGTGCCCGCCAGCGCCGCGCCGACGGCGGAGCCGAGGATCGCCGCCTCGGAAATCGGGGCATCCGAAATCCTGAGCGGCCCGAACTCCTCGACCATGCCCGCATACTGCCCGAACACGCCGCCGCGCCCGAGGTCCTCGCCGACGGCCCACACGGTCGGGTCGCGGCGCATTTCCTCGGCCAGCGCCCGCCGTCCGGCCTCCATGTAGGTGGTCGTCACCATCGGAACGCCGCCTCGCGCGGGTCGCCGACATCCTGGACATCCGCGTAGAGCGCGCGGTCTTCCGGCCAGTCCGCAGCCTTCGCCTCTTCATAGGCGGCCCGCATCTCCTGAACAGCCGCTTCACGGTGGCCCGAAAGCGTTTCCCCGGCGACGCCATGCGCGCGCAGCGTGTCGGCGGCGCGGGCTATCGGATCGTCCTTCCAGCGCTCCTCCACTTCTCCGGCATCGCGGTAGGCGGCCTTGTCCACGGCCGTGTGGCCGGTCAGCCGCCAGGTCTTCGCCCAGAGGAACTGCGGGCCGCCGCCGTCGAGGATTCGCTCGCGCAGTTCGGTCGTCACCTCCGCCACAACGTCCACATCGTTGCCGTCAACGGCCCGGGCGGGAATGCCCAGCGCCTCGGCGCGCGCCGCCGGGCCGGGGCCGCCGGTCATCGCCTCGGTCCGCGTGGTGGCGGCGAAGGCGTTGTCCTCGCAGACGAACAGCACCGGCAGGTCGAAGACCCGCGCCCAGTTCAGCCCTTCCAGGAACGGCCCGCGATTGACCGCGCCGTCGCCGAAGATGCAGCAGACGATGCGCCGCTCGCCCTTGAGCCGCACCGCGTGGGCCGCGCCGGCGGCGATGTTGATGTTGGCGCCGACGACCCCGTTCGCGCCCAGCATCCCGACCGAGAAGTCGGCGATGTGCATGGAGCCGCCCTTGCCGCCGCAATTGCCGCCTTCGCGCCCGAACAGCTCGCGCATCATCGCAACCGCGGAAGCGCCCTTCTCCAGCGTGTGGCCGTGGCCGCGATGGGTGGACAGCAGCAGGTCCTCGCGCGCGAGGCTGCCGACCGCGCCCACCGCGCAGGCCTCCTGCCCGATGGAGGGGTGGATGGCGCCCAGCACCAGCCCTTCCTCCAGCGCGGCGACGGCCTGTTCCTCGAAGGCTCGGATGCGGTGCATCCGCCGGTGCCGGTCCGCCAGCCTTTCGAGGTCGAGATTGGGCCGGGGACCGCTCATGGCCGGCCGCCCCCCCGGGAAATGTCATGAAATGTCATGTTTTGTCATGGGGCCGGTCTCCGCCCCGCTCGTTTGCAAGGCATTGCAGCCTCCTTGTCGGTCTGCGGTCCCGGACGCCCCGTTGCCGGAGGAACGCTCCTCCCGCGCGCATAATGCGAGCCCGGCTGCGCGTGCGCGAGGCGGCGGGGCCGTCCCCTCCACCGTGGATGTCATGAAATGTCATGTTCCGCTGCCCTGGCGGCCTTTCCTCCATCGCGTTTCGCTCCCTCCGCGCTCCCGCCGGCCGGGCCGGGCGCGCGGACCCTGTTTCGCGCATTTCGCGTACGCGCCTGCGCGCGCGTCCGGGCGGGCGTTTCGCGCCGGCGCGGTTCGCGCGCCTGATTGCCCGCGCGCGAACCGGATGCAGGACACACTTCTCCCCTCCGTTTCTTCGGGGTTTTTTCGCGCCGGCGCGAAAGCGGGGAACCGGCCCCGCGGACGCCGCTTCCTTTGCCCCTATTGCAGCATATTTTGCCAGCAGTCAAGCCTCAATCCAGATTTATTTCTCGATTCTCGAACGAATCATGTCTTTCGGGCCGAGGACCGGACGCCGCCCTACCGCATACACACACTTCCGGCATCGGCTTCGCACCGCGTGGCCTCAACTGTCGCCCCAGTCCCCAACTGTCGCCCCGGTCCCCCTTTTGTCACCCCGGACTTGATCCGGGGTCCAGCCGCGGCTTTCCCGACCGCCGCCGCCCTTGGAGAGCGGGCGCGACCGTCGGGCCCGCCGCAACGGCCGCACTGGACCCCGGCTCGGGGGCCGGGGTGACAAAGGCGGCGCGGAGCGGGGCGTAGCCGGGCCTGCAGGAAGGGGCCGGGTCAAAGGCCCAGCACCCGCTTCGCGATGATGTTGCGCTGGATCTCGTTGGAGCCGGCGAAGATCGTGTGCTTGCGGTCGTTGAAATATTTCGCCGCGAGCGCGTTGGCGTAGTCGGGGCCGACCGGCTCCTCGTTCCAGCCATGCTCCATGGCCTCGATCTGGTAGGGACCCGCGTCGTAGCCCGCCGCCTCCATCTTGAGCTCGGAGAGGCGCTGCTGGATCTCGGTCCGGCGGATCTTGATCATCGACGATTCGGCGCCGATCTCCTTGTCGGCCGAGACGGCGGCGAGCATGCGGAGCATCTGCATCTCCAGCGTCTGGAGCTCGATCTCGACCTCCGCCACCTTGCGCATGAAGGTCGCATCGTCCTCCAGCCCCTGGTCCGCCGCAATCTCCTTGAGCGAGCGCAGGCCGTTCTTCTGGCTGCCGAGCGCGCCGCCGCCCATGCGCTCGTGGCCCAGCAGGTATTTGGCGATCGTCCAGCCCTGGTCCACCTCGCCCACGAGGTTCCCGCGCGGCACGACGACGTCGGTGAAGAACACCTCGTTGACCTCGTGCAGGCCATCGATGGTGATGAGTGGCTTCACCTCGATGCCGGGCGTGGCCATGTCGATCAGGATGAAGGAAATGCCCTCCTGCCGCTTGCCGGCGCTGGAGGTGCGCACGAGGCAGAAAATCCAGTTCGCCCAGTGCGCGGCCGTCGTCCAGATCTTCTGGCCGTTGATGACGAAGCGGTCGTCATGCACCTCGCAGCGCGTCTTCAGCGCGGCGAGGTCGGAGCCGGCGCCGGGCTCGGAATAGCCCTGGCAGTAGATGCGCTCGCCGGAGAGGATGCGCGGCAGGTTGTCCCGCTTCTGCTCCTCGGTGCCGAAGGCCATCAGCACCGGCCCGCACATGGAAAGGCCGAAGGGGATCGGGCGCGGCGCATTGGCGAGCGCCTGCTCCTCGTCCCAGATGTATTTCTGCGTCACCGTCCAGCCGGGCCCGCCCCATTCGGTGGGCCAATTCGGCGCGACCCAGCCCTTGTCGTAAAGCGCCCTGTGCCACGCCATCACCTCGTCCAGCGTCGGCTGGATGCCGAGCCCGACCTTGCGCGCCACGTCGCCCGGCAGCGTCTCGGCCAGGAAGGAACGACACTCGTCGCGAAAGGCTTCGTCTTCAGGGGCGAAATTGAGGTCCATCAGGCAGCGTCCCGGCTCGCGTCAAACTCCCCCGAACGCTATGGCCCCCCGCCCCGGATTGCAAGGCGGCGGGGCGGCAGGCTGCGCGTCCTACTCCTCCTTTCGGGAGAAGCGGCCGCGGGAGGCTTCGTAGGCGCCGAAGAGGGCGAGCGCGAGGGCCAGCGGCAGGAGGAAGTAGATGACCCGGTAGGTGATGATGCCCGCGGCCACGACATGGGTCGGGACGGTCTCGGGCATCAGCACCAGCAGCACCGTCTCGAACACGCCGAGGCCGCCCGGCACATGGCTGATGTAGCCGGCCATGTAGGCCAGCACATAGACGGCGACGAAATGCCAGTAGGACATGCCGAAATCCGGCGGCAGCACCAGGTAGAGCACGGCGCTGGTGAACGCCCATTCGAGAATGCCGACGCAGAACTGGATGAGGCCGTGGCGGATCTTCGGCGGCGTCACCTCGCGCTCGCCGACGCGCACGACCGGCCTGCCGCAGAGGCACCACAGGACATAAAGCGCACCGGACAGCACCCAGACGGCCGCAACGGTGCGGATGAGGCCGGTGTCGAGCTCCAGCGCATCGGCCAGTACCGCCGCGTTGGGAAGCGTCAGCAGGCCGCCCACGGAGAGTGCACAGAGGTAATAGACGATGCCGGCATAAAGGACGACGCGGGCGACATCGCCGGGGGGAACGTCCCAGTCCGTGTAGAAGCGGAAGCGGACCGCGCCGCCGGTGAGCGCGCCGAAGCCGAGATTGTGGCTGAAGGCGTAGGAGATGGAGGAGACGAACGCGACCCGGCCGAAGGACATGCGCCGCCCGATATAGCGGAAGGCCGTGTGGTCGTAGGCCGCCAGCACCAGATAGGCCGCGAAGGTCGCGGCCACGGCCGCCAGGATTCGCAGCAGCGGGATCGCTTCAAGCTGGCGGCCGAGTTCGTCCCAGCGCAGGTCGCGCAGCTGCCAGGTCAGCGCCCAGACGGCGGCGGCGAAGACGGCGACCGCGGCGACAATGCCGAAATAATGCCAGAAGCGTTTCGGCACCGCGGGTTCAGCCCGCCGGGCGGAACTTCGGGATTGTCAGGTCTTCGGAAACCCTGTCGAAGAACGCCTCGACCCGCTGGCCGATATGGACCGCCTCAATGTCGTCGGTCATGAGGTTGCTTACGATGCGCGCGCCCTCGTCCAGTTCGACGCAGGCAACGACATAGGGCGTCTCGTCCCGGAAGGCCGGCCCGGCCGGCGCATGGCAGACGGTGAAGGAATAGACCACCCCGGTTCCCTTCGCCTCGATCCACCGGATATCGGTCCCGTCCACGCCCGGCGCAAGGCGGCGGGAATAGAGGAAGCAGCGGCCGGTCCTGCCGCAGCGCTGGATCATCAGGCGGCCTTCGCGCGCGCCGGTCCAGTAAGGCTCCGATTCGGCGTCGATGGCGGGGACCGGCTTGTCGTAGGTCATGGGCCGACTCTAGCCGTTTTCCGTCGAGAGGATGAGCGTCGCGCCCGAAGACAGCACGCCGCCGGTGCCGTGGCATATCGCCGTGCGCACGCCTTCCACCTGCCTCTCGCCCGCAAGGCCCCAGAGCTGGCGGCATGCCTCGATGATGGTGAACAGCCCGTACATGCCGGGATGGCAATAGGAGAGCCCGCCGCCATTGGTGTTGACCGGAAAGGCGCCGCCGGGGGCGGTCCGACCGCCCCTGACGAACTCCTTGCCCTCGCCGTAGCCGCAAAGGCCGAGCGCCTCCAGCGTCATCAGCACGGTGATGGTGAAGCTGTCATAAAGCATGGCGAGGTCGATTTCGGCCGGGCAGCGTCCCGCCATGGCGTAGGCCCGGCGCGAGGACTGCTCGGCGACCTCGAGTTTCGCCATGTCCGGCATGTGCGCAATGCTCGCATGCGAGGCGGAGGCGCCGTGCCCCAGCACATGGACCGGCGGGGTGCGCAGGTCGCGCGCGCGCTCCTCGGTGGTCATCACCACGGCGCCGCCGCCGTCGGTGACCAGGCAGCAGTCGTAGCGCCCGAGCGGCGAGGCGATCATGCGCGCGCCCAGCACATCGTCGACCGTCATGGGCTCGCGGAATGCGGCGGCAGGGTTGAGCGCGGCCCAGGCGCGGGTCGCCGCGGCGATTTCGGCAAGCGTCTCGCGGGTCGAGCCATAGACATGGGCGTGGCGCTGCGCCGCCATCGCATAGGCGCCGACCGGGAGCGGCAGCCCGGCCGGAATGTCCCACTGGTTCGAGAACATCGCCGGGCGCCCGCCCAGCGCCCGCGCCGCCTGGCTCTTCTGGAGCGAGCCGTAAACGATCAGCACCGTTTCCGCCTGACCGGAGCGGATCGCCTCGGCCGCCCGCCCTGCATGGAGCACGAAGGCTGCGCCGCCGACATTGGTGCCGTCGAGATAGCGCGGCCATTCGAGCCCCAGATATTCCGTCAGCAACACCGGCTGCATGGCGCCCGGCCCCGGCATGCCCCACATGCCGGCGACGGCGAGGCCGTCCACGTCGCGCATGGTCAGCCCTGCCTGGCTGAGCGCTTCGCCCGCCGCGTCTCGCTGTATCGAGAGCACCGTCGCGCCCGGCAGCGCGCGGCCCCGTTCACGGGTCGGCGCGTCGGCGACGCCGACGATGACCGGGCTCCGGCTCATGCGTCGGCGTTCTCCCGGACGGCGATGAGCGCGTCCACGGCGACGGCGCCCTCCCCTCTCGGCAGCACGATGAACGGATTGACGTCGATCGTCTCAAGCACATCGGCATTGGCGGCGGCGAAGACCGAGAGCCTGGCCAGCGCGTCGGCCAGCGCGTCTTCATCCGAGGGCGGCGCGCCGCGCACCCCCTGAAGCATCGGGTAGCCGCGCACCTCGCGGACCATCCGGCGCGCCTCGTCGATGCCGAACGGCGCGATGCGGAAGGTCACGTCTTTCAGGACCTCGACGAAAATGCCGCCGAGGCCGAACATGACCACCGGGCCGAACACCGGGTCGCGGACGACGCCGAGAATGGTCTCGACGCCGCCGGAGACCATGGGCGCGACCAGCACGCCGTCGATCCGCGCGTCCGGCGCATGCGCTTCAGCGCACGCAAGCAGGTCGCGGCAGGCCGTCTCCGCCGCCTCCCGCGATGCGACATTGAGGATGACGCCGCCGATCTCGGACTTGTGGAGGATGTCCGGCGACACGATCTTCATGACGACCGGGAAGCCCGCCGCCTCAGCCGCCTCGGCGGCTTCCGACGGCGAACCCGCAATCCGCTCCGGGACGGCCGGCACGCCGGCGGCCGCCAGAATGCGCTTGCCTTCGACCTCGTTGACGGCCGTTCCGGCGCTGAGCCTCGGCGCATCGGGCGGCAGGTCCGGAGGCGGCGCGGACGGCCCCCGCTTCAACGCCTCGGAATACCGCGCCAGAACCCCGAGCGCGTGGATCGCCCGGCTCGGGTCCTCGTAGCAGACATAACCCATCTCCTGGATCCTCGCGCGGCGCTCGGGCGTGGTCAGGATGGCGAGCATGTGCAACTGGTCGGGGAAGCGCTGCCTTACCGCCTCCAGGCTCGGCTCCAGCTCCTTCATCATCAGCGGGTTCAGGCCGACCCCCGCCAGGAAGCAGACCGCGCTGGCATAGTCGCCCTCTTCCAGCAGGGCGCCGTACATGGTTTCCATCAGGGTCGCGTCGTTGATGAACTGCGCGGTCACATCCAGCGGGTTGCGGGTGCCGGCAAAGGGCACCAGCGCCTTCATCCGCTCCTGCGTCGCCTCGGGCAGCGGCGGGAGCTCGAGGCCGGCGTCCTCCGCCGCATCGGCCATGATGACGCCGACCCCGCCGGAAACCGTGATGATGCCTGTCCTGGCGCTCTTCGGCAGCTGGCCCCCGGCGAAGGCATAGCCGACGTCGAACATCTCGTCGATGCTGTGGGGCCGAAAGACGTTGTACTGGCGCAGAAGCGCATCGAAAACGGCGTCGGAGCCCGTGAGCGACGCCGTATGGGAGGCCGCGGCGGCAGTGCCGACTTCGGACCGCCCGACCTTCATCAGCACGACCGGCTTCTCGGCGGCGCGGGCGATTTCGAGCGCCTCGACCAGCTTGTCGGCGTCCTGCACGCCTTCCATGTAGCCGAGCACGACGCTGGTGCCGGGATCCTGCGCCATATAGGCAAGGCAGTCCGAGAACTCGACATCGCACTGGTTGCCCATTGTGGCCCAGAGGTTCAGGCCGAGGCCCCGTTCGCGGGCGAGCGTGAAGCAATGGCCACCGAAAGCGCCCGACTGCGCGGCGACGGAAATCGTGCCCCTTTCGGGCCCCGTATCGCCGATGGCCGAGATGAAGGTGGCGATCATGCCGGTGCCGGTGTTCATCACGCCCATGCAATTGGGGCCCATGATGCGGAGCCCGCCCTCGGCGCCGAGATCGGCCAGGCGGCGCTGGACGCGCGCGCCGTCCTCGGAAATCTCGGCGAAACCGGAGGACAGCACGATGGCGGCCTTCACGCCCTTGTCGATGCAGGCCGTCAGCGCCGGTTCCACGAAGGGCATCGGCACGACGATTACCGCCATGTCCACCGGCCCCGGAATGTCGCCGACAGCGGGGAAAGCCGGCAGGCCCTGGATCTCGGCGGCGCCCGGATTGACCGGATATACCCTGCCGCCATAGCCGGAGATCTTCATGTTGTGGACGGGCCGGCCGCCAATCTTGGCGAAGTTCGACGACGCGCCGACAATCGCCACCGACCCTGGATTGAAGAACGCGTCGAGCGTGTCGATGCGGATGGTCATGCCGGCTTCCCCCTCGGGCCTCGAACCTGCGCCGCGGCACGCTAGAACAGCGGGAGTCCGGCTTCAAGGAGAGCCGCCCGGCCCCGCCGCTGTCAGACCCGGTAGGACTGGGACGACCCGGTGAACGGGGAGATGTCGCGCTCGTCGAGCTCGAGGTGGATCAGCGCCGGTCCCGGATGCGCAAGCGCGGCGGCAAGGGCGCCGGCGAATTCGCCGGTCTCCCGCACGCGGCTCGCATGGAGGCCGTAGGCGCGGCCGACCGCCTCGAAATCCGGGCTTTCCAGCCTCGTGCCGAAGATGCCGTCCTCGCCGTAGCGCGTCTGCTGCGACGTGAGGATCGAGCCCCAGGCGTTGTTGTCGCAGACGACGATCTTCACCGGCAGGCGCTCCTGCACCAGGGTCACGGCCTCCTGCCCCGTCATCAGGAATCCGCCGTCGCCGACAAAGACCACGACCGGCGAACGGGGCCGCGCGAGCGCCGCGCCGATGCCGCCCGGCACGCCGTAACCCATGGCGCCGGCCATCGGCCCCGCCTGGGTGCGCGGATCGCCGAACCGGAAATAGCGATGCACCCAGCGCGCAAAGGTGCCGCTGTCGGTGATGACAACCGCATCGGGCGGCAGCTGCCGGCGCGCCTCGGCAGTCACTTCCGCCAGATCGACACTGCCATGGACGGGAACACCGCCCGGTTTTGAAAATTCCCGGAAATCCCTGTTCAGGCCCGCCCGCCATTCCCGGCGCGCCGGACCGCCATTCGAAACGGCGGCGGTCAGCGCCTCCAGCGCGGGGCCGGCATCGGCCCGGATGGCTGCTCCGGACGGCCAGCGGCCCAGGACTTCGGCATCGGGATGGATGTGGATCAGCGTCTGGTCTTCCCGGATCATCGAGAAGTCGCGGGTCGTGATGCCGTCCAGCCGCGCTCCGGCGGCAATCACGAGGTCCGCCTCTTCCCAGGCCCGTTCCTGGAAGTCGTCCCTGTTGATCTCCAGATGCCCGATATAGGCGGGGTGGTGGTTGGATATCGCATCCTGACATCGATAGGCGGTCGTGACGGCCGCGCCGCTCGCTTCGGCGAATTCGGCCAGCGGACCCTCCGCGCCCTCGAAGGAAATCAATTCACCTGCGACGACGACCGGTCTTTCCGCGGCGTCGATCCGGCGCGCGGCCCCGGCAATCGCTTCGGGATCGGGACGCAGCGGCGCGCGCGGCGCCGGCGCCGGAATTGCCGGCAAGCCCGCATCGCCGTCGGAAATGTCCTTCGGCATCACGAGCACGACCGGCCCCGGCCGCCCCGCCATGGCGAGTTCGAGCGCACGGGCCGCTTGCGCCGGCACATCCGCCGCCGCTTCAGGTTCAAGCACTGCCTTCGCAATGCCCGAGAACATATTGTGGTAATCGATTTCCTGGAAGGCTTCGCGGCCCTTGGAGGCCGTCGGCACATCGCCGATGACCAACAGCATGGGCACCGAGTCCTGCCGCGCGACATGCAGCCCGATAGAGGCATTGGTCGAGCCCGGCCCCCGGCTGACGAGGCCGACCGCCGGCTTGCCGGCAATTCTGCCGTATGCCGCGCAGGCGAAGGTGACGCCGGACTCATGCCGGGGCGTGACCAGGCGGATGGCGTTCGCCCGCCGCTGCAGCCCGGCAAGGACGGGAAGGTAGCTTTCGCCCGGAACGGCAAATGCCGCTTCCACGCCCCATGCCGCCAGCGTTTCCGCGAGCGCTTCTCCGCCGTCCATCAGCAATGTCCTTCCGCATGTTGGTGGTTGTCGGGGTCCAGCAGGCGGTGCAGATGCACGACGTAGTAGCGCATATGCGCATCGTCCACCGTGCCTTGCGCCTTGCCGCGCCACGCTTTGGCGGCCTCGGCGTAATTCGGGTAGATGCCGACGATATCCAGGGCCTTGAGGTCTGCGAATTCGGTTCCGTCGGGGTGCACGAGGCGCCCGCCGAAAACGAGGTGGAGGAGTTGCTGGGCCATTCCGTGAACTCCTTCGTTTGAGGGTTGCGGACCCCGGGCGAATAGCAGCAAGCGCAGCAAGGCGAAACCCCGCCGGGCGGTCGAAAATCCCAAGCCCCCTATCGAGTGCCGCTCCGTTTGTGTTAGCGTTCGGGCGACAGTTGCTGGCAATCGGGGACATCGTGCCGGACCAGGACCGCGCATTCGTCGTGTTTGACGGCGTTCAGAAGAGCTACGACGGCGAAACGCTTGTCGTGAAGAACCTGAATCTCGAAATCGCGCGCGGCGAGTTCCTGACGATGCTCGGCCCTTCGGGTTCCGGCAAGACCACCTGCCTGATGATGCTGGCAGGGTTCGAGGTGGCCACGCATGGCCAGATCAACCTTGGCGGCCGCCCGATCAACAATATTCCCCCGCACAAGCGCGGCATCGGGATGGTGTTCCAGAACTACGCGCTCTTCCCGCACATGACGGTTGCGGAGAACCTGGCGTTCCCGCTGCAGGTGCGCCGGATGAGCCGCGCCGAGGTCGACGGGAAGGTGCAGCGCGCACTGGACATGGTCCAGATGGGCGGCACCGAGTTCGCGGGGCGCCGGCCGGCCCAGCTTTCCGGCGGCCAGCAGCAGCGCGTGGCGCTGGCGCGCGCCCTGGTGTTCGAGCCCGACCTCGTGCTGATGGACGAACCGCTGGGAGCGCTCGACAAGCAGTTGCGCGAACATATGCAGTACGAGATCAAGCATCTGCACGAGCGGCTGGGGGTCACCGTCGTCTATGTGACGCACGACCAGTCCGAAGCCCTGACGATGTCCGACCGGATCGCGGTCTTCAACGACGGCGTGATCCAGCAGCTCGCGACCCCGGAAGACCTCTATGAGAGGCCCGAAAACGCTTTCGTGGCGCAGTTCATCGGCGAGAACAACAAGCTCGACGGCATGGTAACGGCGTTTGCGGACAAGGAAGCGCGCGTCCATCTGGACGGGGCGGAGGAGATCGGCGCACTGGCGGTCAATTGCCGGGGTGTCGGTTTCCCGACGATGTTGTCGATCCGGCCCGAACGCGTACTGATCGCCGAACCCTCGGCGCCGAACCAGCTTCAGGGCAGGGTCGTCGAACTGATCTATCTGGGGGATCACATCCGCTGCCGGATGGAGGTCGCCGGGCGGGATGACTTCATCGTCAAGATCCCGAATTCCGCCAAACATTCAATGCTGAGGGTGGGTGAAACAACCCCCATAGGATGGCTCACGAACGACTGTAGAGCGTTGGACGCGGCGTGACCCGAAATACGGGGAAGCGCCGCTGTTTTCCCGTTGCGCCGCGCCTGAACTGAACGAGTGGTAAACAAGGGAGAACGCCACATGAGACTCAGAACATTCCTTGCAGCCGGCGCGGTCGCCTCCATGGCGATGGCCGGCGCGGCGCAGGCGGAGGACATGACCATCGTGTCCTGGGGCGGCGCCTATTCGGCATCCCAGATGAACGCCTACCACAAGCCGTACATGGAAATGAATCCGGGCGTGAACATCATCAACGATGAAAGCGCGGCGGAAGCGGTCGCCAAGCTTCGCGCCATGGCCGAAGCCGGCAACACGACCTGGGACGTGGTCGATGTGGTCGCGTCGGACGCCATCCGGCTTTGCGACGAAGGCCTCGCGATGGAAGTCGACGTGGATTCGGTGCTGGCGGCGGCGCCCGACGGCACACCCGCATCCAAGGATTTCGGCGATTTTCTCGTAACGCCCTGCTTCATCCCGCAGATCGTTTATTCGACCACCTTCGGCTACCGCACTGACATGGTCGGCGACACGCCGCCCAAGGATGTCTGCGCCGTGTTCGACCTGGAGAACTATCCGGGCAAGCGCAGCCTGGAGAAGCGCCCGATCAACAACATGGAATGGGCGCTGATGTGCGACGGCGTCGCCATGGAGGACATTTACGACCAGCTGGCGACCGAGGAAGGCCAGGCGCGCGCCTTCGCCAAGCTCGACACGATCAAGGACCAGGTCGTGTGGTGGTCGGCCGGCGCGGATACGCCGCAGCTTCTGGCGGACGGCGAGGTCGTGATCGGCTCGACCTATAACGGGCGCCTGTTCAAGCTCATCGAGGAGGACAAGCAGCCGGTCGCCATGCTGTGGGACGGCCAGGTGTTCGACCTCGACGGATGGATCGTCCCGGCGAACCTGAGCGACGAACGCAAGAAGCGCGCGCTGCACTATCTCAATTTCGCCACGGACACCCAGCGCCTTGCGGACCAGGCGAAATACATCTCCTACGGTCCGGCGCGCGCGTCTTCGGCGCCGTTGGTGGGCAAGCATGCAACGCTGGGCATCGACATGGCTCCGCACATGCCGAACGAGCCGAAAAACATGAGCAACACGCTGCTCTACAACTACGAGTTCTGGGCGGACTACCGCGACGACATCGACGCGAAGTTCCAGACCTGGCTCGCCAAGTAGAGGCGTCCTGAAGGAGGGGCCCCCGGGCCCCTCCACTCTTTTCGGGCTTCAGGAGAAGGCGCGCGGGGTCCAATGGCGAACGGCGAAAACGTCCCGGGGCCGATCCTTGCGGCGGACGGCCGGCCGCTGAGGCAGTCGCTCGCCCGCGCGCTTCGCCTGCAGAAGCTGCGCGCGCTCATGCTGATCGCGCCGCTGCTGATTTTCATTCTGGTCACCTTCGCCGCGCCGATCGCGGACATGCTGTTCCGTTCGGTCGAGAACGCGATCGTGCCGGATACGCTGCCGCTCACCGTGGCGGCGCTGGAAGACTGGGACGACGCTTCCGGCCAGCCGCCGGGCGAAAAGGTCTTCGCCGCCCTTCGCCGGGACCTGCTCGCCGCGGTCGCCGCCAAGGCGCACACCAAGCTCGGCTCGCGGCTCAATTACGAGCAGACGGGAGTCGCCAGCCTGCTGCGCAAGACCGGGCGGCGGGTCAAGAGGATGGAGGAGGACGGCGACCTCGCCGCGCAGTTCGCCGAAGTCCACAAGAGTTGGGCCGATCCCGAGACCTGGGCAACGATCAAGCGGTTTTCGAGCGCCTACACGTCGGGTTATTTCCTCAACGCCGTCGATGCGAAGCTCGGCGCAACCGGAATCGAGGCGAGGCCCGAGAACGAACGGATCTACATCTTCCTGTTCGAGCGCACATTGCTGCTGAGCGTCGTCATCACGGTCGCCTGCCTGCTGATCGGCTATCCGGTCGCCTTCCTGCTGGCCACGCTGCCGATGCGCACCTCGAACATGCTGATGATCCTGGTGCTGCTGCCGTTCTGGACCTCGCTGCTGGTCCGCACCTCCGCCTGGAAGGTGCTGCTTCAGCAACAGGGCGTCATCAACGACACACTGGTCTTCATAGGCCTCGTCGCCGATGACGGGCGCCTTGCGATGATCAACAACCAGACCGGCACGATCATCGCGATGACGCATATCCTGCTGCCGTTCATGATCCTGCCGCTCTACTCGGTGATGCGCACGATCCCGCCGAGCTACATGCGCGCCGCGAAATCGCTGGGGGCGACGGACTGGACCGCGTTCTGGCGGGTCTATTTCCCGCAGAGCGTGCCCGGCATCGGCGCGGGCGCCATTCTCGTCTTCATCCTCTCGATCGGCTACTACATCACGCCCGAACTGGTCGGCGGCACCTCGGGCACCTTCATTTCCAACCGGATCGCCTACCACATCTCGTCGAGCCTCAATTGGGGCCTCGCCGCGGCGTTGGGCGTCATCCTGCTGGTGGTCGTGCTGGTCCTCTACTGGCTCTACGACCGGATCATCGGCATCGACAATGTGAAGCTGGGATAGCGGGCATGGCCGCACTGCCGCCATATGCATCGACCGGCCAGAAGGCCTGGTACTGGGGTTTCCGGCTCATCTGCGTGCTGATCTTCTTCTTCCTGATCTTCCCCCTGCTGGTCATCGTCCCGCTCAGCTTCAATCCGCTTCCCTATTTCACCTTCACGCCGGGAATGCTGGCCCTGGAGGCCGATGCCTACAGCATGGTGAATTACAACGATTTCTTCACCAACATCGACTGGCAGAACGCGCTCTACAACTCCGTGCGGATCGCGCCCGTCGCGACCCTGCTTTCGGTGAGCCTCGGCACGCTCGCCGCCATCGGCCTGTCGCAGAGCCATGTGCCGTTCAGGGGCGCGATCATGGCGGTGCTGATCTCCCCGATGATCGTGCCGCTCATCATCTCCGCCGCCGGCATGTATTTCTTCTATTCGCGCATCGGCCTCCAGGGCACCTATGTCGGCGTCGTGCTGGCCCATGCAGCGCTCGGCATCCCGTTCGTCATCATTACGGTAACCGCCACGCTGGTCGGCTTCGACAGGAGCCTGACGCGCGCCGCCGCCAATCTCGGCGCCAATCCGGTGCGGACCTTCTTCAAGGTGCAGGCGCCGCTGATCCTGCCCGGCGTGATCTCCGGCGGCCTCTTCGCCTTCATCACGTCTTTCGACGAGGTGGTCGTGGTGCTGTTCGTGGGCTCGGCCGGCCAGAAGACGCTCCCCTGGCAGATGTTCACCGGCCTGCGCGAGCAGATCAGCCCGACGATCCTCGCCGTCGCGACCATCCTCGTGGTCATCTCGATCTGCCTGCTGACCACCGTCGAACTGCTGCGGCGGCGCTCCGAACGGCTCAGGGGCATGTCGCCGCAGTAGGGCGCAAGGCAAGGGAACACCCGATGGGCACCGCACTCGGTCTGGTCATGTCCGCCCTGGTCGCGATACTGGGCATCGTCGCCATGCGGATCGGATTCGGGGCGGATGACGGCCTCCAGGCCAGGGTCGGCGGAGCCGTCATCACCGTCATCGGCGTTATCGGGTTCATCGTCGGTCTCGTCGCCGCATTCGGCTGATACCGACGGACCCCGCGCCGCCGGCCGCTGGCCTCCCTCCCCCGCTTGCGGGCGTGTGAAGAAATCGGACCTGCCGGGCATTGCGTTGCCCGTCCGACAGGAAACAGCCCCGGCCTGCCTTGAGCGGCATCCGTTCAGGTTGAAACAAGGCCGAATGCGCAACTCCAATTGTCACCCCGGACGGAGCGAAGCGGAGATCCGGGGTCCAGCCTGTCGGAGTTTCGCCGGGTCGCGCCGGCGGTGCTGGGCCCCGGCTCGGGGGCCGGGGCGACAGTTTCGGATTTTGGCCCCCGTGTCGTTTCAATCCGAAAGGATGCCGCCCTACGCCGTCCGCGCCGTCCCCCGCCGGCTCAGGAACCAGCCGGCCGCCGCAGCCGGGACTCCCAGCACCGCCGCCGCGATCAGCAGTTGCGTGTGCGTGTAGCCGGTAAGCTCGCCGCCGGGCAGGGCCAGCAGCAGGCCGGACAGGAACAGCGCAATGCGGATCGGCCATGCCGCCAACGGATTGCCGGTGAGCGGCCCGATGCCGATCAGGTAGCCCTGCAGCGCGCCCGAAATCAGGATGACGCCGGCAAAGGCAAGCCCGCAGACGGTGATGACCTCAACGGTCGTGCCGTGGCCGATCAGCGCCGGGTTCAGCACGAAGAAGAACGGCACGAAATAAATGATCGCGCCGAGACGCATCGCCTCGAAGCCGGTGGTGATGGGGTTGGCGCGGGCTACCGTGGCAGCGGCGAAGGCGCCCAGCGCCACCGGCGGCGTGATGAAGGAGATCATGCCCCAATACATCATGTAGAGATGCACGGCGAGGAGATCGAGCCGCCCGCTGGCCGTCAGCGCCGGCGCCAGCGCGATGGCCAGGAACAGGTAGGCCGCCGTCACCGTCATGCCCATGCCGAGGATGAAGCTGGTCAGCGCGCCCATCACCAGCAGCACGAAGATCGAATCGCCGGCGAGGGTGACGAGCTCCAGCGACAGGTTGCCGACCTTGCCGGTCAGCATCAGCGCGCCGATGATGAGGCCGACGCCGGCGAGTATGCCGGCGAGCTCCGTGAACAGCTTCGCGATGCCGATGAGGAACTGCTTGCACCGCTCCAGGTCCCAGCGGTCGTGCGCCCGCACCTGGTTGATGACGATCAGCAGGGCGGCGGCGTAGTAAGGCGCCTGCGCCTCCTGCTGCATCACCAGCAGCATCACGATCAGCAGCGCGAGCACGAAGATGAAGTGCCAGCCGTCGCGCATCACCTGCCGCGCCTTCGGCATTTCGGCCTTGGGCAGCCCTTCGAGGCCGAAGCGCGCGGAATAGGCGTCGATCTGCATGAACAGGCTGAAATAGTACAGCAGCGACGGGATGATCGCCGCCACCAGGATCACGGCGTAGGAGATTTCCAGGAAGGTCGCCATGATGAAGGCGGTTGCGCCCATCACGGGCGGCATCAGAACGCCGCCTGTGGACGCGCATGCCTCGACGCCGCCTGCATAGGCGGGGCGGAAACCAACGCGCTTCATCGCCGGGATGGAGAGCGCGCCCGTGGTCAGCACATTGGTGATGACCGAGCCGCTCATCGAGCCCATCAGGCCCGACGAGAAGATCGCCACCTTGGCCGGCCCGCCGCGGAAGCGCCCGAGCAGGGCGAAGGCGAGATTGAGGAAGAAGGCGCCGCCGCCGGTGAACTGGAGCGCGACGCCGAAGATGAGGAACCCGACCACCAGCGAGGCGAAGGCGCGCATGGGAATGCCCATGACGCTTTCCGTGCCGAACATGTGGAAGCTGGCGGTTACGGAGAGGGATTCAGCCTGGCCTTCCAGGAACCCGGGCGCGTATTCGGCCAGAGCCGGATAGAGCGAAACGACGAGGCAGATGACGAAGATCGGCATGCCGCCCGCCCTGCGGGTCGCTTCCAGCACCATCAGCCACATGAAATAGGAGGCGTAAATTGCCCATTCCGGCGCGTCGTATTCCCAGCCTTCCAGCAGGTTTTCTTCGCCGTGAATGGCGAACACGATCGACACCGTGAACACAACCAGCGAAAGCAGCAGGTCATACCAGGGAACCCGGTCCATCGGGCCGACGCCGCGCCATGGCGGATAGAGCAGGAACACCAGCGGCAACAGCATGGCGAGCATGAAATAGTAGTATTCGGTCTCCTCTCCGAAGATCTTTACATCGATCATCAAATGAACATTGAAGATGAAATAGATCGACGCCAGCACCGACAAGGTGGAGGCGGTGACCACAATCGTCATCCAGACCGGTCCGAGTTCCCTGTGGCGGCTGACTGACGCTTCGGCCCGTTCGACCGCTTCTTCCGCCTGGCGGCCGAGCGCCGTCTCCCGTTCGGGCTGTGTCATGGTCCGTTGCCCTCCGGTTCGGGGACCGGGTCAGTATCAAGGAAGGACCCGCCATGCAGGACGCATGGCGGGTCTTTACCGGGTTTAGTTGTTCGGCAGTTTCCTGCCCTGGAGGATCACGAGAACGGCGCGTCCAGGCCGGCCGCCGTCAGCGCCGCCTCGCGGGCCTCGGCCCAGCCTGCCTCGAAGGCGTCGTCCTCCATGTCCTTGTTGGCGGCGTAGTAGGTCGCCCAGGTGCTCATGAGCACATCCTGGCGTTTCAGCAGCGCGTTGTTGTACGCTTCTTCCTCTGCGCCCCAGGCGCCCGCTTCCTTGTAGTAGCGGATCGATCCGCCCGCATAGGGGAACACCCATTTGAGGTTCTGGGCATCGAGCTGGTAGCCCGCCGTGCCCTTCAGCGTCCCGTAGCCGCCTTCGCCTTCATAGCCTTCCATGACAGCCTTGGTCATGGCGTAGGTGAAGTCGTCGGAGAGGTCGTCTGCGAGTCCGATCACGATCGGATAGGGATACATCTGGCCGTCGAATTCCGGCTTGCCGGAAATGTTGTTCTCGAGGCCGATGCCGAGCGTGACCTTGTTCGGGTTCCAGAAGGGCGCCACGGCCTTGGCCCGGGCCCAGCCTTCCTTGTCGTCGTGGGGCAGCGAGACCCACCAGTTGCCTCTCGGCGACGCCATCAGGCGGTTCACATGCGGCGACATGGTGGAGACCATGACCGCGTCGGCCTGGCCGCCGATCACCCCGTCCACCGCCTGTTTCCAGCCGGGGAACTCGACCCGGGTCACATCGTCCCAGGTGACGCCGCCGAAGGCCATCAACGCCGTGAGATTGACGTTGAGCGCCGGCGCGCCCTTGATCCAGGCCATCTTCTTGCCTTTGAGGTCGGCGGCGGCCTTGACTCCGGCGTCGCCCGCGACCACCGGCATGAGGCCGTGGGGACCCTTGGCATTGTTGTAGAGGTTGCGCACCGCCATCGGCCCCCAATTCTTGGAGCCGAACATGAACACGCCTTCCTGCGTGAAGGCGGCGGCGATGCCGCAGGCGCAGAGATGCGCGCGCTTCTTCACGACCGGGATCATGCGCGAGACGTCGTTCTTGCCCGGAATCACCCGCAACTCGACATCGTGCCTCTGCTTGAGCATGGCGCCGATGGCGATGGACTGGGCATAGCCGGATGAGGTTGTGCCGTAAGCCGTAAGCGTCACGGTCTTCGGCAGGTCGGCCGCGAAGGCCGGAGCCGCCATGCCGGCGACCACCGTCGCCGCGGCAAGCATACGCAGGTTCATCGGGGTCCCTCCCTTTCGTTCCTTGCCTATCTTGCAGCTTTGCGACGGCTTCGACAAGCATTGCTCCAATAGGAGCATCTGAAAGGAGAACACCCCCTCAATCCTTGCGCCTGACGGAAGGCGGGCATATGGTCCGGGTATCACTGGAGCGTGGAAGCGGGCGAGGCGCCGGACGATGGCGATGTACGACGACCTTGTGACGCCCCAGATCCTGAATCGCGACTTTCTGCATACGCTCTACGATGCGGCCTATATGGACTGCGAGCAGGACGGCGACGGGGATTCCGTCATTACCGAGAGCGGACTGAAATGCATCGCCACATTGCCGAGCCATCAGGACGCCATCCATCTCGCGGTGCTCTTTCCGCTGAAGGACAATGTGCCGCTCCGAGGCATGTGCGCTGTTTGGAACCGCTTTCTGAGCAAGGGCTCCGGCTGGGCTGAGATTTTTCTTACCCCGTTGGCTTGACGGATTTCCGCGGGTTCGGGTTGGTCCACGAGGAGTGATCGGGGGTTTTTCACCCCACGCC
>JAJEIH010000083.1 GCA_022827685.1 Alphaproteobacteria bacterium
TGGCAGCCGGGCAATCTGGCCGCCGCGAAGGGCGGGGTCGAGGTCTACACGAGCGAGGCGATGGAGCTTCGCCGGGGCGACCGGGTGCGCTTCACCCGCAACGATCCCGCCTCGGGCCTCACCAACGGCGAGACCGCCACGGTCGATGCGGTGGGCCGGGACGGCGTTCGCTTCCGCCTGGAGAACGGCTCGCTGGCCACGCTCCGGCAGCACGATCCGCAGCTCCGGCATATCGACCGCGCCTTCGCGGCGACCGTCCACGCCTTCCAGGGCCGGACGGTGGATCGAATCCTCGCGGCGATGCCGGCGGAGAATCCGAACCTGGTCAACCAGCGCGCGTTCTATGTGGCGATCAGCCGGGCGCGGGATGCCGCGCACCTCGTCACCGACGATGCCCACAGGCTCGCCGACCGGCTCGAACGGGCGACCGGCGAGCGGCTGGCTGCGCTCGATGCGACCGCGCAACGGGCGGCTTACGAGACCGTGTTCGGGCGCGATCCCGCCGACGGGCGGGACGCGAATCGCCTGACACGCGCTCCTGACGCGACGGATCGCGGCCATGAAGCCGCCCGCGACGGGCAGGACGGGCGCGACCGCGAGCGGCAAATTGATCGTGGAATCGGCCGCGAGACCCGCCGCGAGCGCGAGCGGGAGCATTCATCCGCGCGCGAAACCGGCAGGGACCGCGACGGAAAATCGCCCGCGCGCTCCACGGAACGCGGACGAAGCGGGCAGGATTCGACCGGCAAGGGCCACGGTCTCGACCGCGGCGGCGATGGCGGGCAGCAGGTTGCGCGCGAATCCGAGCTCGAAAAGGCCGCCGGCGCGAAGCAGAAGTCGCGCGATTTCGACATGGGCCTGTAGCGGCCCTCCCTCCTTCCGGCCAGATCAGCGCCTCGCGCGGAGGCAGAATCCGTCGCTGCGCGCGCGTCATCGCCACCGCTCCCTCCGAAATCGGCCAGCGAGCGCCAGACCGGGCCATGCGGGGCCGGGGCCGGTCTCGCGTGTCCTGAGGGTGCCGGAAGGGGCCGGGGGTATCTTGGGAAAGCGCGACACTCGGCGGAACTCGCGCGTGTATCGGTCCTACAGGCCGCATCGCCCCGTGAGCGCCCAGGGTTCTCTGGGGAACCGCGCCGGGCGCGCCGATTCCAGCGGTATATCAGCGGGTTACCGGAACGCCATGCGCGCGCAATGCGCCGTGGCACAGAACGGGACTCGCGCTTTTCCAAGGGGTTTTCGGCGGCATACATGGGGACACAGGGGGACAGGAAGTAGCCCGCCGTAGCCAGGCGGAGCCAGGGAAGGACAAGGGCACCATGGTGCGGCAGGTGTGAGCCCCTGCCTCGCGTCAGCGAGTCCATGCGAAATCGGCGTCCAGCCGCGATGTCGGAGAACGGTAGCGGGAGCCGGTCGCGAGGCAAAGCCGCCCGTGGCGTTTGAGCGGGAACGGGGTCGCGGCGCGCGCGCTGCTGCGAACGTGTCCGGGCCTCGCGGCAAGCAACGGTCCCGACACGCCAACGGTCTGCACTGTCGGCGCGTCTGCCGCGAGCGATGACGGGATGAACCTGCACCGGGTTGGGCATCGCTGCGGGCTGCCGTGCCGATGATGCCGACGGGTCTTTCACGCGGATGCGCGACGGCCGCGACGGGGAGCCTGCGGCAAGAGGCGGTCGGGTTGCCGACAGCTTTGCCGGCTTGCCTGTTGGAGCCGGTCGGGCGCGGCGACCGTGCGGACGCGGATTGAACGGCGCGGCGGTTCGATGTAGGGTCGGCGGCATGAGCGAGCACCGGCATGCAGTCGCGCCGCCGCCCGACATAGCGGGGTTCCCGAAGGGCTGGCGCGACGAGATCAAGGCGGACCTGGCGGCCCAGGTCGAGGCCGGCGGCACGCTCTACGGCGTCCGTTCGGACGGCGCCTATATCGCACGGACCAGGGACGGGGACCGGGTGCTCGTTGCGCCTGAGCGGCAGTTCGCCTGACCCGGCCGGTATTCGTGCCGACCCTCATCGTCGTCGCCGGCCCGAACGGGTGCGGCAAGTCCACCCTGACCCGCATGAGCGGCTTCAGGGGCCTCGACATCATCGACCCCGACGCGATTGCGCGCGGCATGACGGCCGGCGGTCCCGGACAGGCGGCGCGCGAGGCGCTGTGTCGGCGACGGGTTGCGCTCGGCGCGGGCCGGACGCATCTGGTGGAAACGACGCTTGCCGGTTCCGGCGTTCTCCGCCACATGGAGGCCGCGCGGCGGGCGGGCTGCCGGATCGTCCTGCACTATGTGTCGGTCGCCACGGCGGACCAGGCGCTCGACCGTATCCGTAACCGGGTCGCGCTCGGCGGCCACGATGTCCCGGAAGCGGACGCGCGGCGGCGGTTCGTGCGCTCGCACGCCAGTCTCCCGGCGGCGATTGCGCGCGTGGACGAGGCCATGCTCTACGACAACACCGATCCCGACCGGCCGCACCGGGAGGTCGCGATCCTGAAGGACGGGGTCTGGTGGGTCGCCGGGGCCGTTCCCGGCTGGGCGGCCATGGCGCTCGCCCGGACCGGCCCGCCGCATCGGTGACGTTGACGGGGGCCGCCATGCGCCGCCGGGGACGGACTGCGGCGCGCGGGGATGCGCAAGCGGGGTTTGCCTTCGCATTCCGGATTTGGTACTAGGCGCTTGGATCGGGTCATACGCCCTCCTTTGGAGGGATCTGTTACCCGGTGTTTTTTTGTGCAGTCCGGAGGGGCGGTCATGGGTTCGATGCGAGGGGCGTGGGCAGCGATTTCGGCTGCCTTTGGCGAAGTCTGGAACCGGGGGTGTTCGCGCGAGCACTTGACAAGCCCGGATGACGCGGCTGTTACAATAAGCCGGATCGCCGGATCGCCGGATCGCCGGATCGCCGGATCGCCGGATCGCCGGATCGCCGGATCGCCGGATCGCCGGATCGCCGGATCGCCGGATCGCCGGATCGCCGGATCG
>JAJEIH010000026.1 GCA_022827685.1 Alphaproteobacteria bacterium
CACCCGGAGGCGTCCGGAAAATGATCGTCTGACCCCCCTCCAACGCCCAAAAACTGAAATGTAGTGCCCCACGCAAAAATATTGCTTCTTAACACGCTGATAATAAACGAACTTTAATAAAGTCTGTTAAACTTGGGCTAAGTCGGCAGGAAGCGTTCGCAATGGATGCGCTCCTCGGCGATGCCCGCCGCGCGGAGCCGCGCGCGGGCCGCCTCGATCATCGCCGGCGGCCCGCAGACATAGGCGTCAATGTCGCTTGCGGGCGGGTCGATCAGCCCGGTGACGAAGCCGGCTTGGTAGCACGGGTTTCCGCCCGGCTCCTCCACGGCGATGCTCACCTTCGCGCCGCTCGCGGCCAGGCGGTCGAGCGCGAACAGGCGCTCCTCGGAAGCCGCGCCGAACAGAACCGCCGCCGGCTGGCGGCCGTCCAGTGCCTCCAGCATGGCGAGGATCGGGGCAAGGCCGGTGCCGCCCGCCACCATCAGGACGGGCCGGGCCGGCTCGCGCAGGAAGAACCCGCCATAGGGCCCCGACAGGTCGAGCCGGTCGCCGGGCTTCGCGCGCGCCGCCAGATAGTTCGACATCAGGCCGTCCGGCAGCAGGCGCGCATGGAACTCGGCCCGGTCGCGGCGGGAAAAGGAAAAGGCCCGCTCCGCCTCCGTGCCGGGCACGCCGATGCGCGCATACTGGCCCGGCAGGAAGGGCAGCTCCGCATCGAGCGCAAGCTCGAACCGGACCGTGTCCTCGGCCACGCGCTCCACGGCCTCCAGCACCGCCTGCATGCTCATCGCGCCGCCGGTCAGCGAGAAGGGATAGGGGAAGCGCAGAGTGCAGTCGCCGAGCGGCAGCATCTGGCAGGTCAGCACAAGGCCGGCGGCCTCCTCCTCGGCGGTCAGCGCCTCCGGGCTGGCGTCGCCCACATCGTATTCGCCCTCGGTGCAGCGCGCCTTGCAGGTGGCGCAGGCACCTTCCCGGCAGTCGGTCGCAAGCTCGATGCCGTGGGCCTGGGCCGCCTGGAACACCGTCTGCCAGGGCAGGCCCGCGATCTCCCGCTCCGTGCCGTCCTCGAAGGCGAGGCGCAGGCTGAGGCTCATGCCTTCTCCGCGCTGTTCCGGGGCGCGGACCGGGGCCGTCCTATTCCGCCGCCACCGCCTGCTGCACCAGGCAGTCGTCGGGCAGCACGCGGATGGGGTCGAACTCGCGGTGCGCGATCCACTCGGCGCGCGTGAAGCGCGTGATGTGGTTGGAGACCGCGCAGAGGCTGAGATAGACGATCACCCGGTCCCACGGGCTGATATTGGGCGGGCTCGCATGGACGAGATTGCTGTGGAACATCACCACCGAGCCCGGCGCGCCGGTCGGGGCCGCGATGCCGCCCTCGTCCGCCAGCCGCGCCACCGTCTCGCGGTCCAGCGTCCAGAGCGGGTAGCTCGTCGTCTCCAGGTCGTGCCCGGCCTCGAAGACGCCTTCCCGGTGGCTGCCCGCGAGGAACATCAGCGGCCCGTTCGCCGCCGTCACCGGATCGAGGAAGACGGCGATATTCATGGCGCGCGGCTCGGGCATGCCGTCATCGCGGTGCCAGGTGCCGAAATCCTGGTGCCACTGCCAGACCGCGCCGTCGAAGGCTGCCTTGGCGTTGACCTTGTACTGGTGCATGTAAACCGGCTCGCCGAGCAATTGCTCGACCGGGCGGATGAGCCGCGGATGCGCGCCGAGGCGCCCGAACATGCCGTTGTAGCGGTGCGCGGCGAAGGCCGTGCGCGGGGCGCCGTTGTCCTCGCGCCAGACCTCCTCGCGGCCGCTGGCGAACACGGTGTCGGCCTCGCGGCGCAGCAGCGCCGCTTCTTCGGCGCTGAACACGCCTTCGAGAAAGAGGTAGCCCTCCCGGTTGTAGCGGGAGACCTGTTCGGGGGTGAGTTGCATCGCTCCGGTCCTCCTCAGCAGAGGTCGCGTTTCAGGATCTTGCCGGTCGCGCCCAGCGGCAGGCTTTCGCGCAACTCGACGATCCGGGGATACTTATACCCCGCCAGGCGCTCGCGCGCCCAGGCGACAATGGCTTCGGGTTCGGGGCTGGCACCGGCGGCGGGCACGACAAAGGCCTTGACCTCCTCACCATACTGCTCGTCCGGCACGCCGACCACGGCGGCAAGCGAAATCCCGGGATGAGTCACCAGCAGCTCCTCCACCTCGCGCGGATAGACGTTGAACCCGCCGCGGATGATCATCTCCTTCAGCCGGTCCACGATATACAGGTAGCCGTCCTCGTCGAAGCGGCCGATATCGCCGGTGTGGAACCAGCCGCCGCGCAGCGCTTCGGCGGTTTCCTCGGGGCGGCCCAGATAGCCCTTCATCACGCAATGCCCGCGCACCACCACCTCGCCCGGCTCGCCCGCCGGCACGGGACTGTCCTCCGGGTCCACCACCTGCACCTCGACGCCCCAGACCGGCAGGCCGACCGAGCCCACCTTCCGTTCGCGGTCGCGCCGGTTGAAGCTCACGCCCGGCGAGGTTTCCGACAGGCCGTAGCCTTCCAGCACCGTCACATCGAACTTCTTCTCGAAGCCGCGCAGGATCTCGACCGGCGTCGAGGCGCCGCCCACCGTGACCTGCCTGAGACTGGAGGCGATGGCGGCGAGGTCGTGCTTCTCCGCGTCGGGATAGGTCAGCAGCGCCCAGAGCATGGTCGGCACGCCGGAGAACAGCGTCACCTTCTCGCTTTCCATGAGGCCGAGGCAGAGGCCCGGCTCGAAGCGCGGCGCCAGCACCATGGTCGCCGCCTTGCGGAACGCGGCCAGCATCTGCACCACCTGCCCGAATACGTGGAACAGCGGCAGCGCCACCAGCACGACATCCTCGGGACGCACCTCGCCGAGCTCCACGCAGATTTCGGCGTTCATCAGCAGGTTGGAGTGGGTCAGCATCGCGCCCTTGGGCCGCCCGGTGGTCCCGGAGGTGTAGAGCACGACGGCCGTGTCGTCGGGGCCGCGCTGCACGGTATCGAACGCAGCCTCCGCCACGGGCGCATCCGCCTCGATGAAATGCTCGCAGGCCGGCGCATCGCCGAAAGCGGCGCGGCCGACCTCGCCCAGCGGCAGTTCGGCCGAGCCCTCGTGGCAGACCAGCGCCTTCGCCCCGCTGTCGTTCAGCAGATAGGCCATCTCGTCGCGCTTGAGCAGGATCGAGACCGGCAGCACCGTCGCCCCGGCCTTCAGCACGCCGAAATAGAAAACCGGGAAGGCCGGCACATTGGGGCAGGCAAGCGCCACGATGTCGCCCGGCCCGATCCCGCGCCCCGCAAGGTCCGCCGCAACCGCCCGCGCCCGGGCGTCCAGTTCCCGGTAGCCGATGCGCGCCGGGCCCTGCGTGATGGCCGTCTTGTCCGGCCGGTCGCGGGCGCTGGTTTCCAGAATCGTGGCGAGCGAAAGCATGAAAGCGGGTCTCCGGTTCGGCCGCCGGGCCCGCGGCCGTTTTCCACGCGCCAACCTAAGCCGCCGGCCCTCTGCCGCCAAGACCGCCCAACCCCGTTTCCTTCCCGCCTCGGCCCGTTTTGGGGGGCGGGGAGGCCCGGCGCCCAATTCGTCCGGGACCGTCTCTCAGACCCTGGCTCGAAACTCGTTCAATGCAGACAATGCCTTGCGAGGCGTCGTGTTGTGAGCCGGATGTGGGCGCTGTCGATCCACGCCTGTCTGGATGCGATTGACTTCACGGTCGTCGGGATGCACCCAATGGCCGTCCGCCGTAAGGACCAGCCGGCTCCAGCAGCCGACGATGTCCTCAAGCCGCACTCCCCCCATTCAACTCCTGTCGGCGAGGGGGACATAGTCCCGCTGGGGCGGGCCCATGTAGAGCTGGCGGGGGCGGTTGATCTTCTGCGAGGGGTCTTCGATCAGCTCGTTCCACTGCGCGATCCAGCCGACCGTCCGGCCGACGGCGAACAGCGCCGTGAACATGGAGACCGGGAAGCCCATCGCCTTCAGGATGATGCCCGAATAGAAGTCCACATTCGGATAGAGCCGGCGCGCGACGAAATAGTCGTCCTCCAGCGCCACCTTCTCCAGCGCCAGCGCGACCTCCAGCAGCGGGTCGTGCAGGCCGAGTTCGTTCAGCACGTCGTGGCAGGCCTTCTGGATCACCCGCGCGCGGGGGTCGTGGTTCTTGTAGACCCGGTGCCCGAAGCCGAAGAGCCGGAAGGGGTCGTCCGGGTCCTTGGCCTTCAGCACCCAGTCGCCCACCTTGTCGGCCGAGCCGATCTCGGCCAGCATCTTCAGCACTTCCTCGTTCGCCCCGCCATGGCTCGGCCCCCAGAGCGCCGCGCAGCCGGCGGCGATGCAGGCGAACGGATTGGCGCCGGTGGAGCCCGCCAGCCGCACCGTCGAGGCGGATGCGTTCTGCTCATGATCGGCATGGAGAATGAAGATCAGGTCCATCGCCTTGGCGAGCACCGGATTGACCTCGAAGTCCTCCGTCGGCACGGCGAAGCAGAGCCGGAGGAAGTTGGAGGCGTAGTCGAGGTCGTTGCGCGGATACATGAAGGGCTGGCCCATGGAATATTTGTAGGCCCAGCCCGCGATGGTCGGCATCTTGGCGATCATGCGATAGGACGCCACGGTCCGGTGCCACGGGTCCTCGATGTCTATGCTGTCATGGTAGAAGGCCGACAGCGCGCCGACCACGCCGCACATCACCGCCATCGGGTGCGCATCGCGCCGGAAGCCCCGATAAATGTTGGTGATCTGGTCGTGCAGCATCGTGTGGTGGGTAATGTCGTAGACGAATTTCGCCTTCTGTTCCGCGTTCGGCAGCTCGCCGAACAGGATGAGGTAGCAGGTCTCCATGTAATCGGAGTGCTCGGCGAGCTGCTCGATGGGATAGCCGCGGTAGAGCAGCACGCCCTCGTCGCCGTCGATATAGGTGACCTTCGACTGGCAACTTCCCGTTGCGGTGTAGCCCGGGTCGAAGGTGAAGTAGCCGAGCTCCTTGTAGAGGGCGCGGATGTCGATGACGTCCGTTCCCAGGGTTCCGCTCATGATCGGCAGCTCAACGGTCCTGTTGTTGGCCCGATCCACAATGGAAACGCTGCGGCTGGTCATCTCGACTGTCATCCTCGCTCGATCCGGCCGCCACAATATGGCGGCGCGGAGAGATTGGCAATCAGAGAGCCGCGTCGTGCAGGCGCCCCAGCGCCTCCTCGCGGCCGAGCGCCGCCAGCACCTCGAAGAGGCCCGGCGAGGCGGCGCGCCCGGTCAGCGCGGCGCGCGCCGGCTGGGCGACCCGCCCGAGACCGAGCCCTTCGGCTTCCGCGAAGGCCCGCGTCGCGGCCTCCAGCGCCGCCTCCGTCCACTCCGCGCCTTCCAGCGCCGCCGCATAGCGCGCAAGCAGCGCGCGGGCCGCCTCATTCGCCAGCAGGCGCGCGGCCTTTGCATCCGGCTCCAGCGGTCGCGCCGCCGTGTAGAAGGCGCCGGCGTCCGCCAGTTCGATCAGGGTCTTCGCTCGCGGGAGGAGCCCGCTCAGGCCCGCCCGCAGCCGCGCCCGGCCCGCCTCGTCCGGCGGCGCGGCGAGGAACGGTTCCACCAGCCGGAGCAGCCTGTCCACGTCGGCGGCGCGCAGATAGTGGGCGTTGACGCTCTCCAGCTTCTCGCGGTCGAAGCGCGCCGGCGACCGGCCGACCGCCTCCAGCCCGAACCAGGCCACGGCCTCCCCGGTGGAGACGATCTCGGCGTCGCCATGGCTCCAGCCGAGCCGCAGCAGGTAGTTGCGCACCGCTTCCGGCAGAAGCCCCATCTCCCGGTAGGCATCCACGCCGAGCGCGCCGTGGCGCTTGGACAGCTTGGCGCCGTCGGGCCCGTGGATGAGCGGTATATGGGCGAAGGCCGGCAGCGGCCAGCCCATCGCCTCGAAGACCTGGGCCTGGCGGAAGGCGTTGTTCAGATGGTCGTCGCCGCGGATCACATGGGTCACGCCCATGTCATGGTCGTCCACCACCACGGACAGCATGTAGGTGGGCGTGCCGTCGGCGCGCAGCAGCACCATGTCGTCGAGTTCGGCATTGGCGACCCGCACCTCGCCCTGCACCAGGTCGCGGATGACCGTCTCGCCGTCCTGCGGCGCCTTGAGGCGGATTGCGAAGGACGCGCCTTCCGGCGCCTCCGCCGGGTCCCGGTCGCGCCAGAGCCCGTTGTAGCGGAAGCGCTCGCCGCGCGCGGCGGCGGCCTCCCGCATCGCCTGCAGTTCCTCGGGTCCTGCGAAACAGCGATAGGCCGCGCCGGCCTCCAGCATCGCCCGTGCGACCTCCGCATGGCGCTCGCGGCGCTGGAACTGGTAGGCCGGCGGCTCGTCGGGATCGAGGCCCAGCCAGGCGAGCCCGTCCAGGATCGCCGCAACCGCCTCCTCCGTCGAGCGCCGGCGGTCGGTATCCTCGATGCGCAGCAGGAACTGCCCGCCATGACGGCGCGCGAAGAGCCAATTGAATAGCGCCGTGCGCGCGCCCCCGATATGCAGGAGGCCGGTGGGCGAGGGGGCGAACCGGGTAACGACGGTCATGGGCAGCAGGACTTCCGGGAAGGGGCGCGCGTTTATCGAAAGGCTGCGCGAAGAGGTCAAGGCCGTCGCCGCCCTGCCGGTGCGCGAGCGGGACCGGTGGGCGCTCTGGCTGCCGGTTTTCTTCGCGCTTGGCATCGGCGTCTATTTCTCGCTCGATTTCGAGCCGCCGGTCCCTGTGACGGCGTCGGCAGCCGGCCTGGCAGCCCTGCTTGCCGCATATCTGCGCCGGTCCGCCTTCTTTCCGGCGGGCATCGCCGCCGCCATTGCCGCCGCCGGCCTCTTCTGGGCCGGCCTCCACACCGAACTCGCCCGCGCCCCCATCCTGGAACGGCCCGTGGGACCGACCGAGGTAAGCGGCCGGATATTGCGCCAGGACCGGACCGGAGGCCCGTTTCGCATCGTGCTCGAGGATGCGCATGTGGCGCGTCTTCCGCCGGAGCGGACGCCGGAAAGGCTGCGCCTGCGTCTCACGGCCCTGCCGGCGGGCGCCGGCCCCGGCGCCCGCATCGCAGTGCTCGCCCGGCTCCAGCCGCTGCCTCAGCCCGCGCTGCCGGGCGGCTACGACCCGGCGAGGCGGGCCTTCTTCGAGGGCATCGGCGCGACAGGCTTCGCGCTCGGCCGGGCGCGCCTTCTGGAACCCGCCGAAGATGCCGGCATCGAGCGCCTTCGCCACCGGATTGCGGCGCGCATTGGCGAGGCGATTGCGGACCCGGCAGCGGCCGGCGTCGCCATCGCGCTCACAACAGGACTTCGCGGCGACCTGCCAAAGGCGGCGCATGACGCGATCCGGGATGCCGGCCTTGCGCATCTTCTCGCGATCTCCGGGCTACATCTCGGCCTCGTGGCCGGCCTTGTGTTCGCGGCCGTCAGGGCGGCGCTCGCCCTCTGGCCGGGCGTGGCGCTCCGATACCCGATCAAGAAATGGGCCGCCGCGGCGGCCATCGCCGCCGGCTTCTTCTACATGCTTCTGGCGGGCGCGACCGTGCCGACGCAGCGCGCCTTCCTCATGGTGGCGCTCGCCCTGCTGGCGGTATTGGTGGACCGGCTCGAAATCGGCATGCGCCTCGTCGCGCTGGCCGCCTTCGCCGTGCTGGCTCTGGATCCCTATGCGCTCACCACCGCGAGCTTCCAGCTCTCCTTCGCCGCCGTCGTGGCACTGGTCGCCGTCTATGAAAGATTGGCCCCCTCGCTGTCCGAATTCCGCTCCCGGTCGGGGCGCGCGCCGCTCTTCCTGGCCGCAACCCTGCTCACCACCGTGGTGGCGACGCTCGCGACCGCCCCGTTCGCGGCGCATCATTTCGGCCGCATCGCCGCCTACGGGCTCGCCGCGAACCTGATCGCGGTGCCCCTTGCGGCCTTCTGGATCATGCCGGCCGCGATTCTTGCGATGGCCGCCATGCCGCTCGGCATGGAAATCTGGCCGCTCGCAGTCATGGAAGCCGGCATCGATGCGGTGCTTTGGACGGCGGAGACGGTTTCCGCATGGCCCGGAGCGGTGCACCGCTTCCCGCCCATGCCGGCAGCGGGGGCTGTCGCGGCGACGGCCGGCGGCCTCTGGCTCTGCCTCTGGCAGACCCGATGGCGGTTTCTGGGCATAGGCGGCCTGGCCGCCGCGCTCGCAATCCAGGCCGGCGCGCACCCGCCCGACCTGATGGCCGACCGGGACGCCCGCCTGTTCGCCCGCCATGCCGAGGGCCGGCTCTATCTTTCGAAACCGCGCGCCGGCTTCCTGGGCCGGGTGTGGGCGGAAGCGGCGGGCGCAAGGGAGGCCAGCACCGCCGCGCCCGGGAGTCCCGGCCTTTCCTGCGACACGCTTGGCTGCTCAGCGCGCGGAGTCGCAATCGTGCTCCGCCACGAAGCCCTGGAAGAAGACTGCCGCGCGGCCGTCGTCCTGTCCGCGGTGACGGTCTCGCGCCGGGCCCGGCGGCGCTATTGCGCGGAAGAGGCGCTGATCGTGGACCGGCAGCGGCTCCGCCGGCTCGGCGCCCACGCGATCCGCCTCACACCCCGGGGCCCTGTCGTCGAGACCGACTGGGACCGCCGCGGCCGGCGGCCCTGGGTCGCGCTGGCCGGGCCTCAGTAGTCGCGCATAAGCGCGACCAGCCGGCCCTGGACCTTTACCTGCTCCGGCTCGTAGTCCTGCGTCGGATAGGCTTCGTTCGCGGCTTCCAGCACCACGCGGCCGTTGGACGGGCGCCAGATTTTCAGCGTCGCCTCCTCGGAATCGACGAGCGCGACCACGATGGCCCCGCTTTCCACTTCGTCGCACTCCTGGATGATGACCGTGTCGCCGTCCATGATGCCGGCATCGACCATCGAATCCCCGGCGATTTCGAGCGCATAATGGCGCCCGCCGCCGAGCATTCCCTGCGGCACGGCCACGGTGCTGTCCGGGTCGCGCAGGGCCTCGATCGGCGTGCCCGCGGCAATGCGCCCGTAGAGCGGAAGTTCGTTCTGCACCGTGTCGGCAGGATCGAGGCGCCGGCGGAAGCCGCGAAAGGCGGACCGCCCGGCCCGGCTCCGGCCTTCATAGGCCTCCGCCTCCGGCAGGCGCGCGATCTCCAGCGCGCGAGCGCGGTTCGGGAACCGGCGGATGAATCCCCGCTCCTCCAGCGCCGTCACCAGCCTGTGGACGCCCGATTTCGACTTGAGCCCCAGCGCATCCTTCATCTCGTCGAAGGAAGGCGATACGCCGTCCCTGGAGATCTGCTGCGAGATGAACAGAAGCAGTTCATTTTGTTTCTTCGTCAACATACCGCCACTCCCTTCAGCGATGTTCCTTATACGAACCCGGTTTCGTTCCTTGCGTTCTATATTGGTTCGGAACGGGCGTCAAGCAGGATTGCACGACGCCAGCGGCACATGTCTCAAAAAGGGACTAATTCGCAATCCGCAGGCATAGGTTCGGATACCTTCGCGCCCCGCTTCACGCCTGGCCCCGGAATGTTCCATGATGCCCGCCAAAGGCGTGCCGCCGCATCCGGTCCCGGCTTGTTCTCCGGCGCGCGCCCGGCTATAGGCGGAGCCCATGACGATCTATTACTACCGGCCCACCTATATCGCGCTGGCGCTTGCGGCCGGCCTCGTGACGCTCGCGCTTCTGGCGCTTCTGGTCAACGGCCTGGCGACGGGCAAGCCGGGGCCGCCGCTGGCGATGGCGGCGCTGCTGGCAGGGCTGCTCGGCGGCATTGCCGGCTATGCGGTCTGGATCGTCCGGCGCGCGCATCTGCCGGCCGTCACCTTCGACAAGAGCGGCATCGCCTTCCCGATCTTCGGCATCCCCCGACGGGACTGGTCCGCCATCCGCACGATCCGCCAGCAATCTCTGCTCAGCCGCAACGAACTCCTCATCCATTTCGAGCCGCCGGCGCCGTCCTTCCCCTGGATCGTGGTCGCGTTCGGCGGATTCTGGCGCGGCCGCAAGGCGGGCCATCTGCGCTTCAACATGAAGCGGATGAATTGCGGCCGCGACAGCCTCGACTACGCGCTTCGGGAATACCCGCCGCCGGAACTGCGCAGCGGCCGGTAACGCCGGCGCGGACAGGCTACAGGCGGATGATTTCCACGAGGTCGCCGGCGCTCGCCGGCGGAGCATGCGGGGCGCGAACCACCAGCGCATCGGCCTCGACGAAGCGCGCCAGCATGGAGCTGTCCTGCCGCGCGAAGGGTGTTGCGACCGGAAGGTCTTCGCCGTCGGTGGCGAGCCGGGCGCGCAGATAGTCCTCGCGCCGGTCGTTCGCGCCGAGGTCGGCGCCGAGCCGCGCCGGCTCCCGCGCGGGCGGTCCGGCCGGCAGGCCCAGCATGGCGTCGATCAGGGGGCGCAGGAAGAGCAGCGCGCAGACGAACGCCGAGACCGGATTGCCCGGCAGCCCCAGCACCAGCGCACCGCCCATGCGGCCGAACATAAGCGGCTTGCCGGGCCGCATGGCGATGCGCCAGAAATCGACTTCGAGCCCGTCCTCCGCCAGCGCCGACTGCACCAGGTCGTGCTCGCCGACCGATGCCCCGCCCATGGTCACGAGGATGTCCGCACCCTCGGCCCCGGCAGCGCGGGCGCGGAGCGCGGCCGTGCTGTCCTCGGCCACGCCGAGCGAGACCGCCTGGCCGCCCGCCTCCGCAACCAGGGCCGCCAGCCCCGGCCCGCTGGAACTCACGATCTGCTGCGGCCCGAGCGGCTCTCCCGGAAGCGCGATCTCGTCGCCGGTCGCGAGCAATGCCACGCGCGGGCGCCGCCTCACCGGCAGCCAGGGCCGGTTCATCGCCGCGGCAAGCCCGATATCGCGCGAAGTGAGCCGCCGCCCGGCGCGCAGCAGCACGTCGCCCTCCGCAAAGTCGAGCCCTGCCGGGCGGACGTAGGCGCCGGCCTTTGCCGCCTCGCGCACTGACACAAGGTCGCCTGTACGCTCGCAATCCTCCTGGATGACGATGGCGTCGGCTCCGTCGGGAACGGGCGCGCCCGTAAAGATTCGCGCCGCCTCGCCCGGTCCCACCGTCCCCGCCCAGGCCGCGCCGGCGGCAATTTCCGCCACGATGCGCAGCGCCGCCGGCACCCGCGCCGCGTCTTCGGCGCGAACCGCATAGCCGTCCATGGCGGACACCGCCGCCGGCGGCTGGGTGCGCCTCGATGCGAGGTCCTCCGCCAGCACACGGCCGAGCCCGTCGCCGAGCGGCACCATTTCGGCCGGCAGCGGCTCCACGCCTGCCAGAATGCGCGCAATCGCGTCTGCGACAGGGATCACGCCGGAGCTGCCCAGCTGCCGGACTTGCCGCCTTCCTTGCGCAGCAGGCGGACGGCCTCGACCCTCATGCCGCGGTCCACGGCCTTGCACATGTCATAGACGGTTAGCGCGGCCACGGAGACGGCAATCAGCGCCTCCATCTCGACGCCGGTCCGGCCCTTGAGCCGGCATGTGGCGGTGATCTCCACGGCGGAGCCCGCCTCATCGGCGACCAGATCCACGGCGACGGAGGTCAGCGCCAGCGGGTGGCAGAGCGGGATCAGGTCGGCCGTGCGCTTCGCGGCCATGATGCCAGCGAGGCGCGCCACGCCCAGCACGTCGCCCTTGCCGATCCCGCCCGCCTGGATCAATGCCAGCGTTTCCGGGGCCATGACGACGCGCCCGGCCGCAACCGCAATGCGCTCCGTCTCGTCCTTGGCGGACACGTCCACCATGGCCGCGCGGCCTTCCTCGTCGAAATGGGTGAAGCGCGCGCTCATCCGGCTTCCCGCAGCATGTCGAGGCCGAGCAGCGCGCGGGTTGCGGCCGTCACATCCGCCTCGCGCATCAGCGATTCGCCCACCAGGAAGCGGGTGACGCCGACCCGCGCCAGCCGCTCCAGGTCGGCGGTGACGGCAAGCCCGCTCTCGCCGATGACGATGCGGTCCCCCGGCACGGCGGGCGCCAGGCGCTCCGCGGTGGCGAGGTCCACTTCGAGGGTCTTGAGGTTGCGGTTGTTGATGCCGATGAGCGGCGAGGAGAGGCGGAGCGCGCGCTCCAGTTCGGCCTCGTCATGCACCTCGACCAGCGCGTCCATGCCGAATTCGAAGGCCGCCGCCTCCAGCTCTCCCGCCAGCACATCGTCCACGGCGGCGAGGATGATGAGGATGCAGTCCGCCCCGAGCGCGCGGGCTTCCGCGACCTGCCACGGGTCCACCATGAAGTCCTTGCGCAGCACCGGCACCGGCGCGGCGTTGCGGGCTTCTGCCAGATAACGATCCTCGCCCTGGAAATAAGGTTTGTCGGTCAGCACGGAAAGGCAGGCGGCACCGCCTTTGACATAGGCCCGCGCCAGGGTCGCCGGGTCGAAATCGGCGCGGATCAGCCCCTTGCTGGGCGAAGCCTTCTTGATCTCCGCGATGAGGCCGTAGCCTTCCGTGCGGGCCAGCGCCGCCGCAAAGCCGCGCGGCGCGCCGCCACCCGCCGCTTCCAGCCATGCGCGGGACCGCTCGCGCTTCATCCGCGCTACATGCCCGCGCTTTTCGGCGACGATCCTGGCGAGAGTGTCCGACATGCGTCTTCCGGCCTTCCTGCCTCAGCCGCCGTTGGTGACGCGCACCAGCGCCGCCAGACGGTCCCGCGCGGCGCCGCTGTCTATGGCCTCCTCGGCCAGCGCCCGGCCTTCGGCCAGCGTGCCTGCGCGCTCCGCCACCACCAGGGCGGCGGCGGTGTTCAGCACCACGATGTCGCGATAGGGCCCGGCCTCGCCGTCCAGCAGGGCCCGCATCGCACCGGCATTGTATTCGGAGTCGCCGCCCTCGAGGTCCTCGGGCCGTGCGAGGGCCAGGCCGATCTCGCGCGGATCGACCTCGAAACGCCGGACCGCCCCGCCCTTCAGCTCGGCCACATAACTGACGCCCGTGGTCGTGAGCTCGTCCATGCCGTCCGAGCCGTGGACGACCCAGGCGCGCTCGCCGCCGAGATTGCCGAGCACATGGGCGAGCGGCTCGATCCAGCGCTCGGCGAACACGCCGACAAGCTGCCGGCGCGCGCCGGCGGGATTGGAGAGCGGCCCCAGCAGGTTGAAGATCGTGCGGGTGCCGAGCTCGACCCGCGTGCCGGCGACATGGCGCATGGCGCCGTGATGGCGGGGCGCCATGAGGAAGCATATGCCCGCCTCGTCGAGCGCCTTCGGGACGAGCGCCATGTCGCAGTCGATATCGACGCCGAGCGCGCCCAGCACATCGGAGGCGCCGGTCTGCGACGAGAGCGCCCGGTTGCCGTGCTTGACCACCGGCACGCCCGCGCCGGCCAGCAGCAGCGCGGCGGCGGTGGAAATGTTGAGCGTGCCCTTGTCGTCGCCGCCCGTGCCGGCGGTGTCGATCGCATCCGCCGGCGCCTCGATGCGCAGCGCCTTCTCGCGCATGATCCGCGCCGCCCCGGTGATCTCGTCGATGGTCTCGCCGCGCACCCTGAGCGCCATCAGGAAGGCGCCTGTCTGCGAGGGCGTGGCGTCGCCCGACATCAAGATCTCGAACGCCGCCTCCGCCTCCGCTTCGCCAAGCCGCGCGCCGTCGGCGACGCGTGCCAGAATGGCTCTCAGATCGCCGCTCACGCCGCGAATACCCGCCGCTCCGGCAGCGGCTTCGGCACCCCGGCCGGCGGCCGGCCCGCCACGGAGGTGAGAAAATTGGCGAGCAGGCGGTGGCCGTGCTCGGAGGCGATGCTCTCGGGGTGGAACTGGACGCCGTGGACGTCGAGCGTCCGGTGGCGCACGCCCATCGCCATGCCGTCCTCGGTCCAGGCGTTGACGGCCAGCTCGTCAGGCATCGTCCGGCGCTCGACGACGAGCGAGTGGTAGCGCGTCGCCTCGAAGGGGGACGGCAGGCCGGCAAACACGCCGGTGCCGTCATGGTGGATGCGCGAGAGCTTGCCGTGCATGCAAACGGGCGCGCGCAGGACCTGCCCGCCGAAGACCTGGCCGATGCACTGGTGGCCGAGGCAGACGCCGAACACCGGCACCCGGCCGGCCGTCTTGCGGACCAGCTCCAGGCAGATGCCCGCCCTGTCGGGGTCGCAGGGGCCGGGCGAAATCACGATGGCTTCGGGCTCCATCGCCAGCGCTTCGTCGGCGGTCAGCGCGTCGTTGCGCCGGACCTCGATATCGGCCCCGAGCTCGCCCAGGAAGTGCATCAGGTTGTAGACGAAGCTGTCATAGTTATCGATCAGCAGGATCATGCCGGCCCGCCCCTCCCGTTCAGCTTCCGGCCGAGCCGGCCCGCAAGGTCCTGCACGAACTGCCAGGCGACGCGGCCGGAGCGCGCGCCCCGCGTGACGGCCCATTCGTTCGCCTGCCGGCGCAGCGCACCGCTCTCGACCTCCAGGCCGAAATGCGCCGCATAGCCCTCCACCATCTCAAAATAGGTCGCCTGGTCGCAATTGTGAAAACCGAGCCAGAGGCCGAAGCGGTCCGACAGCGAGACCTTCTCCTCGACGGCCTCGGCGGGATTGATGGCCGTCGAGCGTTCGTTCTCGATCATGTCGCGCGGCATCAGGTGGCGGCGGTTGGAGGTGGCGTAGAAGACGACATTCTCCGGGCGGCCCTCCAGCCCGCCTTCGAGCACCGCCTTGAGCGACTTGTAGGTGGTGTCGCTGCCGTCGAAGGAGAGGTCGTCGCAGAACAGCACGAAGCGCCGGCCCGCGCCCCGGAGCAGCGCCAGCAGGCCCGGCAGCGAGCCGATGTCCTCCCGGTGGATTTCCACCAGCGCGAGCGCGCCCGGCCGCTCGGCCGCGATATGCGCGTGAACCGCCTTGACCAGCGAGGACTTGCCCATGCCGCGCGCCCCCCAGAGCAGCGCGTTGTTGGCCGGCAGCCCCTCGGCGAAGCGGCGCGTGTTCTCCAGCAGGATGCCCGTCACGCGGTCTATGCCGCGCAGCAGCGGCAGCGCCACATGGCTCACCTCCGCCACCGGCGCGAGCCGCCCGCCCTCGGCGTGCCAGACGAAGGCGTCGGCCGAATCGAGGTCCGGCGCCGCCCCCGCCCCGGGAGCCAGCCGCTCCAGCGCGTCGGCGATGCGCACCAGCAGCGGAACGAGCGCCGCTTCGGTCATGCGAAGTCCCTTCGTTCGGAACGAACGCCGCCTTGTAGCCCCCCGCCCCGCCGGGCGGCAAGCGGGCGCGGTCAGTCCGAGACCTTGGCGCCCCAGGCGTTGGTGGCGTAGTCGGCGGTGACGATGTCGAAGACGACGCCGTTGGGGTCGTAGAACTTGATCTCGGTCGCGCCCTCGGCCGAATCCGGCAGCCGCATGTGGTAGCGGCCGCCATTGGCCTCGATCTCCCGGCTCATGGCGTCGATGTCATCGACCACGAAGCCCATATGGTGCAGGCCGTGGAAGTCCTTGCCGCGTTCGTCGCCCGCCTGCTCGTCGGTCTTGAACTTCAGGATCGCCAGGCTGACCACCCCGTCGGAAAGCAGGATCGCAATGTCGGACTGCATCTGCCGCGTCATGCCGAATGTGTTCTCATAGAACCGCGCCGCCGCCTCCAGGTCCGGAACCGTGACCGCGATATGCCGAAGTTTCGCCATGCAAGCCTCCCTGTTCGCCTCGGTTGAAGACACAGAGTTCGTCCTCACCCGTCGTTTGCCCGGAAGATAGCACGCCGCCTCTCTGCTACGTGCCGATGTCCCAGAAGATGCCGGTCATCATCTCCAGGCCCTCGCGCAGCAGGGGGGCCAGCGCGTGTTCGTTGGGGGCGTGCTGGGAGCAACCGGCGAAGGAATGCGGCACCCAGACCGTCGGCATGCCGAGCACATCGGTGAACACGTCGTTCGGGATCGAGCCGCCGAGATTGGGAAGCAGCGCCGGGGGGCGGCCCAGCGTCTTGTCGATCGAGGCTATGACGCGGCGCACCCAGGGGTCGTCGAGCGGCGTGCGGGTGGCCTTCATGGTGGTGCGCATGGGCGCGGCCTGCACGTCCTCGAAGCCGTTTGCGTCCAGATGCGCGCGGATGGCGGGCAGGAAGGCCTCGTCGTCGGAGCCCGCAACGAAGCGCATCTGGATGACGGCCCGCGCACTCGGCGGGATGGCGTTCACCGGCCGCTCGGCGTCGCCCGCGCCCAGGGCCAGCACTTCGAGCGCGTTCCAGCCGAAGACGCGCTCCCAGGGCGTGAGGCCCGGCTCGCCCCAGTCCGGGTCGATCTCGGGCGCGCCCGGCCCGCCGTCCACGGCGCAGTCGGCGATCGCGGTGCGCACCGCGTTCGACATGGGCGGCGGCCTCAAACCCTCGACCAGGATGCGCCCGCGCGCGTCCACCATGCTGGCGACGGCGCTCGCGAGCCGGGTCGCCGGGTTGGAGAGCAGGCCGCCCCAATTGCCGGAATGGTGGCCGCCCTCGCGGGCCTCGATGTCCAGCGCGAAGTTGATGACGCCGCGCGAGCCCAGATAGACGGTCGGCCGGTCGGGCGCGACGCGCGGCCCGTCGGACGCGACCAGCACGTCCGCAGCCAGCCGTTCCCGGTTGGCTTTGGCGAAGGCGCGCAGGCCCTTCGAGCCGGTCTCCTCGCTGGTTTCCACCAGCAGCTTCGCGTTGAAGCCGAGCCGCCCGCGCTCCGCCAGCACGGCCTCCAGCGCAGCGAGGTTGATGCCGTGCTGGCCCTTGTTGTCCACCGTGCCGCGCCCGTAGAGCTTCTCGCCGTCCCGGTCGAGCGTCCAGGGGTCGCGGCCCTCCCGCCACTGCCCCTCATGGCCGAGCACGGTGTCGCCGTGGCCATAGACGAGCACGGTCGGCAGCGCCGCGTCCTCCTGCCTGACGGCCGTCAGCAGCGGCCCGCCGCCCTCCTCCGGATTCGGCTCCACCCGGACCTCGAAGCCCATGCCGCTGGCCGCCGGCGCGATCTCCTCTTCCAGGTAGCGCCAGAGATGCGGCGCAAAGGCCGGGTCCTGGCTGGTGGAGGGCACCGCCACCCGGCGCGCCAGCGTCTCTATGAACGCGCCGCTGTCATAGTGGTCGCGGATGCGAGCGAGCGCGCCCTCGCGGGTTCCGGTCATCGCCGGGATCAGCCCTCCGGCTCCGCCACGCCCGCCTGCCGGCAGGCGGCGGTCACGGTGTTGGCGAGCAGGCAGGCAATCGTCATCGGGCCGACGCCGCCCGGCACCGGCGTGATGGCGCCCGCGACCTCGGAGGCGCCGGCGAAATCAACATCGCCGACGAGCCGCGTCCTGCCCTCCTCCGCCGCCGGTATGCGGTTGATGCCGACATCGATCACCGTCGCGCCGGGTCGGACCCAGTCGCCCTCGATCATGCGCGCGCGCCCGACGGCCGCCACCAGGATGTCCGCGCCGCGGCAGACGCCGGGCAGGTCCTGGGTGCGGGAGTGCGCGAGCGTCACCGTGCAATGCTGGGCGAGCAGCAGGGCCGCCATCGGCTTGCCGACGATGTTGGAGCGCCCGACGACCACCGCGCGCTTGCCGACCAGCCCGTCCGGGTGGACCTCGGCCAGCATGGTCATGCAGCCGCGCGGCGTGCAGGGCGCGAGCGCCGGGGCGCCGGTCCAGAGCGCGCCCACATTCTCCGGGTGGAAGCCGTCAACATCCTTGGCGGGGTCGATGGCGCGCAGCACCTTGGCGGAGTCGATCCCGTCCGGCAGCGGCAATTGCACGAGTATGCCATGCACCGCCGGGTCCCGGTTCAGGCTCGCCACGAGCGCCAGCAGCTCCGCCTCGGGCGTGTCGTCGGGCAGCCGGTGCTCGAAGGACGCCATGCCGGCGGCCTGCGTCTCCCGGTTCTTGTTGCGGACATAGACGGCGCTTGCCGGGTCGTCGCCGACCAGCACCACGGCGAGGCCGGGCAGGACCGTGCCGTCCAGCGCGGCGACCTGCGCCGCCACGCGCTCGCGCAGCTTCGCCGCCAGCGCCTTGCCGTCGATGATGCGGGCTCCGCTCATGGAAGCTCCCTCCCCCTCAGGCCATGGAAAAGATCATGCGCCCGACCACGCCGCGCAGGAAGTAGATCAGGAGCAGCAGGATCAGCGGCGAAAAGTCCAGCCCGGAGACCATCGGCACGAAGCGCCGGATCGGGCGGAGCGCCGGCTCCGTCAGCCGCCAGAGCACGTTCATCGCCGTGCGCACGAAGCCGTTGGAGGTGTTGACGACGTTGAAGGCGGCAAGCCAGCTGAACACCACCCAGACGATCAGGACGATCTGGTAGAGCTCCAGCACGACATCGAGAAGCTGGAGCAGCGGCACGAGAATGACATTCATGGGCCCGGTCGCCTCCGGCGGATGGACTCGGCTCTGGCCGGACCTTGACAGGCTCCGGCGCGTTGAACATAACCCCGCTTCCCGGCTGCCGCCTAGAGGCGGCGTCGTGCGATCTGTGGGGCCGTAGCTCAGCCGGGAGAGCGTCGCGTTCGCAATGCGAAGGTCAGGGGTTCGAGCCCCCTCGGCTCCACCACTCCGCTTTCCGGGAAACCGCCTCCGCGCCCGGCGGGCCGCGAGCCGCGCCGGGACGGGTCAGATCAGCCCCGAGAGAAGCGTTGCGATGCCGAGAAAGCTGAAGAAGCCGGCGATGTCGGTGATCGTGGTGAGCACGATGGATGAGGATTGAGCGGGGTCCTGGCGAAGGGTCGTCAGCAGGATCGGGATGGCGGCGCCCGAGATGCCCGCGATCGTCATCGAGACCACCATCGAAACGGCGATAATGCAGGCGAGCCCGTCCGAACCGCTCCAGATATACACCCCGGCGGCGGTCGTCAGGGCCACCGCCACGCCGTTCAGCAGGCCGACATTCGCTTCCTTGGCGACGACCCGGAACCACTGCGCGGGCCGGATCTCGCGAAGCGCCAGACCCCGCATGGTTACCGCGAGCGCCTGCGCGCCGGTGTTCCCCGACTGTCCGGCGACCACCGGAAGCAGCACCGCCAGCGCGGTGTACTGGGCGATGGTGTTCTCGAACAGCCCGACGACTGCGGCGGCGACGAAGGCGGTGGCAAGGTTGATCTCCAGCCAGGGCAGGCGTTTGCGCACGGCGAAAGCCGCCGTCGAGGTCGCCCGTTCTTCCCTGCTCACGCCCACCATGGTCTGGATGCCGAGGCTCGTGCTCTCCAGTTCCGCTTCGATCACCGAGGCGTGGCGGATCGTCCCAAGCAGCCGGCCGTCATGGTCGACCACCGCGAGGTCCGCCAGGGGATTCTGTTGGAGGAAATCCCCGACCTCCTCCATCGTCGCCATCGGACCGACCGATCCGCCGACCGGCCGGACCAGGCTCCCGATGCGCTCTTCGGGCTCGGCCAGCGCAATGTCCTGCATGTCCACCCAGCCGGCGAGGCGGTTGCCGGAATCGACCGCGAAGCAGCCCGTCCGGCCGGGCCTGCGGTCCTGGCGTAGCCGCGCGCGCATGTCGGCCACGGTGCCGGACTGCCGGAACAGCTGCACCCTTGTGTCCATCATCGCGCCTGCGCGGTCGGGCGGATACCGCAGGAGGAAACGCACTTCCTTCGCGATGCGTTCCGCGACGAGCGACAGCAGCTCTTCGCGTTCCTCCTCCCCGAACACGGCGAGGAGGCGCGCGAGCCGGCCGGGATCGAGCTTTTGCATCGTCTCGACTGCGAGCGGCCGGGAGAGCGCCGACAGCAGCCTCACGGCGATATCCGGGGAGAGGCGCTCCCAGACCGGCAGCATCGTCGAGACGGGCAGGCGTTCGAAAATCGCAACCTGTTCCGCGGTCTCCAGCAATTCGAACGAGTCGGTCGCGGCGGCGGGGTAGCGCGAAAAGAACTCCTCTTCAAGGCGGCGTTCGGTTTCGGAGATCCCGTTCGTGATGGTGTCGGCCATCGGCCTACTCCTCCGGGGGCGCTTCAGCCTCCCCGTCTTCGTTCGCCGGGCCGGCGAGGAAGAAGAACGCTGTGCGCCAGTAGAGTTCCGCGAGATCGAGAGCCAGACCGCCGAGACTGTCCTTCGGGGCCGCGCCGCCCGGTTCGGCTGTCGCGCGGAGCAGGGCCGCCCGGCGCACCACACCGAGAAACACGCCCCGGCGGTCCGTCGCCGGCAGAACGTCGAACCGCTCCCATGCCTCCAGCAGGCTCGCCTGCCGGAGACCGCCGCCGGCCCGCAGCGCGACCGGCCCGGCCCGCTGGACCTCGCGCATCGGCCGCCCGGCGTCCTAGAGTACGCAGTCGCGCGCATCGACGACGCCGGCAAGCCGCTGGTCTTCGTCCAGCACGTAGAGATATTTGCGCAACGCCTCGGGAGCGCGGCGCGCGACTTCGACCGCCTCTGCGACGGTCGTCTCCGGCCGCACCGTGACGACATCGGGGTCGATGAGCGAACCGACGCTTCCCGAGGGAAACCGGAGCGCCATCGACAACCGCGCCGACGCCCGCGCGGGCAGGGCCTTCGTCAACGCCGCGCGCTCGGCCCGGCCCAGACGGAGCAGCAGCGGTGCGGCCAGTTCGGCGGGCAAGTGCGAGACCGGCCCGGCCGCCGCCGCGGCCGGCAGCATTCCGAGCGTTTGCGCCGCGGCATCCGGCAGCATGGCCCGGAGGAGCGCCGCCCCGGCGGGGGCCGGCGCGCCGGAGAGAACGTCCGCGACGATCCCGGGATCGGCCGGCTCCAGAACGCGGGCCGCGTCTGCGGGATAGGCTTCGACGAATCGCATGGCGACCGGACCGAGCACGTCAGGCGTCCGGGTCGCGGAGGATCGAGGTCTGTTCGTCGAACAAACGGGCCGGCACCGTCGCGCGGCCCTGTTCGGTATCGAGCACGACGGCCGTACGGGTGATTTCCAGAATCTCGCCTTCGAACGCGCCCACGGCGACCCGCTGGCCCATGCGGTAGCTCCGGCGGACGTAAAGGGCGGCGATCAGGTTGCCCGCCGCGCCGCCCGCACCGATCCCGAACGCCACCGCGCCGCCGCCGAGAAGTACCGCCGTCGCGATGGTGACCACATTGACGAGCAGGGTGACATCGATCCCGATCTGGCCTGCCGCGATGATGCCGGCGAAAACGAGGACGACGATCCTCGCCAGCCGTCCGAGCAAATCCGGGTTGGAAAGCCCCGCCGAGCGCGCCGCCGAGGCGGCGGCGGTGGAGACAAGGCCGCTCGCCACATAGACCGCGAACACGGCCGCCGCCCAGACAAGCAGCAGCGGCAGGTAGAGCAGAAGCTGGCTGAAAATGTCGACCAGCCCCGGCAGAGCCAGCAATTTGGAGGCGGCGGCGAGGAAGAAGACGATGACCAGCCAGTATGCGCTGTGCGCCAGGATCCGCGAGACCGGCCAGCGGAGTTCGGTTTGCGCCTGACCCATCCGGTCGCGCGCGGCGGAGACCATGCGGTCGATCCCGGTTCCGAACCGGACGATCGCCGCCCTCAACCCGATCGCGATGAGCCAGCCGGCGAGCAGGAGCAGCACCGCGCCGACAGCGCCCGGAACGAACGCCGCGGCCGCTTCGACCAGCTCCCGGAAGGTGTTGTCCAGCGCGGCGAGCCAGATCTCATAGGTCGACCGCCAGGCCGATTCGTTCGCTTCCTGCGACATAGACCGATCCTCGAAAGACCCGCTGCGGGGCCCTGTGGGAAGCGGGCCGTTTCCCGACGGAAACATCGGCGCCGGCCCCGCGAATGCCCTCGGTCTTCCACTGTCGCAAACTTAAAGGTCGAACGGGGACTCCGCAATATCGCCCGCCAGCGGCCGCTATGGCGGGACCCAAGCCGGCCGCGGACGCCTCAGCCGTCCAGGTCTTCGCTGGCGAGCACCGCCATCAGCGCATAGACGCCGACCTCGCCCTGCCCCGCGAGCGCCTCGGCCGCGCGCCGCGCCGCGCCCTCGGTTGTTGTCTGCACCAGCACGGCCCGCGCCGCCTGCGTGTCCGGGCCGCGGATCGAGGCTTCCACGGTCGGGCTGCCCGTTGCCGCCATGTCGAGATGCCAGCGCGCCGCGCTCAGGGCCTCCCCGGCGCCGGCCAGCCCCTCCAGATCGACCGCGCCGAGGCCCTCGTCCGCGCGCAGCACCGCCGCCCAGGCGCCTATGGACGCCTCGCCCGTCTCGGCCTCGACCGTCATGGCCGAGCGGATCGTGTTGCGGAAGACATGCATCACGCGCTCCGTCCACCCGGTCGGGTCGTTCAGCCGGTCGCGATAGGCTTTCGACGCCAGCACGCCCACATTCTCCGTGCGGTACCAGGTGAAATAGCCCCGGTCGGCCTCGACCGCGCGGTAGCGCACGCCCCTGAGGAAGCCCGGCACGCCCACCCGCTCCGGCAGGTGCTCGCGGTTGTACCATTCGTTGAAATCCGCCTCGCCTTCCGCGGCGCAGTCGGTCCACACCGCCAGGATTCCGTTGCCCATAAACCCCTCCCGTGACTGCATCGGGCAAGGCCCGCCGCCTTGACGGGCCGTCCTCTGCCGCCCATGGTCGCGCCAGAATGCAGCGGGGGCAAGGCGCGTGGACGGAACCGGCCTGCAATTTGCCGGGGAGAGCGCCCGGCAGGCGGCGCAGACGGTCGCCCGGCTCGATGCGCTGGGCTCCGAGACGCGCCCCGACCGGGGGCGGGTGCTCGCTATCCTGAAGGAGGGCGTGGAGGAGACGCGCGGGTCCGTGCGCGCGGCCTTCGAGGCCGGGCAGCCGGCCGATGTCTCCATGAACGACCTTTCCGCCTCCATGGACAGGATCGCCGGCGGCCTGTTCGACTTCGTCGCCGGAACGGTGTTCCCGGCCGCGAACCCCACCACCGGCGACCGCTTCGCGCTGGCGGCCCAGGGCGGCTACGGCCGCGGCAACCTCGCGCCCTATTCGGACCTCGACCTTCTGTTCCTCCTGCCCTGGAAGGTCACGCCGAGGGTCGAGCAGATCGTCGAGTATGTGCTGCTGCTGCTCTGGGACACGGGCCTCAAGGTCGGCCACGCCACCCGCTCGGTCGAGGAATGCCTCCGCCTCGCCGGGCGGGACACGACGATCTGCACAAGCCTGCTGGAGACGCGCTTCCTCTGGGGCGAAGCCGGGATTTACGAGGAGTTCCGCACCCGTTTCGCCGACGAGTTGGTCAGGAAGACCGGCCCCGAATTCGCCGAGCGCAAGCTGGCCGAGCGCGACGAGCGGCATCTGCGCTTCGGCGACAGCCGGTATGTCGTCGAGCCGAACGTCAAGGAGGGCAAGGGCGGGCTGCGCGACCTCCACACCCTCTACTGGATCGCCAAATATCTCTACCGGGTGGACGAAGTGGGCGAGCTGGCGGCGAAGGGCGTGTTCTCGCCCGCCGAGCTTGCGGCCTTCGTGCGCGCGGAGCGCTTCCTCTCTACCGTCCGGTGCCATCTGCACTACCTGGCCGGGCGGGCCGAGGAGCGGCTGACCTTCGACCTCCAGCAGGAGATCGCCGCGCGCCTGGGCTACCGCAGCCGCGCCGGCGCGCGCCCGGTCGAGCGCTTCATGAAGCACTATTACCTGGAGGCGAAGAAGGTGGGCGACCTGACGCGCATCTTCTGCGCCGCGCTGGAGGACGAACACCGCCGCCGGCCGCTGTTCTCGATCTCGCGGCTGCTGACCCGCGACAGGCAGATGGGGCCGTTCACCGCCGAGGGGGGCTGGCTCAACCTTGCGCACGAGGACGCCTTCGCCGAAGACCCGGCCGCCATGCTGCGGCTGTTCCACGAGGCGCAGCACCACGAGCTGGACATCCATCCAGCGGCGCTCCGCCAGGTGACACGGAACCTGCACCGGATCGACTCCGGCTTCCACCGCCGGCCGGAGGCCGCCGGACTGTTCCTGGACATGATGACCTCGGAGAAAGCGCCGGACATCACGCTCCGGCGGATGAACGAGGCCGGCGTGCTCGGCCGCCTGATCCCGGTGTTCGGGCGGGTCGTGGCGCAGATGCAATACGACATGTACCACACCTACACGGTGGACGAGCACACCATCCGGGCCATCGGCATCCTGCACCGCATCGAGCAGGGCGAATTGCGGGACGAGACCCCTGTCGCCTCCGAGGTCGTCCACAAGGTGCTGTCGCGCCGGGCCCTTTATCTCGCCGTCTTCATGCACGACATCGCCAAGGGGCGCGGCGGCGACCATTCGGTGCTGGGGGCCGAGGACGCGCTCAGGCTCGGGCCGGAGCTCGGCCTCACCGACGAGGAGACCGAAACCGTCTCATGGCTGGTGCGCCATCATCTTGCCATGAGCGCGGCCGCCTTCAAGCTCGACCTCAACGATACGCGCGCCATCGCCGATTTCGCGGACCTCGTGCAGTCTCCGGAACGGCTCCGGCTGCTGCTGGTGCTGACCGTGGCAGACATCCGCGCGGTCGGCCCCAATGTCTGGAATGCGTGGAAGGCCGCATTGCTGCGCGAGCTCTATTTCAAGACCGAGGAGTTGCTGACCGGCGGCGATGTCCGTCTCGCCGCCGCCGAGCGGGTGCAGGAAGCGCAGGACGAACTGCGCGCCGCCCTGCCCGGCTGGCAGGAGGAAACCTTCGCCGCCTTCGCCGACGCCGCGCCCGCGAGCTACTGGCTCGCCTGGGATCTGGACACGCTGGTGCATCACGCCGGCATGATCGCGGAGGTCCGGCACGATCCCGCCGCGCTCTCCGTGAAGGCCCGCATCGACGAGAGCCGGGCGGTCACCGAGGTGGTGTTCTGCGCCCACGACCATCCGGGCCTGTTCTCGCGTTTCGCGGGCGCGCTGGCGGCGTCGGGCATGAGCGTCGTCGAGGCCCGGGTCTTCACATTCGCCAACGGCATCGCCATCGACACCTTCCAGGTCCAGGACGCCGAGGCTCAGGCCGTGACCGGCGCGCGCCAATTGCAGGCGCTGGAGCGCCGGGTGCGGGAAGCGCTGGGGGGCGAGATCGACCTCCGGCGCGAGGTCCGGCGCCGGCGGTCCTGGCCCTCGCGCACCGCCGTCTTTACCGTGCCGCCGCGCGTGCTGATAGACAACCGCGCCTCCGCCACCCACACCGTCATCGAGGTCAACGGGCGCGACCGGCCGGGCTTCCTGTTCGACGTGGCCCGCGCGCTCTCGGACCTCAGCCTCCGGATCACCACGGCGCGCATCGCCACATACGGCGAACGGGTGGTCGATGTGTTTTACGTGAAGGATGTGTTCGGGCTGAAAGTCGTCCATGACGGCAAGCTCGCCCGCGTGCATGAGAGGTTGCTGCAGGCGGTCGCGGGCCCGGACGAAACCGGCTGAGGGCTGGCGATGGCGCTCCTGCGCGCCGCCGCGACCGTTGGCGGCTACACGATGGCAAGCCGGGTGCTGGGCTTCGTGCGCGACCTGGCATTCGCCGCGCTCCTCGGCGCCGGACCCATAGCCGACGCCTTCCTCGTCGCCTTCCGGCTGCCAAACCTGTTCCGCCGGCTGTTCGCGGAGGGCGCCTTCGCGGCGGCCTTCGTGCCGATGTTCTCGGGACGGCTCCAGCAGGACGGGCGGAGGGCGGCGCTCGCCTTCGGCGAAGAAGTCATGGCGGTGCTGTTCGCGGCGCTGCTCGTGTTCACCGCGCTCGCCGAAGCCTTCATGCCGATCCTGGTCGCGGTGCTGGCGCCGGGCTTCCTCGACCAGCCGGAACGCTTCGGCCCGGCTGTGCTGTTCTCGCGCCTCACCTTCCCCTATCTCATGTGCATGGCGCTGCTGGCCTTCTTCGCCGGCATATTGAACAGCTTCTACCGCTTCGCCGTGCCGTCGGCCGCGCCGATCCTGCTCAATGTCGTGCTGATCGCGGCGCTGGCCGTCTCCGCGTTCTGGACCGGCGCGCCGGGGCTCGCGCTCGCCGTCGGGGTCTGCCTTGCAGGGTTCGGGCAACTGGCCCTGATCCTCTGGGATATGCGCCGCGCGCGGCTCAGGCTCCGGCTGCGCCGCCCCCGGCTCACGCGCGGCGTCCGGCGGCTGCTGCGCCAGCTGGTTCCAGGCGCGCTGTCGGCGGGCGCCCTCCAGATCAACCTCCTGATCGGCACGATGATCGCCTCGCTGCTGCCGACCGGGGCCGTCGCCTGGCTGCATTATGCCGACCGCATCTACCAGCTTCCCCTCGGCGTGGTCGGCATCGCGCTCGGCACGGCGCTGCTGCCGCGCCTCACCCGCACGCTGGAGGCCGGCGACACGAGGGGTGCGTCCGACGAGATGAACCGGGCGGTCGAGATCGCCATGCTGCTGGCACTTCCGGCCGCGGCCGCGCTCATCGCCATGCCGCACGCGGTCGCGGGCGTCCTGTTCGAGCGCGGCGCGTTCACGGCCGCGGACACGGAGGCCACGGCCGCGGCCATCGCCGCCTTCGCCGCAGGCCTGCCCGCCTTCGTGCTGGTGCGGGTTCTGCAGCCGGGCTTCTTCGCGCGCGGGGACATGCGCACCCCGTTCCGGATCACGGTTGTCGTCGTGGTGCTCAACACCGGCCTCAGCCTGGCGCTCTACCGCGTCATCGGCCATGTCGGCATCGCCGCGGCGACGAGCGCCGCCGCCTGGGCGAACACGGCGCTGCTCTGGGCCGCGCTCCGGCGGCGCGACCATTGCCGGGCGGACAAGCGCCTGCTCTCCCGCTTGCCGCGCGCGGCCGGGGCGGCGCTCATCATGGCGGCGGCGCTCCTCGCCGGGCTCGAAGCGGCCGATACCTGGCTCGCCGGCGGGGAGGCCCGGCGGATCGCGGCGCTGGCGGCGCTCTGCGGCGGCGGCCTCGGGGTCTTCGTTCTTGCAGCGATCGGTCTCGGCGCCGTCAGGGCGGGCGAGATACGCCGGCTGCTGTCGTCCGGGTCCGGCCGCACCGAGGCATGAAGCCCCGAAGCGCGGTCCCGGACCCTGTCACGCCGAACCTTCGCCTTCCTCCCGGATCAACCGTTCCAGCATGTCCGGGGCGGGTTCGTGGCCTTCCTTGACCATCAGGAAGAGCGCCGATGCGAACACCTGGCGGTCCGGCCGCGGATTGACGATCACCTCGCCGTCGTCCGCGCTGGCATAGGCCAGCGCCGTTCCCGCGCCGGCGGAGACCAGCCGGGCGGCCAGGCGGCCCCAGGGGACGCCGGCGACAGGCACCTCGTAGCGCACGCATTCGTCGCCGTGGCGCGTGAACAGGTCCTCGATGATGGCTTCCGAGCCGGGCGCAATCAGCGCCCGGACCAGCATCTCGGGATAGCCGCGCATGGGGCGCATGACCGTCGAGGCGCCGGCGTCGCGCAGCCGGTCCCGGTTCCGGTCGTCCACGCATTCCACGGCAATCCGCCCTTTCGCCCCCATTTCCACCAGCCTGTGCACGAGATCGAACGCCGTTCCGTCGGACGCGGCATCCTTCTCGTCATTGGCGAGCACCACCACCGCCGCAGCGTCCGCCGCGCCCGAGTCCTCCAGCTTCTCATCCGAGGCGGCCCAACCGTGGACATGAACGACACCGAGACGGGTCAGGCTTTCCGGAAGGCCCTCCGGCCAGCAGGTCGAGAGGATCAGAACGTCCCTCTTCCGTCCCCATCCGGTTTCCCGGAACTGCCGAAGCAACGTTTCGAAATAGGGATCCGCGCCCGCACTCGGCGCATTGACGATCAAGACATGGTCCTTCAACCGCCACCTCCAGAGGCCGCGCTGCCTGAGCGCACGCCTGTTTGACCTGTACTCGAAATAGTCCGCCGCTCCCTTGCCCAGCGCGAACACGCCCCCGACATACACCAGAATTACGGTGGACCAGCGCCCCGCTGCCGTGGATGCCGACAGGTCGCCGTAGCCGACGGTTGTCATCGTCGTCGCGGTGAGCCAGGCGGCGTTGCCGAAGTCCAGCCCCTCGAACGCCATCATGGCCAGCGTATGGCTGACCGTTATCGCGGCCAGGTAGGCCGCCAGCACGACCAGGCCGCGCCGCGCGCCCGCGACGTCGGCATTCGGCAGACCCTTTCGCTTCCGCCACCGGGAGCGAAACAGTATTTCCAGCATGGAGTTCAGCTTGTCCTCCAGCCCGGTCGGGTTCGAAACCGGTCAGGCAGGGGCCGAACCTTCCAGGAACTCCGCCTCGCTCCGGTGGCATTCGATAGCGTGCCGGCCGCCGAGACGCCGGACGGGCGGCGTCTCGCGGTCGCAGGTGCCCTCGATGGCGATCGGGCAGCGGTCGAAGAATGGGCAGCCCGTATCGGTCATCCTGACGACGCGGTCGATGCCCGCCTGCGCCTCCTGGCTCTCCATCGTCTCTTCCAGCCAGCCGATGCGCAGTTCCGGGACCGAGGCGATCAGCAGCCGGGTATAGGGGTGGTAGGGAGGAGAGAGCACGCGGTCGGTCGGCCCCTGCTCCACCACCCGCCCGGCATAGAGCACGACAATATCGTCGGCGAAGGACGCGACGGTGGACAGGTCGTGGCTGATGAAGACGAAGGAGACGCCGCTCTGCCTCCTGAGCCGCTTGAGGAGTTCGATGACATTGGCCCCGACGATGGTGTCGAGCGCGGAAATCACCTCGTCGCAAAGCAGCACTTCGGGCGACGCCGCCAGCGCGCGGGCGAGGTTGACCCGCTGCTTCTGCCCGCCGGAAAGCTCCTCGGGATAGCGCCCGGCGAACTCCGGCGGCAGCTCCACCATCTGCAGCAGATCGCCGACGCGCCGGCGCCTCTCCCTGCCGCGGAGACCGAAATAGAATTCCAGCGGCCGGCCGAGAATGCTGCCGATCCGCTGGCGCGGATTGAGCGCGACATCGGCCATCTGGAACACGAACTGGATCTTCTGGAGCTCGCTGCGGTCGCGCTGCTGGAGGCCCGGCCGGAGCACCTGCCCATCCAGCAAAATGTCGCCGTCAGTCGCGGGCAGCAGGCCGGACATGACCCGCGCGAGGGTGGATTTGCCGCAGCCCGACTCTCCGATGATCCCGACCGTGTGGCCCCGCTGCACGGTCAGGTTCACATCGCGCAGCACCTTGACGGTCACGGAGCCGTCCATGCGCCGGCCGTAGCCCGCATTGACGCCCTTCACCTCTATGGCGGGGCTGTCCCGCAGATGCTCGGCCAGCGCCTCGTCGCCCTGGCCCGCGGCCGGGGGCGGGCGCACGGCCGCCATCAGCCGGCGCGTATAGTCGTGCGCCGGCCGGTTGATGACCTGGTCGGCGTCCCCGTGCTCCAGGATGTCGCCCGCATAGAGGACGACGATTCGGTCCGCGATCTGCGCGACGACGGAGAGGTCGTGGGTCACGTAGAGCGCCGCCGCCCCCTCGCGCTTGATGACGGACTTGAACGCCTTGAGCACCTCGATCTGGGTGGTGACGTCGAGGGCGGTGGTCGGCTCGTCCAGAATCAGCAGGTCCGGCCTGCCGCAGAGCGCCATGGCCGCCATCAGCCGCTGCAGCTGCCCGCCCGACACCTGGTGGGGGTAGCGTTTGCCGAGGCGGTCCGGGTCCGGCAGCTCCAGGGCCCGGTAGAGTTCCTCCGCCCGGTCCTCCGCCTCCTCACGGCTCATCTGCCCGTGTAGGACGGGCGACTCGGTCACCTGCTCGCCGATGGTGAGCGCCGGGTTGAAGGTGGCGGCCGCGCTCTGGGCGAGATAGGCGACGCGCTGGCCGCGCATGTCGCGCTTCTCGTCCGGCGGCATGGTGATCACGTCGCGGCCGTCCAGGCGAACCTCGCCGCCGGTGAACTCCAGGCCGGGCTTCGAGTATCCGAGCGCCGAGAGGGCGATGGTGGTCTTGCCCGAGCCGGACTCGCCGATGAGCGCCACCACCTCGCCGCGCTCGATGCCGAAGCTCACGCCCTTGACGATGGGCGCGAGGCTGCCGTCGTCCTTGCGCGCGTCTATCGTCAGGCCGTCGACTTCGAGGAGCGCCGCCATCAGATCATCCTTTTCGCCAGCCGCCCGCCGGCATGGGCGGACACGTCGTCCACGATGAGGTTTATGGCGATGGTTAGCGTGGCGATCGCGAGCGCCGGCACCAGCGGCGCGACGGAGCCGTAGGGAAGCCCGGAGAGGCTCTCCCGGACCATGCTGCCCCAGTCCGACTGGGGCGGCTGCACGCCGAGGCCGAGGAAGCTCAGGCTCGAGATGAAGAGGATGACATAGACGAAGCGCAGCCCGAAATCGGTCGCCATCGGCATGGCGACATTGGGCAGGATTTCGCGGGTGACGATCCACCACAGGCCCTCGCCGCGCACCCGCGCCGCCTCGACGAAGTCGCTCACCTTCACATCCAGCCCGAGCGACCGCGCTATCCGGAACACGGTGGAGGCGTATATGAGGCCGGTCAGCACGATCAGTATGGGGATGGTGCTGCCTATGGCGGCGATCACCACCAGCGCCAGCATGATGCTCGGGATCGACAATATGGCGTCGTTGAAGCGGCTGAGCGCGGAATCCATGACGGTTCCGCCCACCGCCGCCGCGATGCCGAGCGTGACGCCCACGAGATAGGCGAGCAGGGTCGAGGCAAGCGAGATGCCGATGGTCGTGCGCGCGCCGTACAGCGTTCGGGAGAGCGTGTCGCGGCCGAGATAGTCGGTGCCGAGCCACGCGACCGAGCTTGGCGGCTGGTAGTCCGTCTCGGGATAGGGATTGTCGCTGCCCGGCACGATGAACAGCGCCTCGTCCAGGATGTCGGCCTCGTGATAGGGCGAGATCGACGGCCCGATGAAGACGATGGCCATCCAGAAGGCGACGACGCAGACCCCGAGCCTGCCGCTCCAGGAGAGCCGGAGCCGGCGGCGCGGCGGCGCGTCGGGCAGCTCCTCGAAGGCGGCCCGGGCTTCGGTCTTTTCGACACTGTCAGCCATGAAACTGCCTCTATCTCGGGTGCCGGAGGCGGGGATTGGACAGGATCGACACCATGTCCGCGATGAAGATCAGCACGATGTAGGTGGCGCAGAAGATCATGGCGCAGGCCTGCACCAGCGGCAGGTCGCGCGTCTGCACGGCGTCGATCATGAGCTTCGCCAGCCCCGGATAGGCGAAGACCGTCTCGACGATGACCACGCCGCTCACGAGATAGGCGAGGTTGAGGGCGATGACATTGGCGATGGGCCCGATGGCGTTGAACAGCGCATGGCGCAGGATGATCCGCTTGCGCGGCACGCCCTTGAGGATCGCCATCTCGATATAAGGAGAGCTCATGACGTTGAGCACGGTGGCCCTCGTCATGCGCATGATCTGCGAGGAAGCCACGATAATCAGCGTGAGCGCCGGCATCGCCAGCGCCCGGACCAGCTTCATCCCGGTCTCCTGCCCGCTGATATAGGCCGTGGCGGGCAGCCAGCCGAGCTGGACCGCTACCACCAGCACCAGCAGGGTGGCGACGAGGAACTCCGGCACGGAGATGAGCCCGAGCGTGGTGAAGGTGACCGCACGGTCGAGCTTCGTGCCAGGATACATCGCGGCCAGCAGCCCCACCGTCACCGCGAACGGGACAGCGACCACAGCAACGGCAGTGGCCAGGCGCAGTGTATTGACCAGACGCGGCATCAACATTTCGGAGATCGGGGTGCCGATGGTCCCGGCGCCGGCGCCGGCCTTCGAGAAACCGAGGTCCCCGGTCAGCAGGTCGCTCAGCCAGATGAAGTACCGGACATGCGCCGGCTCATCCAGGCCGAGCTTGGCCCGCAGCGCCGCCAGGGATTCGGGCGTCGCCATCTGGCCGAGGATGATGTTCGCGACGTCGCCCGGCAGAATGCTGGTGCCGACAAAGATCAGCACTGACACGACGAACAGGGTTACGACGCCGAGCGCCGTCCGGCGCAGTATCGCGTTTAGGAGTGCCATTTTCTGGACGGTCCCGAACGGGCCGCCATGCCTTGCTGGAAGCTGCCGGACTGCCGGTCACGGCTTCGCAGCAGCGGCCGGAGAAGAAGGCCCGCGCAGCCGAAACCGCGCGGGCCCGTCTCATCCGGACGACGGCACGGCCGGGCTCACTCGTCCATCCAGGCGAACTCGATCCATTCATAGGCGCCGAGCGAGCCGAACGGCACGTTCGGGATGCCCTGGATCTTGTTGCTGGCGCCGTCCACCTCGTTCACATGGCAGGGAATCACCATGCCGCTGCCATTGTGGATGAGGGTCTGCATCTCGCAGAGCATGCCGTGGCGCTTGGCCGGATCGGTCTCGGCGAGCTGGGCCGTCAGCAGCTGGCCCATCCGCTCGTTGTTCCAGAAGGTGTCGTTCCACGCCGCACCCGGAGCGAACTGGATGGCCATTTGCGCATTCGCCGTGGGGCGCATGTTCCACGACACGACGTTCATCGGCTCCTTCATCCACACCGCGCCCCAGTAGCCGTCCGTCGGCACCTTCTTGATCCTGAGGTCGAAGCCGATCTTCTTGAGATTGGCCTGCATCAGGAGGCAGATTTCCACGATGCCGAGGCGAACCGGCGCGACATGGAGCTCGGCGGAGGTGACGCCGGACTTCTCAAGGTGGAACTTGGCCTTGTCCGGGTCGAACGCGCGTTGCGCCAACTCGGCGCAATGGTCCGGACCGAAGGCCGGCCCGACCGGGTGGTCGTTGCCGATCGTCCCGTGCCCCTTGAGGATCGAGCGCACGATGCGCTCGCGATCCTGGATATACTGCATGCCCTTGACGAAATCGTCGTTCTCGCCGGGCGCCGTGTTCTTCAGGATGCAGATGCCGGTATAGGCGCTGGTCGGCGTCGAGATAACGCGCACGCCGTCGGCCTCCTCGACGCGGGGGATGCTCTTGGAGTCGACCTGGTTGATGAGTTCGACATCGCCCGCGATCAGCGCGTTGGCCCGCGCCAGCGGGTCGGTGATGGCGGTGATCTCGAGAGCCTCGAAGTTCGCGCCGTCCCGCCAGTAGTTGGGATTGCGCACATGCGTGGACCGCACGCCGGCCTCGAAGGACTCGAGCACGAACGGACCCGTGCCGTTGCCCTTCTTGAAGTCCTCGGTATCCATCTTGGCGATCTTCGCCTGCTTCTCGGTGAGCTTCGCGGGAAGATCGGAATCCGGCGTTTTCAGGATGGCCTTGACGGTGTGCCCGTCCACCTTCTTCCACTCCTGCACCGACTGGAAGAGCGCCTTGGCGACCGAGGGAGAGTCCTCGCCGAGATGGCGGTTCATGCTCCAGACCACATCATCGGCGGTCAGCGGCGAGCCGTCGTGGAATTCCACGCCCTTGCGGATCTTGAAGGTGTATTCGGTGGCGTTGCTGTTCGCCGACCACTCCTCGGCGAGTTCGGGCGCGAGAGCCATGTTGTCGCGCATCTGGACGAGGCCGTTATAGGTCGCCCTGCCGCGCGTGTAGTCGATGCCCGACGTGAAGACGATCGGGTCCATCTGGTCGTCGGGCCCGTGGAGGTTGTTCGCATAGCGCACCGTCCCGCCCTTGCGCGGCGTTGCCGCGAGCGCGCTTGACGAGTGCAGGAAGCCCGTAGCGGCGGCGCCGGTAACGCCGAGCGCGCCCAGGGCGGCGAGGAAGTCGCGGCGGCCCATTACGCCGTCGCGAACCATCTGCTGGAACTTCAGGATATCTTTCATGTTTGCGCTCTCCCTGCCGTCTGTCCCGGTCGCGTTATGGGTGATGTGGTCCGATACAGAAACTCCCACCGGCCAGACGGGCGATTTGTCGATCTCTCCCCGCGGCGCAGGAGCAACCATAGTCGTGACAGGCCCGAACCCTGCCGCCGCCATGTCTTCGCCCGGCGGGCCGCCGGGCGGCCGGCCCAGTGCGCCGACAGGGGAGTTATGCCGGTATCGGGCGGACCCGTCAAACCCGCGGTCCGTCCCGGCGGCCTCGTTGACAAGCGGCGGGAAGCCGAAAGGCAGGCGGCAGCGCCGGTTTCCGGACGATCCCCGGGCCTGCGGCCGAGGCCGGATGCGGGCGCGCTCCCGGCGCTCGCACAGGCGGGCGCGGCAATCTATGCTGGCGCCGACACAGATTGGGGAGCCGTTTGGATGGGCGTATTGGAAGGCAAGGTTGTTCTTGTGACGGGGGCGGGCCGGGGCATCGGTCGCGAGGTAGCGGTTCTGGCGGCGGGCGAGGGCGCGCAGGTGGTCGTGAATGATCTCGGCGGCGATGTCGGCGGGGCGGGGGCGGATGCGACGCCGGCGCAGGAGACCGCCGCGATGATCGAGGCGGCGGGCGGCGAGGCGGTCGTCAACGGCGACAGCGTTGCGGACTACGAGGCGGCGGGCCGGATGGTGGGCCAGGCGGTGGAGGCCTTCGGGCGCATCGACGGGGTCGTGAATGTGGCCGGCATCCTGCGCGACGTGATCTTCCACAAGATGAGCGAGGCGGACTGGGATGCGGTGATCTCGGTGCATCTCAAGGGCTCGTTCAATGTGGCGCGCAATGCGGCGG
>JAJEIH010000167.1 GCA_022827685.1 Alphaproteobacteria bacterium
AACCCGAGCGGGGCGTCCTGGAGGCGGTGGCGCGGGCTGTGGCGCACGTTGCTGAGAGGCGCACCGCGATCCCGGAGGCCGAGATCCGGGCGGTGGCGCTGGGCCATGCGCCGGGGCGCTACACGCTGGCCGAGGTCGACGGGGCGATCGCACGGCTGGTGTCCGGCGGCGAGCTGATCGAGGCGGAACGCCGTAAGCGTTACGCAGACCCCATACAGGAATCTGGGTTGACTACGACGGGGACTTGTTGAGGAGCGCCGTGGGCGCGCGAGTCACTTTGTCTCGGGCTCGAAGTTCCACGGCAGCAGTTCCTGGATTTTGGACTGCGGGTGGCCCTTGGCGATCTTCTCGAGCGTGCTCCGCATCCAGGCGTAGGGCTCGACGCCGTTCATCTTGCAGGTCTCGATCAGCGAGGCGATGCGGGCCCAGGCCTGCGCACCCTCGTCGTTGCCGGCGAAGAGCGCGTTCTTGGCGGTGAGCTTCAGCGGGCGGATCCGGTTCTCCACCAGGTTCGAGTCGATCTCGACACGGCCGTCGTACAGGAACTCCAGCAGCCCGTCCCACTGGTTGGCGATATAGGTGAGCTTCTCGCCGAGACGGGAGCGCGGTGAGACCTTCGAGCGCTGCTCGTCGAGCCAGACACCGAAAGCATTCACGATCGGCGCCGACTCCTCCCAGCGGATCGCCTGACGCGTCGCCGGCGGCTCGCCCCGGATCTTCTCCTCGATCGCATAGAGCTTGGCGATCTGCATGAGACCGGTCAGCGCGATCGGCGAGGCGCTCGAGTCGTACACCTCCTTCAGCTTGCGCCTGGCGTGCCCCCAACACAGAGCCCGCGTCACAGGGCCGCCGGGTCGGTCCGGCCGCGCCAGGATCTTGTGGCCCGAGTAGGCGTCGAGCTGCACCGTCCCCGAAAAGCCCTTCAGGAGCCTGGCACCATACTTGCCGCCGCGACCGGGCTCATAGCGATAGACCACGCCCGGCGGGTCCGCGCCGCTCCAGTGACGCTCGTCGCGCACAAGGGTCCACATGTAGCCTGTCTTCGTCTTGCCCCGGCCGGGGTCGAGAACACGGATCGTGGTCTCGTCCAGACCCAGGTGGCTCGACGTCTTCAGCTCGTCCTTCAGGCAGTCGACCACGGGGCGCAGGTGAAACGCTGCCTGCCCCACCCACGTCGCCAGCGTCGCGCGGTGAATCTCGATCCCCGAGCGCTCGTAAATCTGCGACTGGCGATATAGCGGAAGGTGGTCGCCGTACTTCGCGATCAGCACGTGCGCCAGAAGAGCCTCGGTGGGAAGGCCGCCCTCGACCAGAGCCGCGGGCGCCGGCGACTGCATCACCCCGCCCCCCTTGCACTTGTTGCAGGCGTAGCGGGGGCGCACGGTCTCAATGACGGTGAACTTCGCCGGCTCATAGTCCAGCCGCTCGCTTCGATCCTCGCCGATCTTCGTCATCTCGCCGCAGCCGCACGGGCACATGATCGTGTCCGGCTCGATCACCTCCTCGCGCCGGTCGACCTGGGGCCCGAAGCGCACCCCGCTGCGCGATCCGCGGGAAGAGCGCCGCCGGCGCTTGCCGACAGTCTCCTCGTCCGGCTCTTGATCGTCTGCCTCGGGCCGGCCGCCGGCTTCAGCGATCGCCGCCCAAAACTCCTCAAATGTAAGCTGGCGCTCGTCCTCGTTGAGCTTCTCGGAGCGCGGACCGAACAGCGCCTTCCTGAGCTCCTTGTTGAGATGCTCAAGCCGGCTGATCTGCTCCGCGCTGTACGCGTTCTCGGCCTCCAGCCGTGCCGCCCGCGCTTCCGCCGTATGCCTCGCCGCCTCCGCCGCGCTGCGTGCCTGCTCTGCTTCGCATAGGGCCACCTCGGTCGCACGGTGCGCTGCGCGCTCGTCGGCAAGCTCCGCCTGCAGGGTCGCCAGCGCCGCAGAAACCACCTCGGGCGACGGCGAACCGGCGCTGCTGAGGGGGGAGGGCGTGGCCTTCGGCATGGCCGATCCCTTAATCCGATTCGCCGATGCGTGACCAGAGAAAAGTGCAGGCGGGACCTCGACCAAAATCTGCGGCCCCGCTTGCCTGTCACCTCACTCCGCTGCCAGCGGGCGGCGAACCGGGCGGGCCTTCACCCGGCGCCAGTCAAGGCCCTCGAACAGAGCCTCGAACTGGCCCTTGGTGAGGCGCATCACACCGTCCTCAATCGCGGGCCAGGCGAAGCGGCCCTGCTCAAGACGCTTGTAGGTCATCACCAGACCGGTGCCGTCCCAGGTGAGCAGCTTCAGCCTGTCCCCGCGGCGCGAGCGGAAGATCACGATCACACCGGAATAGATATCGAGGTCCAGCTCCCCCGCCGCCGTCGCCGCAAGAGCGTCGTGGCCGCGACGAAAATCAACCGGCCGCGTCGCCAACACGATGCGAAGCGAGGGGACCGCGATCATGACGACGCCCGACCCAGGCCCGAGGCCACGGCCACGATCCGATCAACCGCGCTCTCCGCCGGAAGGCGAACGACGACGCCCAGCGCCTCGATCGCGACCGTCTGCTCGGACGCAGCCCCGTCAACCACAACCGGAATATAGGGGGGCGCAGACCCGGCTCCCCGCCGATCACCACCAGCGCCACTCGCCGCCTGACGACGCCAGGTGCGCAGCGTCCTCTCGCTGATGCCGTGACGGCGGGCAACTGCCGATATCGATGCATCCGGGCGCTCGCTCTCCGCAACGATCTGCGCCTTCACATCATCCGGCCAAGGACGGCCATCCCGCTTCCCGGATGCCGCCACCCCGCGCGCGCCGGAGAGACCACGAGCGCGCGCCCGACTGCGCCACTGACGAAGAGTTTGCCCGGTGATGCCGTGGCGAGCCGCGACCTCCTTCTGCACGGCCCCCGGTCTGTCGCTCTCCGCGACAATCCGCGCCTTCTCCTCGGCAGACCATGATCGCCGAGTGTGATGAGCCGGATCAGTTGCTGTGGATGGTGTAGGTGGAGCTGCAGCAGATGGGGCGGCTTCTTCAGGCGCTGGCGCCTCGACCGAGCGACCGCCGAACTCGTGGCCACGCAGCAAATCCAAATCCTTCATCGCGATGCCTCCTCCAAGACTCCTTGCCAAGGCCCAGAGTCAGCCGCGAAATCAGATTCGTTGGAAGTATGGGGTCTCGGTACCGCTTACGGAACGCCGGGGCATGGACCGGGCCTTCGTCACCGACCGGGCGGTGAAGGCCGAACGCCAGGTGCTGGCGTCAATGCGGGCGGGACGGGACAAGGGAGCGGCGCTGGCCGGCGCGGATG
>JAJEIH010000020.1 GCA_022827685.1 Alphaproteobacteria bacterium
CGCCGCCACCGCCGCCGCCCCAGGGACCGCCACCGCCGCCGCCGCCCCACGGGCCGCCGCCGCCTCCGCCTTGATTCTGCCAGGGCATGGGCCTACCTCTCGTTGCCGTTCTGCGCGCGACCGCCGATTTCCCGCATGGCGCCTTATAGAACAGGGCGTCCGGCGTTGGAATGGGGCCGCGCATTCCGAAACCCCGTGCGGAGGCACTGAGCGCCGATGGCCGGACCGACCGAAGCCGAGATCCGCGCCGCCGCGGACGCCGTGGCGCGCATCGGACGCGTGGGCGGCGTCGCAGCGAAGGACGGCGCGGTGCAGGTCTCGCTGGAGGTGGACCCCGGCCGGGCCGGGGACGCCGGCAACGAACGTCGCGCCGTCGAGGCCGCGCTCGCGCGCCTGCCGGGCGTCACCAGCGCCACCGTCGTGCTGACCGCGGAGCGCGCCGCGCCCGCCCCGCCGGCGGTACGCCCGCCCTCCGGCGCCGGCGGCGGGCGCGGCCAGGGGCGGATCGAACTGCCGGGCGTCAGGGCCGTCGTGGCCGTCGCCTCCGGCAAGGGCGGGGTCGGCAAATCCACGGTCGCCGTCAATCTCGCCGTGGCGCTCGCCCGGCAGGGCCTCGCCGTCGGCCTCATGGACAGCGACATTTACGGACCCTCCCTGCCGCGCATGATGGGCATTTCCGGCAAGCCCGCGCTCGCGGGCGGGAAGACGCTCCTGCCGATGCGGCGGTGGGGCGTGGCCTGCATGTCGATCGGCTTCCTGATCTCGGAAGAGACGGCGATGATCTGGCGCGGGCCGATGGTGATGAGCGCGGTGCAGCAGCTTGTCGGCGACGTCGCCTGGGGCGCGCTCGACATCCTGCTGATCGACATGCCGCCCGGCACGGGGGATGCGCAATTGACGCTCTCCCAGCGCGTGCCGCTGACGGGCGCGGTGATCGTCTCCACGCCGCAGGACATCGCGCTGCTGGACGCCAGGCGCGGCATCGCCATGTTCGAAAAGGTCGAGGTGCCGGTGCTGGGGCTGGTCGAGAACATGTCGGTGTTCGTCTGCCCGCATTGCGGCGAAGGCACGCACATTTTCGGCGCGGGCGGCGCGCGCGCGGAGGCGGAGACGCTCGGCGCCCCCTTCCTCGGCGAGGTGCCGCTTGTGCTGGAGCTTCGCGAACGCTGCGACGCCGGCGAGCCCGCGGCCGACGACGACGCCTCCCCCTCGGGCCGCGCCTTCCGCGACATCGCCGCCCGCCTCTGGCAGCAGGTCGAAAACCGCCGCGCCACCGGCCCGGCCCCGCCGCGCATCGTGATGGAGTAGGGGCAAACCGGCCCGGCTTCTGCGGCGGGCCCTGCATCTGTATGCTCCCCGCCGGGCACCCAATCCGCAGGATGCGACGGAGGAACGAGACTGTGATCAAGCGCTTCGGAAGCCTGTTTGCCGGGCATATCGACCTGGACGACATGGGCCAGGACGCCACGCCGGCGAACGACCGGCGCTACGACAACGACCGGCTGGCCTCGGTATTCGAAAAGACCGAGAAGATGGCCGTCGCCATGGACGAACTCGGCTACGACGCCTTCTGGCTGGCCGAGCACCATTTCCAGCATGAGGGCTATGAGTGCATCCCGAACCTGCCGCTGTTCTTCGTGCATCTGGCGCACCTGACCAAGCGGCTCCGCTTCGGCTGCGGCTTCAATGTCACCACCATGTGGCATCCGCTCCGCCTCGCGGAGGACTTCGCCACCGCCGACATCCTGACCGGGGGCCGGGTGATCTTCGGCGTCGGGCGCGGCTACCACACCCGCGAGGTCGAGACGCTGGGCGGCGTGCTGATGGACGGCGACGCCAACCGCGACATGTTCGAGGAGCAGACGGAGATCGTGCTGCGCTCCTTCCGCGAGGAGTCGTTCCGGCACGAGGGCAAGTATTACACCCTGCCGCCGCGCGTGCCCTATCGCGGCTACGAGCTCGACGAGATCACGCTGGTGCCGCGCCCGGTCAACCAGCCGGTGGAGTGCTGGCAGCCGATCGTGAGCGCGCAGCCGCGCGGGCTCGACTTCATGGCGAAGCACGGCATCAAGGGCATAGTCGGCGGCGGCTCGGCGCTGATGGCGGAGCGCCCGATCGTCGCCTTCAAGGAAGCCTGGGAGCGGGCCGGGCACGACGTGCAGATCGGCGAGAACCTCTGCATCGGGCTCAACTTCCACATCGCCGAGACGAAGGAGAAGGCGATCCGCGAGGCAACGCCCTTCTTCGAGGAGCATGTCAAGATGTTCGCCCCGCTCGGCATGGTGCCGATGAAGCCCGAGCAGCTTGAGCGGGTGAGCGAACGCGGCGACTGGGCCGAGATGAACATCCCGACCCTGGAGCGCGCCGTAGAGGCCGGCTCCTGGTATTGCGGGCCGCCGGAGGGCTTCATCGACTATCTGGAGTCGCTGCAGGCCAAGTATCCGGGGCTGGAGGACGTCAATGTCCAGTCCAGCATGGGCACGCCGCTCTCGGTGATGCTCGAGCAGCTCGAGCATTTCGGCAAGGAGGTGATGGCGCCCTTCCGCGAGCGGCAGACCGCCAGGGCCGCCTAAGCCGGGTCAGCCGCGCTCCGCAAGCACTGCGCCCGAGGCGAAGAGCGCCTCGATCTCGCCCTCGTCTAGTCCGGCTTCGGCCAGCACGTCGGCGCTGTGTTCGCCCAGCAGCGGCGTCGGGCGGGCGGCGGAGGACGCGGTGTTCCGGAAGCCGATATAGTTCCAGGCGATCCGCATCCTGCCTGCCGTCGGGTGGCGGGTTTCTGTGACCAGCCCGTTCGCGTGCGCGGTTTCGTCGTCGAGGAAGACTTCGCTCGCGCCGCTCCGCGCCTCTGCGGCCGGCACGCCGGCCTCCTCCAGCGCTGCCAGCGCGTCTTCCACGCGGCGGTCGGCAAAGGCCGCTTCGATGGCGCGGGCGAGCGGCGATTCGGCCGGGTGGCCGCCGCCGGCGGGGTCGAGCGCGCCGGGCCCGAACGCGGCCGACAGCGCCGCCCGCGCGTCGTCTGTGTCCGCAGCGACATAGATCCAGCCGTCGCTCAGCCGGTAGAGCCGGTGGAAGGCATTGATGCCGTGCTGGCCGGAATCGGCAAGCGGCCGCTCCTCCTTGCCCCGCCACTTCCCGAACCAGGGCGAACTCAGCACCACGGCGGCATTGAGCAGGTTGCTGTCCACCCGCCGCGAGGCCCTGCCCCGCCGCCGAGCATAGAGCGCCAGGATCGAGCCGAGCGTCGCCATGGCCCCGGCGGTGAAGTCGGTCGGCGCAAGCTGGGCGGCGAAGGACGGCGGGTTGCCGCTGCCGCCCTGCGCGCGGGAAAGGCCCATCAGCGCCTGCGCCAGCGGGTCGATCCCGGGCCGCTTCGAATAGGGGCCGGTCAGGCCATAGCCCGTGACATGCGTCTCGATGAGCTCCGGATCCACATCCGCGCCGATGCCCATGCGGTGCGTCGCGCCGGGGCGGAGGTTGGCGAGCATCATGTCGCAGCTGGCCGCCACGCGCTGGATCGCTTCCCTGCCGCCCGGCTTGCGCGCGTCCACGCAAAAGGAGCGCTTGTTGAAGTTCAGGTTGTAGAAGTAGTTGCGCCCGATGGGCCGCGAGATGTCGCCGCCGGGCGGCTCCAGCTTGATGACGTCGGCGCCGAGGTCAGCCAGCAGGCGCCCGCCGGTCGGACCCGCGATCAGGTTCGTGATCTCCAGCACGCGCACGCCCGCCAGCGGCGGCGGGTCCTCGGCACCGTCGGCCGCCGCTGGAGCATCCGCCGCCAGCGGCGGGAGGTCGGGGAGCGGGCCGGCGCCGGCGGCGCGCGGCTTCGGGTCCGCCGGCGTCTCGGCGAAGCGGATCGGCGCCCCCATCTGCACGGTCTCGCCGAGCGCCGGGTCTTCGAGCCCGAGCACCATGGCGTTGTGCCGGATCTGCGGATCGTCGAGGACGATCTCACCCTGCCGGACCGGCGCGAACGGCACGTCGGCGGCTTCGAAATCGGCGGCCCAGTCTGCGGCGTTGCGCGTCTTCATCGCGCCGGCGATCGCAGCGCGGAGTTCCTCCTCCTCCGTCATCCCGTCACCCCGGCGCACATTGTCGAACCGGGGCTCCGAGACGAGTTCGCCGATGCCCATCAGTTCTGCGGCGCGGTCGATGAAGCGCGCATGCACGCAGCCGATCTGGATGTATTCGCCGTCCGCACATTCATAGAGGCTGTAGAAGGGCGCGCTGCCGGAGGGATGGGTCTGGAACACGAGCGGCGGGATGCCCTCGGCGACTACTTTCGGGTGGAAGAGCAGCGCACCCGCCAGCAGCGAGGTCTCGACGATGCGGCCGCGGCCGGTGGTCTCGCGCGCGAGCAGGCTTGCGGCCGCGCCGATGCACGCAAAGAGCGCCGCCCCGGTGCTCGGCAGCGGATGCGGCACATGCACGGGCGCGGGCCTGAAGCCCGGCATGCCTGCGAGGACGCCCGCACGCGCCATCACGAGATCGTCCACCGGCGGGTCGTCCCGCCACCTGCCCTGCATGCCGTATGCCGTGATCGAGCAGGCGACGAGACGCGGATTCGATGCCAGAAGCTTCGCCGGCGCAAACATCGCCTGCTGCGGCGCGGCCGGCGCGAAGTCCTGCAGCAGCACGTCCGCGCCCGGCAGCAGGCGCCCGAGTTCATCCTCCGCGCCGGCCGCTTCCGGGTCCCAATCGAAGGCCTCCTTGCCCCGGTCCCAGACAGTAAAGCCGCCATTGCGATGCAGGGGCGCCGCCGCATGGACGGCGCGAAGCACCCGCGCGCCCGAGTCGCCCAGCAGCATCCCGGCGAAGGCGCCGGCAGCGCCGGAGGTGAGGTCGAGAACGGTAATGCCGTCTAGCGGAAGCGTCATCGCGGAGCGCGCCTTTCTCTTTCTTCACTGCGCGGGAAGCGGCACAATTCCAGCGTTTCGCCGGGCCCTGCAAGACGGCTCACCCATCGGGGACCAGCACTGCCTTTCCGATGACCTTGCGATCGAGCACCAATTGCAGCGCCTCGGCGGCGCGGGAGAAGGGAATGCGGTGGCTGATATGCGGCCTCAGCCCGTCCTCTGAAACCCAGCGGGTCAGATAGCGCCAGGTCTCTTCGGGCAGGTTCGGGTCGCGGCGGCCCGCTTCGCCCGCGCGCACGCCGATCACTTCGATGCCCTTGATGAGGATGTGGTTGACCTTAGCGACCGGCCGGCGGCCGCTCGTGAATCCGATGGCGAGGATGCGCCCGCCCCAAGCGGTCGAGCGCATCGCCTCATCGAAGGCATCGCCGCCGACGGGGTCGTAAACGACATCAACGCCGCGCCCGCCCGTAGCGGCCAGCACCGCCGGGCGGAAACCCTCGCGATAGTCGATCACGACATCGGCCCCCTGCCTGCGAAGGGCGGCCAGCTTCTCCTCTCCGGCCGCCGCGGCGATCACCTGCGCGCCCAGCCGCTTGGCGCAATGCACCGCCGCCATGCCGACGCCACCGGCCGCGCCCAGCACCAGCACGCTCTCACCGGGCGCGAGCCGTCCCCGCTGCAGCAGTGCATGGAGCGCCGTGTGGTAGGCGGAGCGGAACACGGCGGCTTCCGCCATGTCCAGTTCGGGAGGCGCCGGACGCACGCGGTCGAAGGGCGCCGCCGCCAGTTCCGCAAACGCGCCCGGCCGGTGGCTCACGACCACCCGGTCGCCTACCTCGAAGACATTGATGCCGAAACCGGTCGCGACGACCGTGCCGGCGGCTTCCAGTCCCGGCACGAAGGGCAGGTCGGGCTTGAGCTGGTAGCCGCCCGCCACCATCAGCGCATCGACATAGTTGACGCCCCAGGCCTCCTGCCGGACGAGCACCTCGCCCATGCCCGGCTCCGGGTCGGGCCGCTCCTCCACGGTCAGCACATCGGGTGAGCCGAGCTCGCGGCAAAGGATCACGCGCATGGGCTGTCGAAGAACGAGGCGGACATAGGAAGGGAAGCGTCTTCCGGAACGGACAGCGCAGCATCGCCCCGGCGTCACGCCATGACAAGAGCGGGCAGTGTCTCAGTTTGATTTTTCGCGCTCTCGGTCCGGCGCTTCGGCGCTTTCTTCCATGATTACGGCCAGGCTGGAAAGCACGAATACAGCGGCGGCGCATCCCTGCTCGATCAAAGGGTCGTCCGCTTCGACGGCTGTCGCATGAAGGCGGTCCATCAAGCAGTCGATCTCGCCCGGCGTTATCGGCTCAGGCATAAGGGATTACGCTATATGGAATGTGCTGATTGCTGACCTTTCCTCTAATTCTCAGCGCAGCCACTCGCAACAGATAACGCCATTTGCCGAGACGCCGGACTGACAACATTTCGAGACGCCGACGCGGTCTCTCCGCTCTCCACTTTTCCCCCATCCCGCCTGATCGCTAGGGAAAACATTGGGGTGTCGCGCCATCGCCGGAACGATCTGAACTGTCCCGAATTTCCTTGCCGCTTCAGAACGGACCTGGTTGAACAGCATCGTGTCGGTGCCGGCATGCGGGTTGGAAAATGCTGAAAGGGCGATACGCGCTCCGCGCCGATCAATCAGAAAAGCGCAGGCCCCGACGCTCTGTTGCTCCAGACGCTGCAACATGCGCCCGGTCGGCGTTCGTCCGGAGGGTCCCCAAAGCAGTCGGGACTGGTCCTGGCTGCAGTACAGCCGGACGATGTGTGCGCCAGCGGGCCACCAGTCCACCCCTTCCAGCAGCGTCGGCGTGTCGGCGGCCAGTTCAACATCATCTTCCAGCATGAGTGCGGCCGGGGCACCTGAACCAAGAAGTTCAATCAACGCCTTAGTCAAACTAAGGATTCCAGCCTGTCCGCCGAGACTGTAGTGCCAGATTTTCCCCCATTGCTCCGATGCGTGCAGCGATCGAGCATCTACTGCCGGGATGCGTGTTGCCTCTATGCCAAGCCGGTCGAATTGTTCGGACATGAACGCCCAGCGGTCCGGACGACGATCAAGATTGATGACATAGACAGGCAGCATGACGGACCCCTGCAAGGCCCGTCGCTGGTGCCGGGCCGTTGCAAACCGACATGGGTGTCCATGAGGCCCCGCCTATTCACCATGGCTCGGGGAGCTACCCCTTGCCCGGAACAGGTTGTTCTATTCAGCGGGCGACCCGGCGTATGCCGAGAACCCATGTCGGTTTGCAGGAGTCAGTCTGCTTTGCGAAAAGTCTGGATGCAAGCAAGGTATGGTCGGGTTGACGCCGATCAGCATGACCGTCACGCAGATCATGCGGTTTATCGCAAGAGCGCGGCAGCCGCGCCGGTTACATCACCCGCCACCAGGGCGCGGCAAGAACATCCGGCGCGAGCCATTCGAGTTGCGGGCCCGTATGCAGCAGCAAACCCGGCCGGACGCCTGCGCCGTATTCGGCGCGGAAGCTGCGGAGATGGCGGGCGTCTCTCAGTCGGGGCCGGTTCGACGCCTTTACCTCTATCGGAAGCAGGCGCCCTTCGGCCTCGACAACGAAATCCACCTCCTCGCCGGCCGCAGTTCGCCAGTGGAGAATTTCGGCCTGGCCAAGGCGGGCGTCCCGCCATGCCATCAGGTCCGCCACCACGAGATTCTCAAGATGCGCGCCCCCCGGTTCCGCGCCGCCCGCGAGGTAAAGCGCGAGCCCGGTGTCGCCCCAGTAGAGTTTCGGCGCCTTGATGAGCCGCTTGGTGCGGTTCACGGCATAAGCGGGGATTTGCGCCAGCAGATAGGAAGTCTCCAGCAGGTTGAGATAGCGCCGCACCGTAGGCTGCGGCAGCGCGATGTCTCGGCCGAGTTCGGTCTGGTTGACGGTCTGGCCGGTCTTGAGCGCGGCCGCGCGCATCAGGCGGCGGAATTCGACGAGGGCCGAAATCGCGGACAGGTCCTGGAGGTCGCGCTCCAGATAGGTGCGCACATAGCCGTCGAACCAGACGGTCCGCGCATCGTCCTGCGCCAGATGGACGGCCGGCGTCGGAAACCCGCCGCTCCTTGCCAGTCCGCGCCAGTCCGCCGGCTCGTCCGGTTGGGCGGCAAGCAGGTCGAGCCAACGGTCCTCCGGCGTCCCGATCAACTCTTCCCAGAGGCCGCCCGCGCCCATTCCCGACCGTTCCCGCCGGGTCATGGGACGAAGCGTCAGATAGCTGGCGCGCCCCGCAAGCGATTCCGAGACACGGTGCATGAGAAGCAGATTCGCCGAGCCGGTCAGCAGGAAGCGCCCCGGCCGCCGGTCCCGGTCGATGGCCAGCTTCACCGCATGGAGCAGGTCCGGCGCCCGCTGCACTTCGTCCAGCGCCATCGGACCGGGCCCGTCCAGAAGCGATTCCGGGTCGCGGCGGGCAGCATCCAGAATATCCGTGTCGTCGAGGGAGCGGTAGCGCCGCCCTTCCGGCTCGAGTCCTTGCGCGAGGACGGTCTTGCCGGTCTGGCGCGCGCCTGTGAGCACGACGGCCGGCATGACGGCAAGACGGTCCTCGAGCGTTTTCGCCACGAGACGCGGAAGCGGGGCTTCGACCATATGGTGAATGATATCCATTCATGACTTGACTGACAATCATTCACAATGCGAATGAATTTCAATCGTTGACGCTGCTTCCTGCCTGTCCTCGGCGGACAAACGGTCCCGTCGCGGCCGGCGCGCGAATGGCCCATAGTCTGCGCACCGATTCCCGAGACACAGGTTTCGCGACCGATGACTGAGAATGCCCCGCTCCCGCTTGCCGGCATCCGGGTGCTGGAGTTCTGCCAGACGATCATGGGGCCGAGCTGCGGCCTGGTGCTGGCCGATCTCGGCGCAGACGTCATCAAGGTCGAGCCCGCGCCCGACGGTGACAAGACGAGGCGCCTGCCGGGATTCGCCGCCGGTTTCTTCGGCGGCTTCAACCGCAACAAGCGCTCGCTGGCCGTCGATCTCAAGTCGGACCGCGGCCGGGAGGTCGTCCACCGGCTCGCCGCCTCCGTCGATGTCGTGATCGAGAACTATGCGCCCGGTACCATGGAACGGCTCGGCTGCGGCTGGGAGACGCTGAGCGGGATCAATCCGCGCCTTGTCTTCGCCTCGCTCAAGGGCTTCCTCTCTGGACCCTATGAGAACCGGCCAGCGCTCGACGAGGTGGTGCAGTTCATGGCGGGGCTCGCCTACATGACCGGCCCGCCCGGACAGCCGCTGCGGGCCGGAACCTCGATCATCGACATCATGGGCGGCAGCTATGCCGTCATCGGCATACTCTGCGCACTGAAGGAGCGCGAGGCGACCGGCAGGGGGCAGTTCGTGAAGTCGGCGCTGTTCGAATCGACCGCCTTCCTCATGTCGCAGCACATGGCCGGCATCAGCGCGACGGGGCGCGAGCCGCAGCCCATGCCGGCGCGCGCCCGGGCCTGGGCGATTTACGAGACCTTCGAGACCGGCGACGGCGAGCAGGTGTTCATCGGCATCACCAGCGACAACCACTGGCGCGCATGGTGCGAGCATTTCGGCTGGGCGGACGAGCTCGCCGACCCGCGCAACGCCACCAATGAGAGCCGCGTGGTCGAGGGGGACCGGATCGCCGCCCGCATCGCGGAGACCGTCAGGGCGCACACGCTCTCCGGGATGACCGCCATACTGGAGAAGATCGCCGTGCCCTTCTCGCCCGTCGCGAAGCCGGTGGACCTGTTCGACGACCCGCAACTCAACCATGAGGGGCGCCTGCTGGAGGTGCAGCTTCCGGGCGGGCCCGGCACGCGCCTGCCGCGCCTGCCCGTGGAGATCGGCGCGCATGATTTCGGCCTCCGCCGCCAGCCCCCGGCCGTCGGCGAGCATACCGGCGAAATCCTGGCCGAGGCCGGCTTCGGGGCCGAGGAAATCGATGCCCTGGCGGCCGACGGAGCGATTACGCAGTAAAGGCGCGGTAGTCCTCGATCACATCCTCCACCGCTGCCTGCAGCAGCCGGGCGCCGTCCTCGGCGCGGGCGAGCGCGGCCTCGGAGCCGATGCGCCCGTCCGGGAACCGCGCCCGGTAGGCCTCCGGCTCCTTCTCGAATCCCCCGGGGGCGCGCTTCGGCGTCATGGCCACGTCCTCGCGCCGGGTTTCGGGCGCGACATGCCAGGCGAGCGCAATCTCGGACGGCGTGGCGTGCAGGCCCTCGGCCTTGCCGTAAAGCCCCTTTGCGAGCGCGCGCACACGCGGGCCGGCGAACCAGCTGTGCAGCCTGCAGCGCGGAGATTCCAAATCCTTCAGCACGCCCCGGATGAAGGGAATGTTGCCGCCATGCCCGTTCAGCACATAGACATGGCCGAAGCCGTGCCGGGCAAGCGAGGCGATGGTTTCCTTCAGGACCGCCTGGAAGGTCTCCGGCGTGAGCGTGATCGTCCCCGGAAAGGCCATGTGGTAGGGCGCAACGCCGAGCGCCAGGGTGGGCGCGGTGAGAATGCCGAGCCGCTCCGCCGCCTCCCGCCCCACCCCCTCGGGGCAGAGCGCGTCCGTGCCGAGCGGCCCGTTGGGCCCGTGCTGTTCCGTGGAGCCGACCGGCAGCAGGATGCCACCCGCCCGGCCGAGATAGGCCTCCACTTCGGGCCATGTGAGATGGTCGAGCCTCATGAGGAGCAGCATATAGAGGTAAACGCGGAAATTGGGGGCGGGACGAGAAAACGCATCCCGTCCCGTGCAGAGTGCGCGCGCCAAGTCTGGAGGCGGGCTGCGGAGAGCGTTATTGTGCGGCCCTCTTATCCCTCATCCAGGAGCTTCCAGCCCGATGAAACTTCTCGGTTCCACCCGCTCGCCCTATGTCCGCCGCGTCGCGGTCTCGCTCAACCTGATGGGCCTCGACTGGGAACTCGACCAGGTCGCGGTGTTCGACGACCCCGAGTCCGTCCGGCGCTACAACCCGCTGCTGCGCATCCCGACCTTGCTGCTCGACGATGGCGAGGCGCTGGTCGAGAGCTACGCCATTCTCGACGCGCTCGACGAAATGGCGGGCGGCAAACGCCTCATCCCCGTCTCGGGCAAGGCGCGCCGCGATGTGATGCACGCGACCGCCATGGCCACCGGCGCCATGGACCGGACCATCTGGGCCGTCTATGAGCCGCGCTTCCGCCCGAAGGAGAAGGTCGAGGAAAGCTGGATCGCCCACAATCGCGAGCGCGCGCTGGGCGGCCTGCAATATCTGGACGGGCTCGCCGCCGAAGCCGGCGACGGCTGGCTGGTCGGCGATTCGCTGAGCCAGGCCGACATCTCCGCCGTCTGCGGCTTCACCTTTGCGCGCTTCGCGCACCCGCCGATGAAGGTCGCCGAGGCGTGCCCGGCCCTGGCGGCGCTCGCCGAACGCTGCGAGGCGACGGACGCATTCAGTTCAACGTTCCCGTTCTAGGCGCGCGCGCATGACGGACATGGCGGACGCCGAGGCGCTCGGCCTCGACCCGCGGCCGCTCGAGCGGCTGGTCGAGACGGTGGAGGCCCATATCGCCGAGGGGCGCTATCCCGGCGCCGAGATCGCCGTCGCCCGGCATGGACGGCTGGCGCTCAACCGGCGCTTCGGGCAGGCGCGGCTCGACCCGCCGCAAGATGCGGAGGAAGGCACGCTCTGGCTGCTCTTCTCCAACACCAAGGTGATTACGGCGGCTGCGGTCTGGAAGCTCGCTGCGGACGGCCGGCTGCGCTTCACCGACCCGGTCGCCATGCATCTGCCGGGCTTCGAGGCGCATGGCAAGGGCCGGCAGAGCGTGCTCGAACTGCTGACGCACCAGGGCGGCTTTCCCAACTCCGACATGCCGCCGGAGGCCTGGGAGGACCGCGAGGCCAGGCGGCGCGCCGTCATCGGCTTCGAGGCCGAATGGACGCCCGGAAGCCGCGTCCATTACCACGCCGGGGCCGCGCACTGGGCGGCGGCGGCGCTGATCGAGGCCGTCTCCGGGCAGGACTTCCGCGCCTTCATCCGCGACGAGATCGCGGCGCCGCTCGGGCTGGAGAACGAGGTGTTCGTCGGCCTGCCGGATTCCGAGCACGGCCGCGCGGTCGACATGCACGCGCCGGCTGAGGGCGGCGGGTTCGAGCCGCTGGCGGAGCGCAACACGCCCGAAATCCGCCGCGCCGGCATACCCGGCGGCGGCGGTTACGCGACCGCGAAGGGCATGGCGGCCTTCTACCAGATGCTCGTGCAGGGCGGGCGGCTGGAGGATGTACGGCTCTTCCCGCCGCGCCTCGTCGCCTATTGCACCCGCAACTGGACGGCCGACCGCGTGGACGAGCGCTTCGAGATGCCGATGCACCGCGGCATCGGCCCGCATGTGCGCGGCCGCACGCAGACGATCCGGGGCCTCGGCTCGCTCGGGCATGAGCGCGTGTTCGGGCATGGCGGCGTCGGGTCGTCCTATTGCTGGGCGGACCCGGCCTCGGGCGTCTCCTTCGCCTATCTCACCAACTGCCTCTACCCGGAGCCCTGGCACAGTGAACGCCTGGATGTGGTCTCGAACTTCGTCCACATGGCGATACTGGAGTAACCTCGGACCCATGACCCGCTTCTCGACGCAGTTCCTGTTCCTGAATATCGGGCACCTGCTCGACCATCTCGCCATGCTGATCTTCGCCACCGTGGCGGCGCTCTTCCTGGCCGAGGCCTGGAACCTGACCTATGACGACCTGATCCCCTACGGGACGGCCGGCCTCGTCGCGTTCGGGGCCTTCGCGCTCCTGGCCGGGTGGCTCGGCGACAAGTGGAGCCGCGAGGGGATGATGAGCGTCTTCTTCCTCGGCATCGGGGCCAGCACCTTCGCCACCGGATTCGCCGACACGCCGCTCCAGATCGGCGCGGGACTGCTGGCCATCGGCGTGTTCGCCGCGATCTACCACCCCGTCGGCCTCGCCATGGTGGTCGAGGGGCGCGGGCGCACCGGAATCCCCATCGCGGTCAACGGCATATACGGAAATATGGGCGTGGCTCTGGCCGCGCTGGTGACCGGCATCCTGATCGACCTTGTCGGCTGGCGGGCCGCCTTCTTCGTCCCCGGCGCCGTCTCCATCGCCGTCGGCCTCGCCTGGATGCTGTTCCTGCGCGGCGGCCCCGTCGAGACGCCCGCCTCCGTCGCGGAGGCGAAGCCGGCGGTCCAGGGCGAAGGCGACCCGACCCGCGCCGTGCTGATCCATGTCTTCGCGATCATCTTCTTCACCACGGCGCTCGGCGGCCTGGTCTTCCAGAGCACGACCTTCGCGCTCCCCGAGGTGTTCGACGAACGCCTGTCCGATTTCGCCGGGTCGGCGACGGAGGTGGGCGGCTACGCCTTCGTCACCTTCACCGCCGCCGCCTTCGCGCAGCTTCTCGTCGGCTGGCTCGTGGACAACTACTCGATCCGCTGGGTGTTCGTCGGCGTCGCGGCATGCCAGGCGCTGCTGTTCACCGCCATGATCCATGCCGACGGGCTCCTCGCCTTCTTCATCGCCGTCGGCTTCATGCTGGCGGTGTTCGGCCAGATCCCGATCAACGATGTGCTGATCGGGCGCATGACGAAGAGCGAGTGGCGCGCGCGCGCCTTCGCCGCCCGCTACATCGTCACCTTCGCGGTCGCGGCGACGGCGCTCAACCTGATCGCCTGGCTGCACGAGGCCTGGGGCTTCGAAGCGCTGTTCGTGGTGCTGGCGGTCGCGGCGGCGGCGATCCTCTGCGGCGCCTTCATGCTGCCGAAGCGGGTCTGACGCCGCCTCGTGGACAAGCTGCATGTCGTCATCACCATGGATGTCGAGCCGCCGACGCCCGGCACCCATCCGACGGCGACCGGGCCCGAAAGCTGGGCGGACAGCGAGAAATTCATTCGCGGCTATGCCGATCGGGCCCGGGAGTTCGGCTTCCCCGTCTCCTTCTTCATCCATCCCGAGGTCGCCGTCGAGCAGGCCGGCCTGTTCGAGGAGCTGAAGGGCCGGGGCTGCTGCGTCGAGGGCCTGCACCTTCATCCCTGGAAGTTCCGCGACGGCAAGTACAAGGCCCATTTCGGCGGGCTTTCGGAGCCGGACATGCGCGCCGCGCTCTCCGAGGCGGTCTCCATGTGGCAGTCCGGCATGGGACGCCGCCCGCTCTATTTCCGTCCCGGCACCTTCTCGGCGAACGACAGCATGTACCGGGTGCTCGCCGAGCTCGGCTTTCGCGGCGGGTCGTGCTCCATGCCGGGGCGGATCTGGCCGCGCATGAACGCCATCTGGACCGGGGCGGCGCCCGACCCGCACCGGGCCCATCCGGTCTTCCGCCAGCTTGTCGGCGACCTGCCCTTCGCCAACATGCCGGTCTCGGTGGATTTCTCCGGCACGCTCGTCACGGCCGGCACCAAATGGCAGGCCGTCGATCCGGACGCGGACCCGCTGGACGCCAACACGCTGACCGGCCACTGGGACATGCGCCCCGACTGGCCAGAGGCGGACTACGGGCGGATCGCCGCCAATATCGTCAGCCAGGTCCGCCGGCGCGGCGCGACGATCCCGGTCATCAACGCCATCACGCACAACGACAACGACTACACCGACCCGGACGACCGGGTCTGCCGCAATTTCCTGCGCGCCATGCAGGCGATGACCGACGCCGCGAAGGCGGCCGGCATGGAGCCGGTCGGCAGCACCGTCGAGACCATCGTCGATCTCGTGCTCGCCGAGCCCGACCGCTCGCTGGCGTTCGTCTATACCTGACGGCCTGCGCCGCCGAGAAACGCCTCGATATCCGCCGGCAACGGCGCTTCCACGGCTACCGGCTCCCGGCCCTCATGGAGCGGCAGGGATATGGCGCGGGCGTGCAGCAAGGTGCGCGGCGCCGGCGGCCCGCCATAGCGCGTATCGCCCACCACCGGGCAGCCGAGATGAGCCAGATGCGCCCGGATCTGATGCGTGCGGCCCGTCAGCGGCCGGCATTCGAGCCAGGCGGCGCCGTCCTCCCGGCGTTCGAGCACGCGGTAGCGTGTGGCTGCGGATTTGCCCTCCCCGTCCACCTGCATGGACCAGCCGCCCGCGCGGGTGCTGCGCTTGAGCAGCGGCGCCTCGATGAGTCCCGCCTCTTCCGGCGGCGCGCCCGCCGTCCAGGTCCAGTAGGTCTTTCCCACCCGGCCCGAGGCGAACAGCCTGCCGAGGCGCCTCAGCGCCTTCGGATGCCGGCCCAGCACCAGGCAGCCGCTGGTCTCCCGGTCGAGCCGGTGGGCGAGCGCCGGCGGGCGCTTCCAGCCGAAGCGCAGGCTGTCGAAGCCCTGCTCCAGATTGGGGCCGCCGCCGGGGCCGGCATGGACCGGAACCCCGGCGGGCTTGTCGATGACCAGGACGAGGCCGTCGCGGTGAAGCACGCGGCCGGCAAGGTCCATGACAGGCGCGCCCCTCCGGCGGTCAGGCCGGCCGGCTGGACATCACCACCGTGCCCGAGGCCGCAAACATGCCGCCGACGCCGTGGCAGACGGAGAGTTCCGCGCCCTCGACCTGGGCGGGCGAGGTGCCGCGCATCTGGCGCACGCTCTCCTGCAGCGCATACATGCCGTACATGCCGGAATGCATGTAGGAGAGGCCGCCGCCGTTCGTGTTGAGCGGCAGCGCGTTCGAGCCGGTGGCGCCGGGCGCGGTGTTGCCGTCCCACATGAAGTCGCCGGCCTCGCCGCGCCCGCAGAAGCCCAGGTCCTCCAGGCCGTAGATCGGCAGATGCGCGAAGGCGTCGTAGATCATCAGGTGGTCCACGTCCTTGTGCGTGATGCCCGCATTCTCGAAGGCGGTCCGCCCGGCGACCCGGAAGGCGCGCGAGGAGGTGAAGTCCTCCATCTGGCTGATGAGGCTGGTCTCGACGCTCTCGCCGATGCCCTGGATATAGACGGGCTTCGTCGGGAAGCTCGACGCCCGGTCGGCCTTGGTCAGGATGAGCGCCCCGCCGCCGTCGGTGACGAGGCAGCACATCAGCAGCCGGAACGGCCAGGCGATCATGCGCGAGTTCAGCACATCGTCGATGGTGATCGGGTCGCGGAAGCTCGCGCGCGGGTGGAAGCCCGCCCATTTGCGCTGCACCACGCCCACATTGGCGACCTTCTCGATGCCGACGCCATAGGTCTTGAGGTAGCGCAGCACCGGGATGGTGAACATGGTCGGCGGCCCGAGCGGCCCGTAGGGCATCTGGAACTGGCCTTCCTGCGTGGAGGGGCCGACGCCCTGCACGGGCCGGCCGATCTGCGAGCGGCCGCTTTCGCCGTGGGTGATGAGCACCGTGTTGCACAGCCCCGCCTCGATGGCGGCGCAGGCATGGCGCACATGGATCATGAACGAGCAGCCGCCGACGGACGTGCCGTCCACCCATTTCGGCACGATGCCGAGATAGTGGGCGAGTTCGGTCGGCACCTCGCGCGCGGTCGCGATGCCGTCGATGTCAGCGGGGCGCAGGCCGCAATCCGCCATCGCATTGAGCGCGGCGTCGGCATGCAGCTGGAGTTGCGAGATGTCGGGCAGCTTGCCGAGTTCGGTGGTCTCGGCGGCGCCCACTATGGCGACGGAGCCGGGCTTGTAGGTCATGTCCCGCCTCCCCTCAGCCGCCCGCCGGCCGCCAGAGCGGCAGCGAGATGTCGTCGTCGATCTTCTCGAAGCAGACCTCGAGCGGCATGTCGAGCTCGAGCGCCTCCGGCGTCTGCTCGCACTCCACGATGTTGGTCATCATCCGCACGCCCTCGGGAAGCTGGACGATGGCGATGGCGTAGGGCGCCTCGAAGCCCTTGGCCGGCCGGTGGTTGATGACATAGCTGTAGAGCGTGCCCCGCCCGGACGCCTCGAATACCGAGACGTTGCGGCTGCCCGTGTACGGGCTGAACGGGCGCGGTGGGAAGTAGGCCCTGCCGGTGTCGCCGCAGCGCTGCAGCAGGAGCCTGCCTTCGCGGCAGCCGTCCCAGAAGTGCCGGGTCTCCGGCGTCGGGACGGGTATCCATTTCTGGTAGTCCGACAAGAAGAGCCCCCCTCGGGTTTCGGGATCGTTCGGGTTTCAGGGTTCGGCGGCGGATGATAGCGCCTTTGCCCGTTCGCGAAAGACGGCGGACCGGCGCCGCCGCGACAGGCGCACCGGGCCCATGGAGCCCACTCCACCGACATGTCATGGGATGTCATGTTTTGTCATGAGGAGCGGCGGGACGCCGTGCGATATGTCATGAAATGTCATGTTCTGCATGTGCATGGCGCATGCCCCCTTGCCGGTTCGTGCATGAAGCGGTCGTTTCGGCCAGGGGCTCCCGGTATTCCATCCTGTTTCCCGGGTTCTGCATCTTCGGCATGGGTCCTTCCTTTCGATCCGTCTTCGTTCCGTTCTTCCCGCCTCCGGCTCTTCGGCGGCGGGACCCTGATTCGCGCGTATCCCGCGCGCGCCTGTGCCGGCGCGGGCGCGCGTATCGCGGCGGCGCGGTTCGCGCGCCTGATTGCGCCTGCGCGCCCGTGCGCGCGAACCAAACGCAGGGCGCACCTCTCCCGTCAGCTTCTCGGGTGTTTTTTCGCGCCGGCGCGAATCGAAGCGGCCTCCGGATGCCGCTCCTTTCCTCCTGCCCCTATATGGCCAATCGACCTCAAAAGGTCAACTTCATTTGTGAAATATTTCTCCAAATATGAACAAACTTCAAAATCCGGCTATCGGGCAAGCCCTCACCGGGGGCGGAGCAGGACCCGCGCCTTCCTTTCACACGAGGTCCAGCACGCCGCGAAGGTCCGGTCCCTCGGCGTCGGCGGCGAATTCCGGCAGCAGCACCCGGTCGCCTGTCCGGTTGTTCCAGTAGCAGGCGACGCCCGCCGATTTCGCGCCGATGACATCGTTGGCGCCGCCGGCGACATGCAGCCAGGCCTCGCGGGCGATGCCGAGCGCACGCACCGGCAGGTCATAGACCTCCGGATCGGGCTTGTAGCAGCCCGAGTCCTCCGTCGAGAAGATGTGGTCCAGGCGGACGGGCAGTTCGCCGGCAATGCCTTCGAGCATGGCGCGGTCGCCGTTCGACAGCAACGCCAGCTCGCAGCCCCGCGACCTGAGCTCGCGCAGCACCCCGGGGGCCTCGGGCCACGGCCGCAACGGGTACCAGGCCGCGACCAGCTCCTCCCGCCTGCCGGCCGGGACGGCGACGCGATGCCCGGCCGCCGCATGTTCGAGGGCCAGCGCCGTGCAGTCGTGGAAGCTCATGCGGCCCCGCCCGAGCGCGTTCGACAGGGCGGCGGCGCGAAGCTGGCCGGCCCGCCAGGAGGTCAGAAAGGCATGTGCGGCGCCGTCGGACAGGCCCAGGAGCCGCGCGACGACGGGGATCAGCGTCGCGCGGAAATCCGCCAGACCGGTGTAGGCGTCGAAGGTGACGAGCCGGTATTTCGCCACGCGGCGGCACTCCCCTCGTTCGGTCGTTCCGGGCCCGGCCCGGGACGCGGGAGGCCCGACACAGTCTAGCCAGCGGGCGCGGCGCTTCTATCCCCCTGGCACATCTGGCCGGACAGGGCGCAGTCAGATGGCGACAGCGCGCTTGCCGCCACGAAGGGTCATGCAGACCGGTCCCGATCTTCAGCTATGAGGCCGATCCCTCGCAAAGCGGAAAGGTGGTCGGCGGGACGTGCTCATAGGGCAGGAGGGTGAGGTCGGCGGGGCCCCAGTCGGGCGTGTCCAGGATCACGATGGCCGTGCAGAGCGGCTCATAGACCTCGCGGAAATGGGTCTTGGAGCGCAGCAGGATGTAACGGAAATCCTCCGGCGAGAGGCCGAATTGCGTGAAGCAGTCCAGGTCGATGGCGGAGTAGTTGGCCGAAACGAGCGACACCGTCACCGCGCCGGTGCGGATGAGCGCGGAGGGCCCGAGCGATATTTCGGTCCCCGTCTTGAGCGGGCCGGTGATGCGGAAGCGCTTCTCGCCGGCCTCCAGCACCTCCACATCGGCCTCCAGGGGGCCGCCCGCCTTCTCCGACGACCCGCCGCCGAAGGCCAGCCTGAGGCGCGCGCCCGCCCCGGCGGCCATGCAGGCCGCCGCCGCCTCCGGGTCGCAGACGAAAGGCGCATAGGCGGGGCCCATGCCGCGCGCCAGCATCTCGCGGAGCGTCCAGGTGCTGTCGTTCATCCGGTCGGCATGTTCCAGCAGGCAGACCGGGCCGCCCTCCATTGTCGCGGCCTTGTCCAGCCCGTCGCCGACGCCGTGGACAAGCTCGCGCTTGAGCAGCCGGAAGCGGTTGAGGCTGCATTGCCCGGAGAGATCGTCCGCCGCGCGCCGGGCAAGCGCCTCGTCGCCGTCCGCCACGGTGACGACGCTCATGCCGGTGTCGGGCGTATCCGCATAGGCGAAGCCGCAGAAGACCGACACGTCGAGCAGCGCCTTCTCGCGCGCCTGCCAGGCCGCCGCCTGCCGCTTGATGTCGGCGAGCGGGCGCAGCGCCGTCGCCGTGAAGATACTCGGCAGCATGATACCGGGCTTCGCGAGCGCCATGACCGGGCGGACGCGGCCCCGCATCGCGGCCAGCAGGATGCGCGCCGCGCGCCGGCCGGTCTCGGCCATATCGACATGCGGGCTGGAACGGTAGCCGGTCACGACATCGGCCGCCTCGACGACCCCGGGCCCGAGATTGCCGTGCAGGTCCATGGCGCAGGCGACGGGAAAATCCGGCCCGGCGGCGGCGCGGATGGCCGCCAGCACATGCGCGTCCGCCTTGCGGTTGGCCGGCGTGGCGAGTGCGCCGTGAAGGTGGAGCAACAGCCCGTCGAGCCCGTCAAGGCCCGCCGTGATCTCCTCCGTGTAGCGCGCCAGCGCCTCCTCGCTGGCCGACGCCGCCGCGCCCGCGCCGACCGCCACGATGCCCTGGATGGACGCGCCCTCCGCCTCGCAGATGTCGATGAACCCGCCGAGAGCGGTGTTCGCGCCCCGGTTCCCGGCGATGACGTCCGGCCCGCGCAGCGCCCCCCGCTCGAAGACATCGACGCCCGTGGTCTCCGGCAGGAAGGTGACGGATTCGAGGCTGAACTCGGCAATCCCGAGGCGCATGGCAACACCTGCTGCAAAAAGTGATCGACGACGATCCTATCGATCATCGCGGCGTTAACAGCATCATGCCGCGCTTGCATCAATGGTTTTCAGAACGCAGACTGACTCCGCCATCAACAACGAGGCATCCCGCTCCGTCGGGCCGCCCGCTGAATAGAACAGCCTGAACCCGGCACGGGGTAGCTCCCTGCGCCCGGCGAATAGGCGGGGTCTCTCACGATAGCCTCGTGTGTTGATGGCAACGGCCCGACACCAGTGTCGGGCCTTGCGGAGGCCCGTCATGGCTAACGATCCTGACACCCGGTACCAGCAGAACGAGCTAGCACTTGCGGTTCTGGTCGCGAAAATCCTGATTCTGGAGAAGGCCGTCGCGCTTCTATTCGGCGCAGGCTTCTATCAGCACCGCGACCCCGTAAGCGGCCTTGCCGCTTACGAGGAGCTTCTTGGTTTGCGGGTATCGGAGGTGTGCGAATCCCTTCCATCGAGCGTGCGCCCGGACGCTGAGGAGGCTGCCCGGGCAACCTTGAAGACGTTGTTCGACGAAGGTCAGCTCTTTGTTGACCAGATGCTGAGGGAGCGTGCGAAACAGCACTCTTCAACACGTCCGGAATAGGGCGAACCACCGGCATGTGGTGGAGAAGGAGGGTTCACAAGGGGATTTCCCGGTTGAAGCGATGGGCGCCTACGGGACCGAGGATCGACCGGTGCCTGAACTATCTCCATGCATGGAACCGGCTGCCATACCGCCCCAACCTTCTATCTCCGCGCACCTTCAACGAACTGATCCTGGCGAGCAAACGCGACTACAGGGGCGACATGGCCCTCGCGCGCCGTGTGACCGACAAGATCGAGTTCAAGGAGTGGCTGCGGGAAAGGCCGGAGTGGCGCCCGCTCATCGTGCCTACCCTGGATGTCTTCGACTTTCCGCATGAGTTCGAGGATCGGATCTTCGAGCGCGATACGGTCCTGAAGCCGACACACACGAGCGGGGCGTATCTGCTTATCGAAGAGAGGCGGCGGCTGTCCAAACGGGAAATGCAGGCGTTCAGACGCTGGCACAGGCAGGATCACTACCGGCGCATGAGAGAGCCGAACTACAAGGGGGCGAAGAAGAGATTTCTCCTTGAACCGCTGTTGCGAGACGAAGACGGGCACCCGGCGAAAGACTACAAGTTCTTCATGATCGGCGACCGACCGGTCATGATCCTGTTTGGCCGGGGCCGTCACACCAACCACACCGAACAGTTCTATTCTCCAGACTGGGAACTGCTCGATTTCAGGCGCGGCGTCACGCGATACCCGGACCCATATCCCCGGCCGGCCTCGCTGGACGCGGCGCTCAAGACGGCGTCGGATCTGGCGAGGCCCTTCCCGCTCTGCCGGATCGACCTGTATCTCCTGCCTGACGGAGTGATCAAGGCCGGCGAGGTAACATTCTTTCCAGGCGAGGGCATTGTGCCGTTCACGCCGCCAGAAGCCGATTTCGAGATGGGCCGGATCGCGCGGGCGCTGATTGCCCGCCAAGGCATCTCAAAGTCGAACTGAGACACTACCCGGCATTCCTTCCGGTGGCGTCGAGGCCGGAATCTGCTAATGCTCGGCCATCGACGCAAGGGAGGGGGCGATGCAGGCGCACGCACCGGACACGCGGAGCTTCGCGACGCATCTGGAATGCGGCTACACCGGCGAGCGGCTGGAGGCCGACCGGCTGCACAACCTGTCGGCGGCCGGCAAGCCGCTGCTGGTGCGCTACGACCTGGAGGGCGCCGCGGAGTCCCTGACGCGCGAGGCGCTGGCGGAACGCGCGCCGACCATGTGGCGCTACCGCGAGCTGCTGCCCGTGCGCCGGCTGGAGAACATCGTGAGCCTCGGCGAGGAGATGACGCCGCTGGTGCCCGTGCCGCGCGCCGGCGAGGGCCTCTATGTGAAGGACGAGGGGCGCCTGCCGACGGGCTCCTTCAAGGCGCGCGGGCTGGTGATGGCGGTTTCGATGGCGAAGGAGCTCGGCGTCAGGCGGATCGCCATGCCGACCAACGGCAATGCCGGGGCGGCGCTCGCGGCCTATTGCCGGCGGGCCGGCATGGAGGCTTTCGTCTTCTGCCCCGCGGACACGCCCGAGGTGAATGTGCGCGAGATCGCGCTGCAGGGCGCGGAGGTCTGGCGGGTCAACGGCTATATCGACGATTGCGGCAAGCTGGTCGGCGAGGGCCGCGAGGCGATGGACTGGTTCGACTGCTCGACCCTGAAGGAGCCTTACCGGATCGAGGGCAAGAAGACGATGGGGCTGGAGCTGGCGGAGCAGTTCGGCTGGACGCTGCCGGACGCGATCTTCTACCCCACCGGCGGCGGCACCGGCCTGATCGGCATGTGGAAGGTCTTTGCCGAGATGGAGGCCGTCGGCCTGATCGGCCCGGAGCGCCCGCGGATGATCGCGGTGCAGGCGGAAGGCTGCCAGCCCATCGTGCGCGCCTTCGAGCGCGGCGAGCGCCATGCCGAGCGCTGGGAGAATGCCGAGACCGTCGCCATGGGCATCCGCGTGCCGGCCGCGCTCGGCGATTTCCTGATCCTCGACGCGGTGCGCGAGAGCGGCGGCTACGCGGTGGCGGTGCCCGACAGCGAGATCGAGCAGGCGCAGGCGGACATGGCGCGCGAAGAGGGCCTGCTGCTCTGCCCCGAGGGCGCGGCCACCTATGCCGCCTGGAAGCGCGCCATGGCGGAGGGGCGGCTCGCCCCCGGCGCGCGTTCGGTCCTCTTCAACTGCGCCACCGGCCTCAAATACCCGATGCCCGCCATGGAGCGCCGCCTGGACCGGACGAAGCCGATAGACTGGAGCAGCCTCCAGGCCTGACGCAGCGGAAGCATTGACGGGCGGGCGCCGGAGGCGCAGCATGGTCCATCCTGTCGCAGCCCGACGGGAGGCACGGAGGAGGAACACACCGATGCGTCGCATATTGCCCGGTCTCGCCGCCGCTTTCGCCCTTGCCGCCGGAGGAGCCGCCGCCGCGCCGCAGGCCCTGATGGTGGCCGCGGGAAGCGGCGAGGTGCATCTTGCCTGCGCCGGCGCGGACTGCCGGGCGGAGATCACCACCTTCTGCCTGCAGCCCGACCGCCCGAACCCGGAATTCGGCCACCGCTACAACATTCTGGCGATGGCGGACCAGCAGGGCGCGATCCGGCTGGTCGGCCGCCGCGAGGACGGCAGCCAGGTCGTGCTGCCGCTGGAGAGCAGCGCCATCCTGACCGCGGAGCGCGACCATTCCGCCGTCATGCTGACCGTGCCGGCGCCGGTCATGCGCGAATACGGCGTGACGCGCCTCTCGGTCCAGGTCAGCGAGCCGGTCATGCTCGTGCCGCAGGCGGTCGCCGGCGACCCCCGGGCGCAGGACGAAGAGGACCTCGCTTTCCTCGCCACGACCGCGCGCCAGGCCGCGCTCTATGCGATCGAGGAGCATCCGGACCAGGTCGGCGCCACCCGGATCGTCCGCGACGTGCTGAACGCCGTGCCCGCCGACCGTCCGGTCACGCGCGGCGAACGGCGCAAGGCCTGGACAGAAGCCGAGCCGGAACGCGAGACGCCCCGCGCGCAGTCCATGGCGCAGAGCGCCTATAACGACTGCAAGTATGTGAACGCGGCGGGCAATGTCAGGCTCTACGGCTTCCGCTCCTGCATGGGCGTCATGCACGACGAGATCATCGGCGAGGTGAACGACGCCTACGCGGAGCTGATCGGCGCGGGGAGCTGAGGGCAGGCAACCGCCCGAGACTGCCGTCCGGTCAAACCGGGACGAAGACCTGCATCGCTTCGGCGACGCCGCGCAGCCGGACTTGTTGCAGGGGTGAGAACGTCTCCGGCAGCGCGGCCGCGAAGGCGTGCGAGGCGAGCAGCGGGCGGGCGGCCTGCTTGCAGGCGTCGGCGAGGCGCGCGGTCTCGTTGACCGCCGGGCCGATGGCGGTGAAGTCGAGCCGGTCGGCCGTGCCGATATTGCCGAAGCTGACCGCGCCCAGATGCAGCGCCAGCGCCGCGCGCAGTTCCGGCCATTCCGGGTCGCGGTATTCGTTCAGCCCGTCGAGCCGCGCGAGCGCGCCGCGGGCCGCCGCCAGCGCCCGCATGCAGGCATCCGCCCTGCCCTCCTCGACCGGGAAGATCGCGAGCACGGCGTCGCCGATGAATTTGAGCACCTCCCCGCCCCGCTCCGCCACCGAGCCCGCCGTCGCGTCGAAGAAGGTGTTGAGCGCATCGAGATAGAACCCGCGCGGCAGCCGTTCGGCCATGGCGGTGGAGCCGCGCAGGTCGGCGAACCAGACCGCCGCCTCGATCTCCTCCCCGTCGCCGCGCCGGATCGAGCCTTCCAGCACCCGCCGCCCCGAGCGCCGGCCGAGATAGGTGTCGAGCAGGGTGCCGGCCGTCGCCCGGAGGATATGGACCTCGAACAGCCGGCCGAGCAGCCCGACCGAACCGGCGATCCGGCCGAGCGCCCCGGTGGTGAAGCCCCCGGCGTCCCGCGTCGCGAAGGTCACGGCGTTCAGCTGGCCGTCGGAAAAGAACATCGGCAGCGCCGCATAGTCCGTCGCGCCCGCCGCCGCCAGATCGTGCAGGACCGGGTAGTCGAGCGCCGCGTGCTCGCCGGCGAGGCGGCAACGGATCGCGCCCGCGCCCTCGTAGAGCGGCGCCAGCGGGCTGCGCAGGAAGGCGTCCGAACTCACCGTCTCGCGGGTGGCGTAGGCGACCTCGACGCCGTCCGCGTCCGCGCGCCAGGTGTGGTTCTCCGCCACCAGCTGCGGATGGAGCGTGCGCAGGCCGACCTGCACCCGCCAGACCGGAATGCCCGCCGCGTTCAGCGCCTGCCCGTAAGCCGCCGTCAACGCCCCCGGCGACCCACACTCCCACGCCGCCCCCACCAGCCAGTCATGCAGGGATGTCATGCCGGTCGCCCTGCCTTCACGCGCGGACGCCCCGGTCAGGCGGCGGCGAGCGCCGCGTCCACGGCTTCGATCTGCTCGTCCACGGAGATTTCCGCTACCGAGGTCACTTCCAGCTCGTGGTCTTCGTAAACATCGCCGTCGGGGCGGAAGCGGGCGTGCAGGTCGATGCGCGTGTCGCGCTCTTTCAGCAGGGTCTCGATCTGCGGGCGGAAGAGCGCCACCATCGCCGTCACCCAGCGGTTCGCCGGCCATGAGGGCTGGGCGTGGTCGATATTGAACAGGGCGAGCATGCGGATGACGTCGCGCGCGCCGTACCAGACTTCGCCCGTGACCCAGCGGTTGGTGGTGAACAGGCGCAGCGGCCGGCCGTCTTCATCCACGGAAATGGCGACCAGGTGGCTGAGCGCATCGTCCGGGTCTTCCGGCATGGCGAAGCCGTCCACCGGCGCGGGCTTCACGCCCACGGGCATGCCCTTCGGCCTGAGGAAGGTGTGGAAATGGCCGTGCTCGGGGAAACGGCTCTCGGAGGGCGGATGGGCGTGGAAATAATACTGGCTGTGGGTCTTCCAGTCATACACGTCGCCCTTGGGGTAATGGTCCCAGACCTCGAACGGGTCCTGGTGGCGCAGCACTTCGGAGACCGGATTGTCGCCCGTGTTCGCCAGCGCGCGAACCGTCTCGCGCACCTCGCGCCCGGCGGCCGCCATGCGCTCCAGCCGCTTCCGGCCCAGCCCCGAAAAATCCTCCATGCCGCCTCCTGCCGCCGCCCCGGCGATATGGGCAGGGGGAGCGCGCCCGGTCAAGCACCCCCGGCCCGCTTCCGGACCCAGTCCTCCACGACTTCCCGGGCCGAGAGACCGGCGAAACGCCTGGGCAGGAGCGGCAGGTAGAGCTCGCGCCAACGCTCCTCGGCAGCCGCGGGGTCTTCGTTGTAGCTGCGGCGTTCGTTCAGCACCCGGCGCGCCTCCGCCCGGCGAAGCGCCTCTTCAGGCGGAAGAATGTAGGGGCAACTGTCGTTGAGGGCCCTTGCCACCCGCTCCGCCACGGCGAGGCAGGCCGGGTCCGGCTCCCCGTTCCGGACGCCCCGGAACTCGGAGACCCGGTATCCGTCCACCCGGATGCGGCCGTCGTCGAGGCTCTCGAGGGATGCGAGGCTGAGCGTCGCCCGCGACCCCTCCTTCGGCGCGCGGATCGAAAACAGCATGAGGCGCCCCAGCGCGGAGCCGTGGATATAGGCCTCGGCGTAGCGCAGGCAGTTCTGCATCCGGCTGCCTTCGGCGCGCACCGCGCCCGGAGTCGCCAGGAACCGCGCCCCGGCAATCCGGGGCTGCGCCTTCCAGCCGGGCGGCGCGGGCCATTCGGAGCCGATGTCGGCGCGTTCGAGAATGCGGATGCGATGGACGCAGCGCGCCGCGGCCCCTTCGGCGAAGGCGACCAGCTGCCTCCCTGTCAGTTCCGGTCGTCCCGCCCCGTCCAGCAGGCCGGTCAGCGCGGCGATGCCCCGGTCGACCGGGTCCGGCCCCCCGGGTTGATCCGGATCGTCCGTCTCCTCCGGCGGATGGCAGGCCGCAAAGCCGGCCAGGCAGTCGGCGGAGGCAGCGGCCAGTCCTTCGACCAGAACCGCCGGGTCGGCGGCGTCCGGCTCGTGGCGGCTCCAGGCGAAACTGCGGAACGCCAGCATCCCGCACCCGTAGCGCGTGCTCAGGCCGCTTCCCATCGCGCCCGTTCGGAGCACGGCCTGGGCGGCGAAGCCAAGGCGCCTGCGCGTTGCCGCACCGTCGCGAAGGAGGTGCGCCAGCAATTCGCCTTCGTCGCGCGCGTTCGCCTCCAGCAGGATGGCGCGGAACTGGGTGTCGCGCTCCGACGAATACCGCCCGAGAACATGCAGCAGCGCCGGATCGGCGCGGTATTTCGGCATCCGCCTTGCAACGAGGCGCGCGCTTTCGCATTCCTCGAGCCTCTGGCAGCAGAGCAGCCGCTCCGCCACGGCGCGCGCATTGGCCCGGTTCTCGTCGATGCGGCGCAGCAGCCGCTCCGCTTCTCCGCTGTCGAGAGCAGCCCCGAAAGCCCAGGGGTAATGTTCCTGGAACCACATCCGGTCCCGGCCGCCGTCGCGTCCCTGGCCGAGGAGCGCCAGCCCCTCCATGGTCAGGCCGGCCCTGACAGCCTGCCGCCCCATCCTGTTGCAGCATTCGTCGATAAACCCGTTCCATACCGTCAGCGCTTCGCGCTCCGCCTCCGCCGGACATTCGGCCATCCGCCTGAGCGCGCCGGCGCTTTCCGGCACCCCGCCGAGAACCTGCCGCAGGCATTCGAGGAGGAGTTGCGCCTCCTCCGCCAGCCTCCGCCGCCGGCGTTTGGACGGCCGGCGGCGGCGCAACGCGAAATTGCGCAACCGCTTCGGCGGGAGCGGTTTCGTGGTCAGCGCGTCGGCGATGTGGAAACCGGCCGCGAATGCGCCCGAAACAACGCAGATGTTCCGTTCCCGGCGACCGCGCCTGTACTCCCGCAGCCAGGCCGGAATGACCCGGACGAGGTCGCCGCCGACCGAGTGGCACGATGCCGAATGACGGCGGACGGTCCGGTCCGCCACCGCCTCGGCGATTTGCTGCAGGTCGGAGGTCGGCTCCGCGCCGTCCAGCGCTTCGAGCCCGCTGTCCACGCCGACCAGCAGTTCCAGGGTCCAGCTTTCCCTTTCGGAGATCGGCGCGCCGGCCGCTTCCCGGGCCTGCCGATAGACCGCCTCCAGGGACCGGTCGATTACAGGCTCGGAGTTGCGCATGATCCGCCTCGCACCCTTGCCGCCCGCCGGAGGACCCGGCTGCTCCGGCGAGTCTCCTCCGGCCATTATGGCAGCAACGGGGCGGTTCGCCTGCGGTTTTGTTGCGCCGGGCGCCGCCGCTATAGTGCGCCGGCCTGAGAAATTCACCGCCCGAAGGAGCCGTTCATGCGCCTGGAAAACAAGGTCGCCATCGTCACCGGAGCCGGACAGGGAATCGGCAAGGCCATTGCCGCCCGTTTCGTGCGCGAGGGCGCGAAGGTGGTGCTCTCCGACATCGACGGAGCCAAGGCGGAGTCAGCCGCGCGCACCATCTCGAACGATGCGGCGGTGGCCTCGGCGACCGCCTGCGACGTGACCCGCTCCGGCGAACTCAAGGACCTGGTGGCGCTGGCCGTCGAGCGCTACGGGCGGCTCGACATCGCGGTCGCCAATGCCGGCATCGGCATCGAGGCGGATTTCCTCGATCTGGAGGAAGCCGACTTCGACCGGGTGATGCGCGTCAATGTCAACGGCGTCATGCTGACGGTCCAGGCGGCCGCACGCCAGATGGCGGCGCAGGGCAGCGGCGGGTCCATCGTCACCATCGGCTCCATTGCCGGCAAGCGCGTCATCCCGACCCACATTCCCTATTGCACCAGCAAGGCGGCGGTGAACCTGATGACGGCCGGCATGGCGCTTGCGCTCATCGACAAGGGCATCCGCGTCAACGCCGTCGGCCCCGGCTCCACCAACACCGAGCTCATGCGCGAGATGGTGTTCTCCTCGCCGGAGGCGCGCCGCACCGTCATGTCGCGCACGCCCATCGGACGCCCGGCCGAACCGGACGAGATCGCCTCCGTCGCGCTCTTCCTCGCAAGCGAGGAGTCCTCCTATGTCACCGGGCAGGTGATCTTCGCCGAGGGCGGGCGCCTGCCGCTGATGTACACGGTCCCGGTGGACGAGGAGGTGGTGCGATGATCGTCCCGAAGGGCCTGCTGGACGGCCATATCGCCGTCATCACCGGCGGCGGCTCCGGCATCGGGCGGGGCACGGCGCATGTGCTGGCCGAGGCGGGCGCGCGGGTCGCGGTCGTGGATGTGGACGGCGCGAAGGCCGAGGCGGTCGCCAGCGAAATCGGCCCGGCGGCCCGAGCCTACCCGGTGGACGTCACCGATGCGGACGCCTGCCAGGCGCTCGCCGGCAGGGTGCATATCGAGATCGGCCCCGCCTCGATCCTGTTCAACAATGCCGGCATCGTGCGCCGGGCAGGGCTTTCCTCGAACACGGCGCGGCAGGACTGGGAAGACACCATCGCGGTCAATGTGAACGCGCTGTTCTACATGACCCACGCCTTCCTGGAGCAGCTGAAGGCAACGAAGGGCCGGATCGTCAACACCGGCTCGATCCAGTCCCATGTCCACACGCCCAACTCGGTCGTCTATACGACCTCCAAGGGCGCGGTGAAGAATTTCACCGTGGGGCTGGCGGCCGAACTCGGGCCGTTCGGCATCCGCGTCAATGCGGTCGCGCCCGGGCTCATCTTCACGCCGATCAACGAGGAAGGCATCCAGAAGAAACCGGAAGCGCTGGAGCGCATGATGCGCCACATTCCGATGGGCCGCCACGGCACGCCGGAGGACATTGCCGGCCCCGTGCTCTTCCTGGTCTCTGACCTGGCCCAATATGTCACCGGCGTCACCCTGGCCGCCGACGGCGGCTACCTCACTATCTGAGCGCAAAACCGGGAAAGGACCGGCCATGACCGTCAAGGCCGCCATCGTCTTCAAGCGCAAGCCCGGCATGGACCTGGAGGCGTTCCGCTCCTACTGGCTGAACGAGCACCCGAAGGCCGTGCTGAAAATGCCGGGGCTTGTGCGCTACTGCCAGAACCACCCGCTGCCCGGCGGCTACGCCAAGGGCGAGCTCGCCTGCGACGGCGTGGCCGAGACCTGGTGGGAGGACATGGAGACGCTCCGGCGCAACGCCGCGCTGCCGGCGTTCCAAGCGCTCTGCGAGGACGAGGCGTGCTTCATCGACCGCGACAGCATGGCGACGCTGCTGGTCGAGGAGCATGTGATCGTGGATGGCGAGCGGCCCGCGGACGGCGTGAAGAATATCGAGCTCATCCGGCGCAGGCCCGGCATGGAAGTCGGCGCCTTCCAGGACTACTGGCGCGGCACGCACGGCCCCATCGCCGCCGGGATCACGCAGATACGCCGCTATGTGCAGAACCATGTCCGCCCCGGCGCCTACCGGGACGGACGACAGCCGGCGCTGGACGGCCTCGCCATCATCTGGTTCGACGACACCGACGCCATGCGCGCCTCGGCCGCTTCGGACGCATACACCACTACCCGCGCCGACGAGGCCGCCTTCATCGACGAAGCCCGCCTTGCCTTCGTCGTGACGAAGGAGCATGTCATCAAGGGGTAAGGGTTCGCGACCGCTGGAGCATGGCCCTTTCGTGTTGAGCCGAAGTCCGCGGCAATCCCCAATTGTCACCCCGGACGGAGCGAAGCGGAGATCCGGGGTCCAGGATTCCCTGGACATCGAGATTCATGGATCGTTCCGGGCCCCGGCTCGGGGGCCGGGGCGACAGTGTTGGCTCCGCGTTCGCTCCGGTCCCGTCAGACCGGATGCTGCACGAAGGTAGAGCGAATCTCCTCCTACCGGGCGGAAAGCGACGAGCCGCGCCAGTCGGGGTCGGGCTCGGCGGGCTCCGGGGCGAGGCCGGCGCTCCTGATCGCCTCGACGGCGCAATATTCGTCCTTCTCCGAGGTGTCGCCGCTGACGCCCACGGCCCCGATGGTGACGCCCTCGCCGGTCTGGACCAGCACACCGCCCGGCACCGGCACGAAGCGCCCGTCCGACGCTGCCGCCAGCGCCGCCTGGAAAGTCGGGCGCGCCGCCAGCCGGTCCCTGATGAGGCGGCTGGAGATGCCCATGCCGAGCGCACCCCAGGCCTTGCCGAAGGCGATATCGAAGCGCAGCAGGCCGGAGCCGTCTTCCGACTGCAGGGCGACCGGCTTGCCGCCCGCATCGAGCGCAACGACCGTGAGCGGCAGCATTCCTTCCGCCCGCCCGAGCCTGAGCGCCTCCGTCACGATGGCATTGGCCTCGGCCAGCGAAAGACTCGTTTGCAGGCGCATGGGGGGCTCCCTTCCTTGTTCGCCGGGCCCGGCTGCTACCCCGCCTCGCCGCCGGCCGCAATGCCCGTTGCGCCTCCCGCCCGCTATCCCGTAGCATCCACGCTGAGATTGCGGCACTGAGGGAGGCTCTCATGCCGGATACACCGAGCTGGCACATCGTGGGCGACTGGTTCGACAATTGCAGCTGCGCCGTCGCCTGCCCCTGCACCTTCGCGCAGGCGCCGGACAACAACTTTTGCGAGTCGGTCCTCTTCTGGCACGTCAAGCGCGGGCATTACGGGGACACGGTCCTCGACGACCTCGCCTTCGTGCGGGTCGGCCGCTGGGAAGGCGACCTGTGGGCGGGCAAGGCCGAGGGCGAAGCCGGGCTCTTCATCGACGACCGCGCGGACGACGCCCAGGCCGAGGCCCTGACGGCCATCATCGGCGGGCGGGCCGGCGGCTTCCCCGGCAAGGTGGCCGCCCTCTTCACCGAGGGCCGCAAGCTGCGCGGGGTAGAACGGGCGGCAATTTCCTTCGAGATCACGCCCGACCAGTCGCGCTGGGGCGTCGATATCGCCGGCAAGGTCACGGCCTGGGCGGACGCGCTCACCGGCCCGACCAGCAATCCCGGCGAATATCCGCGGCTCGCCAATGCGCCGGGCTCGGAAACCGGGCCGGGGCCGCAGCTCGTCACCTGGGGGAAGGCGACCGTGTGCAAGGTCAACGCCTTCGGCTTCGAATTCTCCTGGGACGTCAACTCGGCCAAGCACATCCCGTTCGACTGGACCGGGCCGTAAGCCCCGCGCACGCCGGCTACAGCAGGAGCGCCGCGCCGGCGAACAGCAGGGCCGCGCCGTAAGCCCAGGTGAGCCATGCCGGCAGGCGCGGCCATTTTTCGAGCGCGACCGCGACTGTCAGGAACACGATCCAGACGGGGTTCATGACGCCCGCCGCGAACAGCAGCAGCATGAGCGCCCAGCAGCATCCCGCGCACCAGAGGCCGTGCCTGAGGCCCATCGCGAGCGCGCCGCGCGTCCCCTCGCGCCATTCCGCCATGAGAAACCCGAGCGGCGTCCGGCAATGCCTCAGGCAAGCCTGCTTCAACGGCGTAAGCTGGTAGAGGCCCGCGAGGATGAGCAACCCCGCCGTCAGCTCTTCCGAGTTGCTGACGATCATCGGCGTCAGCAGGCCGCCCGCCTGCAACAGCCATTGCGCGCCCGCCGCCAGCGCGGAGAAGCCGATCCACACGAGCAGATAGGCTGCGGCGAAGGCCAGGGGCCGCGACCCCGTCCCGCCGGCCCCGTCATTGCCGCGCTCCACCGTGTCGAAGGCAAGGATCATCGGGGCGGCCGAGGGCAGCATCATGGCGACCATCATGCCCGCCCACATGACAAATACCGCGGCCGCCGTTTCCCAAGGCCAGGCGGTGTCGAAAGGCATCGTCAGGCGGACGAGCGGATGCGCCATGTCGAGCGTCATCCAGGCGACGAACGCCCAGCCTGCAACGAGGACCAGCCCGATTGCCGTCCAGAGTTGGGCCTGGCGGAGAAAGCGGCGGGCGACCGCCTGCATCCCATCGCTCCCGAATGCGTGGCTCCGGGCGACTCTACCCCGGAACCTGCCCGAGCCGGAGCCGCGGGGAGACAAGCCCGGCGCTGCGTGGCAAGATGGCGCAATGACGACCCAGGCGATCCCCCTTTTCGACCTCGGGCGCTTCGAGAGCCCGGACCCCGCGGAAGCCGCTGCCGCCGCGCGGGAGCTCGACGGGATCTGCCGCGAGATCGGCTTCGTCGTGATCCGGAACCACGGCGTGCCGGAAGCGGTCCAGACCGCGCTCTACGATGCCGCGCAGGCCTTCTTCGACCTGCCGCTCGAAGCGAAGATGACGGTGCGCCGGCCGCAGCACGACCAGAACCGCGGCTACATCCCCTATGGCGAGGAGACGCTGGCCCGGATGCATGGCGGCGACACGCCGCCCGACTTCAAGGAGGTATTCGCGATCGGCCCGTTCGGGCGCCCGGACGACCGCTACCACTCGCATGAGCGCTCCTATCCGAACTTCGCGCCCAATCTCTGGCCCGCCCGGCCGCCGGCGCTGGAACCCGCCATGAAGGCCTATTTCCTGGCGCTGGAAGACCTCTCCTCCAGGCTCGCCCGCTATTTCGCGCTGGCGCTCGGCCTTCCCGCCGACTGGTTCCGGGACAAGCTCGACCGCCATGCGAGCCAGCTTCGCCTGCTGCACTACCCGGCCCCGGACAGCGAGCTCGAACCCGGGCAGTTGCGCTGCGGCGTCCACACCGACCTCGGCATGATGACGATCCTGCGGAACGAAGCAGCGGCCGGCGGCCTGCAGGTGCGCCCGCGCGCCAGCGACTGGATCGACGCGCCGGCCATCGACAACACCGTCATCGCACCGGTGGGTGCTAACTATTTGATATAGCGTTGTTTTTCTCTCGAAAGCTGTGGAAGTCGGGACGATTCAGCAAGTGCTGGGCGCCCCGGTTGCCACAGGAAACGGGAGAATGCGCATGCCCAGAATCGTCTTTACCGAGGCCCGTATCAAGACGCTCAAACCCCGCAGGAACGCACGGGACATCCGCGATGCCAGGCTCAGGGGATTCGGCGTCCGGGTCCTGCCCTCGGGCCGCAAATGCTACTTCATCCAACGCCAGCATCTCGGGGAACGCGTCTGGAAGATCATCGGCGACGCGGAGACCGTGAGCGTCGGCGAGGCGCGGGCGCTGGCCGCCGAAATGCTTGCCGCCATCCGGCGCGGAGACGATAGCCTCCATCGGCCTGACGAGACGCTCTTCGAAGCCGTCGCCGGGACCGTCTTCGAGCGCTATGCCCGCGTCTGGAAGGCCGGGACGCTCTATGTGAACCACAGCTACCTGAGAAAGCGGATCATGCCGCATTTCGAAGGCCGCCCGGTCGCCGACATCGACCGGCAGGAGGTGAGGAGTTGGTTCGCCTCTCTCCACGCGACGCCGGTGGCGGCCGACCGATCCCTGCCGGTGCTCTCCGTCATCATGCAGGAGGCGGAGAAGATGGGCCTGCGTCCCGAGGACTCCAATCCCTGCCGCGGCATCCGGCGCAATCGCCGCAAGGGCCGGGAACGGTTCCTCTCCGACGAGGAAATCGGCCGCCTGTCCGCAAGGCTCGCGGCACATGAGACCCGCTGGCCGCAGCAGGTCGCCATCATCCGCCTGCTGCTGCTCACGGGCTGCCGCAAGGGCGAGATCCTCACCCTGCAATGGCCGGACTACCGGGAAGACCGCCTGTTCCTGCGCGATAGCAAAACGGGGCCTCGGACGGTGTGGCTCTCGGAACCGGCCCGGACCGTCCTCGACGGCCTTGAGCGCAAGAACCGATGGATATTCCCTGCATCGGGGACCGACAGGCCGCGGAGCGTGACCTGGCTGGATTACTTCTGGCACAGGGTTCGCGCCGAAGCGGACCTCGAAGACATCCGTCTTCACGACCTGCGTCACACGCATGCGAGCCTGGCGCTCCGGCAGGGCGAGACGGTGCTCGCCATCGGCAGGCTGCTCGGCCATCGCAAGCCGGAAACGACGCTGAAATACACGCATGCCGCCGACCCCATGATCCGCGACGCCGCCGAGACCGTCGGCACGCTGCTCGGAGGAAACTGACCCATGGCCGCCAGGGAACGCATGAAGTTCACCGATGCCGCCGTCGCCCGCCTCCGTCCCCGCGAACGGGAATATACCGTCTGGGACAGCCGCGTTCCCGGCCTCGGGGTCCGGGTCCGGCCCTCCGGCGGGCAAAGCTGGATCCTGCTGCTCGACGCCGGCGGGCGTTCGAAACGCATTTCGCTCGGCCCGGTCTCCACGAAAACCGTCGACGAAGCCCGCCGGGAATGTCATGCGCGCCGGGCGAGGCCCGAGCCGGAGGAGTCCGCTGGGCCGGCGTCCGCAGTTCCTCTTTTCCGGGATTTCGTCGCGGGCCCGTGGAAAGAAGCCCACTTCGACCGCTACAAGCCCTCGGGACAACGAACCGCGTCCAAATACCTGAAGCAGCAGCTTCTTCCCGCCTTCGGGTCGAAGCCGCTCGACCGCGTCGCCCCCGCGCAGGTCAGGCGCTGGTTCGACCAGTACAGCCGAACCGCGCCGGGCGGCGCCAACCGGGCTCTCGACATTTTCCGCCAGATCATGAATTTCGCCATCGCCCGCGGTCATGTGAAGAGCAATCCCACCAGGGGTTTGGAACGGAACCGCCGTCCGGCGCTCACCCGGTTCCTGTCGCGGGAGGAAATCGCCCGGCTGCACGAGGTTCTCGACAAGCAGACCCGAAAGAGCGACAGGCAGCAGGCTGACATAATCCGGCTTCTGCTGCTCACCGGTTGCCGCAGGAGCGAAATCGTCAATCTCCACTGGTCCGAGGTCGAGAATGACATGCTGGCCTTGGCGGACAGCAAGACGGGTCCGAGAAAGGTTCCCCTCAACAGCAAGGCCCGGTGCATTCTCGAACGCCAACCCCGCGGCGATAGCCCCTTCGTGTTTCCCTCGCCGTCCGATCCCGCCAGGCCGCGCAGCGCCAACCTCGGACTCTGGTATCGGGTACGCAAGATAGCCAGCATCGAAGACGTGCGCCTTCATGACCTCCGTCACACGATGGCGAGCCATGCGGTGATGAATGGCGTGCCGGTGCCGGTCGTCTCCCGCCTGCTGGGTCACTCCAATGTGCGCATGACGCTGCGCTACGCCCATCTCGCCGACCGCGATATCGAGGCGGCGGCGGAACGGATCGGGGATGCGATGGCGAAGGTCATGTCCGGCGCCGACACATGACAACAGGCATTCGGCAAGGTCGAGGATGCGCGCCTCAACCGCCTTGCGGCAGCATCCGGAACAGTCGGGACGGATGGGCGCGGCGCGCCGCTCTTCCAGTAGTTCCTCGCGCCCGGCTCGCCCGTCGACCGGTAAGCACGGATACTCGCCGGCCGCGCGCGGCTCGTCGGTCGCGGCGGCGTTTCGGTGTCGGTGAAAAGCTTCGCGCCGGTGACCTTGACCGCGTATCGAGTTTCCCCATGGTCCGGTCCCGGGCCCCGGTTGCGCTCTGGTAGCGCAACCCTTCGCGGCACCTGCGGTCGGTTTCGCTCCCGACCACTTGCTGGAAACCGGCGAAGCCGCTAACCCAAGTTTAACAGACTTTATTAAAGTTCGTTTATTATCAGCGTGTTAAGAAGCAATATTTTTGCGTGGGGCACTACATTTCAGTTTTTGGGCGTTGGAGGGGGGTCAGACGATCATTTTCCGGACGCCTCC
>JAJEIH010000009.1 GCA_022827685.1 Alphaproteobacteria bacterium
GAGATGGTTCTTCCGGGTGACAACATCTCGATGGGTGTGAACCTGATTGCGCCGATAGCGATGGACGAGGGGTTGCGGTTTGCGATCCGCGAGGGCGGACGCACCGTCGGCGCCGGCGTCGTCGCCTCCATCGACGACTGAGGCGTCGGCGCCTCGAATGACGACTGAGGCGCCAGCGCCTCGAACGACACTTGAGGCGCCAACGCCTCGAACGACAACTGAACGGCAAAGGGCCGCGAAGACGCCATGGATCTCAGTAGGAGCATAGCTCAATTGGTAGAGCACCGGTCTCCAAAACCGGGGGTTGCGGGTTCGAGTCCTGCTGCTCCTGCCATCTGAGGCTGCCATGGCGCGAACCAGCCCCGGAGCTTTCATCCGCCAGGTCCGCCAGGAGGCGGCGAAGGTCACCTGGCCGACGCGCAGGGAGACCGGCGTCTCCACGGCCATGGTGTTCGTCATGGTGACGCTGGCGGCGCTGTTCTTCTTCGTCGTGGACCAGGCCCTGGCGTGGATCGTGCGCGTCGTGCTCGGGCTCGGGGGATAGCGCCGTGACCGCGCTCTGGTATGTCATCCATGTCCACTCGGGCTCCGAACAGAAGGTCGCCTCGGCGATCCGCGAGCAGGCGGACCGGCAGGGCGTGGGCGGGCTGATCGAGGAGATCAGCGTGCCCATGGAAAAGGTCGCCGAAATCCGGCGCGGACGGCGCGTGACCGGGGAGCGCAAGTTCTTCCCGGGTTACGTGCTCATCAAGATGGAAACGCAGCAGAACGCCGAGCGGCCCGAGCGGACGGGCAGCCGCCCGGACGACCGTGTCTGGCATCTGGTCAAGAACACGCCGAAGGTCACGGGTTTCCTCGGCGGCGGCGGCAACCGGCCGATTCCGATATCCGAGCCCGAGGCCAACCGCATCCTCTACCAGGTCAGCGAAGGGGTCGAACGCCCGCGGCCGTCGGTCATCTACGATATCGGCGAGCAGGTCCGGGTCTCGGACGGCCCGTTCACCTCCTTCACCGGCGTGGTGGAAGAGGTCGATGAGGAACGCGCGCGGCTCAAGGTTTCGGTGTCGATCTTCGGGCGCGCGACGCCCGTCGATCTCGAATACTCGCAAGTGGAAAAAACCTGACCGCAGACAGCAACGAGGCGAAGGCGGGAGGCCGACCCCGGCCGTGACCGCCGGCGGCAGCAGCGCCGCCGCATATGGGGAGCCGAAATGGCAAAGAAAATCAGCGGCTATATCAAGCTGCAGGTTCCGGCGGGGCAAGCCACGCCGCAGCCGCCCATCGGTCCGGTTCTGGGACAGCGCGGACTGAACATCATGGAGTTCTGCAAGGCGTTCAACGCCGCAACGCAGACCCAGGAACAGGGCATGCCGATCCCGACGATCATCACCGTCTATGCCGACAAGTCCTTCAGCTTCACGATGAAGACGCCGCCGGCGAGTTTCCTGCTGCGCCGCGCGGCGGGTCTGGACAAGGCCAGCCAGACGCCCGGCCGGGAGACCGTAGGCCAGGTCACGCGCGCCCAGCTGCGGGAGATCGCGGAGACGAAGATGGAGGACCTGAACGCCAACGACCTCGACGCCGCCGTGGCCATGCTCGCGGGCTCCGCCCGGTCCATGGGCCTCGAAGTGACGGAGGGCTGACGCGATGGCGAGCCGCAAGGGCAAGCGGATGCGCGCCGCGTGGGACGGCGTGGAGCGCACCGTCGAGCACGAACTCACCGAAGCGGTGCGCCTGGTCCGGGAGCGTGCCGGCGCCAAATTCGACGAAACGGTCGATATCGCGATCAATCTCGGCGTCGATCCGCGCCATGCAGACCAGATGGTGCGCGGGGTTTGCGACCTGCCGCACGGCACCGGCAAGCCGGTTCGGGTGGCGGTGTTCGCGCGCGGCGCGAAGGCCGACGAGGCCCGCGAGGCTGGCGCCGACCTGGTGGGCGCGGAAGATCTCGCCGAGACGATCAACGGGGGCGAAATCGCCTTCGACCGCGCCATCGCCACGCCGGACACCATGCCGGTTGTGGGCCGGCTCGGCCGCATTCTGGGCCCCCGCGGCCTGATGCCGAACCCGCGCCTCGGCACCGTGACGATGGATGTGGCGGACGCCGTGCGGGCGGCCAAGGGCGGCCAGGTGCAATTCCGGGTCGAACGGGCGGGAATCGTGCATGCCGGCATCGGCAAGGCGAGCTTCGAGCAGGAGGCGCTGGAGGGCAATGCCCGCGCTTTCTTCGACGCCATACTGCGCGCCAAGCCTACCGGCGCCAAGGGAACCTATATCAAGCGCGTCACGCTGAGCTCCACGATGGGGCCGGGCGTGCGCGTGGATGCAAGCGCTCTCGGCGGAGCGGGCTGAACCGGGCCGCCGAAAGAAACCTGTCCGAGACCGTCGGTGTCCGCGCCTGCCCGCAGGCCGGACCTAAAGCGAAAGCGCCGACGCTAGACGGGAGGACGGCGCCGGGCGACCGGCGTCCGCTTCCGGGACAGGGTCCGACGCCGCCCGCGAGGGCGGTCAACACCAACCGGGGCCCAGGCCCCACCCAGGAGAGGACCCCTTGCTCAAGAAGCAGAAAGAGGAATTGGTCCGGAACATGACCGAGAGCTTCGGCAGCGCCGAACTCATGGTCGTGACCCGGCATTCCGGACTGACGGTGGCCGAGATGACGGACCTGCGCCGGCGCATGCGCGCGGCGGGCGTCACGTTCCGCGTCACCAAGAACCGGCTGGCGAAACGCGCGCTCGAAAAGACGTCCTTCGCCGATATCCAGCCCCTGTTCTCCGGCCCGACGGCGGTCGCGTTCTCGGCCGACCCGGTGGCGGCGGCCAAGGTGGCCGTCGATTATGCCAACGAGAACGGCAAGCTCTCCGTGCTGGGCGGCATGCTCGGCGCCGAGACGCTGGACGAAGCAGGGGTGGACGCGCTCGCGAAGCTGCCCTCGCTGGACGAGTTGCGGGGCAGGATCGTGGGGCTGCTGCAGGCGCCGGGAAGCAAGATTGCGCGCCTGCTGGGCGAACCCGGCGCGCAGCTTGCGCGCGTCTTCTCGGCCCGCGGCGACTCGGGCTGACCGCCCGCAGCCGGCAGACATGAGCCAAATACGAACCGGAAAGCGAACCCAGGAGTAACAACAGATGGCCGATCTACAGAAACTCGCCGACGAACTTTCGGAACTGACCGTCATCCAGGCGGCCGAATTGTCCAAGATGCTCGAAGAGAAGTGGGGCGTGTCCGCCGCCGCGCCGGTCGCGGTCGCCGCGGCGTCGAACGGCGAAGCCGCCGCCGCTGTGGAAGAGCAGACCGAATTCGATGTCATCCTGGCGTCCTTCGGCGAAAAGAAGATCAATGTGATCAAGGAAATCCGGGCCATTACCGGCCTCGGCCTCAAGGAGGCCAAGGAGCTGGTCGAGTCCGCGCCGAAGCCCGTCAAGGAAGGCGTGAGCAAGGACGAAGGCGAGGAGTTGAAGGAGAAGCTCGAGGGAGCGGGCGCCACGGTAGAGCTGAAGTAGCCGGATTGACCGGCCGAATGGACAACGGCCCGGGTTCCGGGCCGGAAATCAGGGGCAGGCGCGGCTGCGGGCCCGGAAGAGGGGCGCGCGGCTTCGCTGCCGTTTGCCATTTTCGTGCCGCAACCCAGTTAAACAATGATCTTGCCGCCGGCCGCCGGCCGGCGTGGAACAGGGTGGATCGGACATGACGACGTCATTTACGGGCCGCAAGCGGGTTCGGAAGAATTTCGGCCATATCCGCGAGGTGGCGCCGATTCCGAATCTGATCGACGTGCAGCGCACATCCTATGAAGGGTTCCTGCAGCGCGACGCCGTGCCGGAAGAGCGCAGCCAGGTGGGCCTCCAGGAAGTGCTGACGACCGTATTTCCGATCAAGGACTTCGCCGACAAGGCGCAGCTCGAATTCGTGAAATACGAATTCGAGGAGCCGAAATACGACGTCGAGGAATGCCAGCAGCGCGGCATGACCTACGCGGCGCCGCTCAAGGTGACGCTGCGCCTTATCGTCTTCGACCTCGACGACGACACCGGGGCCCGCTCGATTCGCGACATCAAGGAGCAGGACGTCTATATGGGCGACATGCCGTTGATGACCGACAACGGCACCTTCATCATCAACGGCACCGAGCGGGTGATCGTCTCGCAGATGCACCGTTCGCCGGGCGTGTTCTTCGACCACGACCGGGGCAAGACCCATTCCTCCGGCAAGCTGCTCTTCTCCGCCCGCGTCATCCCCTATCGGGGCTCCTGGCTCGATTTCGAATTCGACGCCAAGGACGAGGTCTTCGTGCGGATCGACCGGCGCCGCAAGCTGCCGGTCACGACCCTGCTGATGGCGCTGGAAAGCGCGGATTTCGAGCAGCGCGACAGGACGGCCGACGACGGTGACGGCGAGCCGATCGAAGGCATGGGCGCGGAAGAAATCCTCAACTATTTCTACGACCGCGTGTCCTACCGGCTCGGGGATACGGGCTGGGTGACGGAAGTCGATCTCTCGCGTCTCCAGGGCCAGCGGCTGGTCTCCGATCTCCGGGACGCCCGCAGCGGCGACATCGTGGCCAAGGCCGGGACCAACATGACCAAGCGCCAGATCGACCGGCTCATCAAGAGCGGGGTCGAATCGCAATTGGTGGACGAATCCGAACTGCTTGGGCGCTTCCTCGCAGAGGACCTGGTCGATGCCGGGAACGGGCGGATCTTCGCCGAGGCGGGCGACGAAATCGACGAGACCCTGCTCGAATCGCTGCGCGAGGCCGGCCTCGGCGAGATCGCGACGCTTGCGATCGACAACATCAATGTCGGCCCCTACATCCGCAACACGCTCGCGCGCGACAACAACGCAAACCGGGACGATGCGCTGACCGACATCTACAAGGTCATGCGCCCGGGCGAGCCGCCGACCCTGGAAAGTGCGGAAGCGCTGTTCAGGGGCCTGTTCTTCGAGGAGGACCGGTACGACCTCTCGGCCGTCGGCCGGGTCAAGATGAATGCGCGGCTCGGACAGGAGACGGACGACCAGCTCCGCGTCCTGCGCAAGCAGGACATCCTGGCGATCGTCAAGACGATGGTCGAGCTCAGGGACGGGAGAGGCGAGATCGACGACATCGACCATCTCGGCAACCGCCGGGTGCGTTCGGTGGGCGAGCTGATGGAAAACCAGTACCGAATCGGGCTCACGCGCATGGAGCGCGCGATCCGCGAGCGGATGAGCTCCATCGACGCCGATTCGGTGATGCCGCAGGACCTCATAAACGCGAAGCCCGCGGCGGCTGCGGTGCGCGAGTTCTTCGGCTCCTCGCAGCTCAGCCAGTTCATGGACCAGACCAACCCGCTGTCCGAGATCACCCACAAGCGGCGCCTGTCCGCGCTCGGGCCGGGCGGGCTGACCCGCGAGCGGGCCGGCTTCGAGGTCCGGGACGTGCATCCGACGCATTACGGGCGCATTTGCCCGATCGAGACGCCGGAAGGCCCGAATATCGGCCTCATCAACTCGCTCGCGACCTACGCCCGGATCAATCGCTACGGGTTCATCGAGACGCCCTACCGGAAGGTCGAGAACGGCGTTGCGTCCGACGAGGTGATCTACATGACGGCGATGGACGAGGGGCGTTACACCATCGCCCAGGCCAACTCGCCGCTGGATGACGGGGGCCGGTTCACCGAGGACCTGGTGACCGTCAGGCGGGGCAGCGACTTCGCGCTGTCGACCGCCGACCAGATCGACTTCATGGACGTGTCGCCGAAACAGCTGGTGTCGGTTGCCGCGGCGCTGATCCCCTTCCTGGAGAACGACGACGCCAACCGCGCCCTGATGGGCTCCAACATGCAGCGCCAGGCGGTGCCGCTGGTGCAGGCCGAAGCGCCGCTGGTGGGCACGGGCATGGAGGCGGCCGTGGCGCGCGACAGCGGCGCTTCGGTCACGGCCCGGCGCAGCGGCGCGGTCGATCAGGTAGACGCCACCCGGATCGTGGTGCGCGCCGCCGAAAGCGGCGGCGGCTCCGGCGTGGACATCTACAACCTGCGCAAGTTCGAGCGCTCGAACCAGTCCACCTGCCTCAACCAGCGTCCGCTGGTGAAGGTCGGCGATGCGGTCGGCGAAGGGGACATCATCGCCGACGGGCCGTCCACGGAATTCGGCGAACTGGCGCTCGGGCGCAATGTGCTCTGCGCCTTCATGCCGTGGAACGGCTATAATTTCGAGGACTCGATCGTCATCTCCGAACGCATTGCGCGCGACGACGTGTTCACCTCGATCCATATCGAGGAATACGAGGTCATGGCCCGCGACACCAAGCTCGGGCAGGAGGAGATCACCCGCGACATTCCCAATGTCGCCGAGGAGGCGCTCCGCAATCTGGACGAGGCGGGCATCGTCTATATCGGCGCGGAAGTGAATGCCGGCGACATCCTGGTCGGCAAGGTGACGCCGAAGGGCGAGTCGCCGATGACGCCGGAGGAAAAGCTGCTGCGGGCGATCTTCGGCGAGAAGGCCTCGGACGTGCGCGACACCTCGCTCAAGGTGCCGCCGGGCGATTCCGGCACGGTCGTCGATGTCCGCGTCTTCCAGCGGCGCGGCGTGGACAAGGACGAGCGCGCCATGACCATCGAGCAGGCCGAGATCGACCGCCTGGCCAAGGACCGGGACGACGAGCGCGGCATCCTCACGCGCGACTTCAATGCGCGGATGCGCGAATTGCTGCTGAACCGCGAGGTCGTGTCCGGTCCGGGGCTGCGCGAGGGCCAGCGCATCACGCAGAAGACGCTGGACGGGCTCCGGCCCGCCGACTGGCGCCAGGTCGTGCTCCGGCGGGACGATGCGATGCGCGAGATCGAGACGCTCATCCAGCGTTTCGACGCCAATGTGGACGAGCTGTCGAAGCGGTTCGAAAACAAGCTGGAGAAGCTGGAGCGCGGCGATGAGCTGCCGCCGGGCGTCATGAAGATGGTCAAGGTGTTCGTGGCGGTGAAGCGCAAGCTGCAGCCGGGCGACAAGATGGCCGGGCGCCACGGCAACAAGGGCGTCATCTCCAAGGCGGTGCCGATCGAGGACATGCCGCATATGGAGGACGGGACGCCGGTCGATATCGTGCTCAATCCGCTCGGCGTGCCGTCGCGGATGAATGTCGGGCAGATCCTCGAGACCCATCTCGGCGCCGCCTGCCGCGGCCTCGGACGGCAGATCGACGAGATGCTGGAAAAGGTGCGCGAAAGCGACAGGGCGATGGACGCGCTTCGGGCGAAGCTCAAGGCCGTCTATGGCGAGGCCGACTACGAGCGATCCGTCGCCGGGCTCTCGGACGACGAAATGCTTGAGCTTTCCAACAACCTGACCGCCGGCGTGCCGGTCGCGACGCCCGTCTTCGACGGCGCGCATGAGATCGATATCGACGCCATGCTGCAGAGCGCCGACATCCGGCCGAGCGGGCAGGTGACGCTGGTCGACGGGCGGACCGGCGAGCCGTTCGACCGCCCGGTCACGGTCGGCTACATCTATATGCTGAAGCTGCACCACCTGGTGGACGACAAGATCCACGCCCGGTCCATCGGCCCCTACAGCCTCGTCACCCAGCAGCCGCTGGGCGGCAAGGCCCAGTTCGGCGGCCAGCGTTTCGGCGAGATGGAGGTCTGGGCGCTCGAAGCCTATGGCGCGGCCTACACGCTGCAGGAAATCCTGACGGTGAAGTCCGACGATGTCGCCGGCAGGACCAAGGTCTATGAGGCCGTGGTGCGCGGCGACGACACGTTCGACGCCGGCATTCCGGAATCCTTCAACGTCCTGGTCAAGGAACTGAGATCGCTCGGCCTGAACGTCGACCTTCAGGAAGAACACCTTTGATGGCGCGTCCGCCGCTGTCCCCAACCCGCTCTGGAGTCACCGCATGAACGACCTGATGCGACTTTTCGGCCAGACCGAACAGGAAGCCTCGTTCGACAAAATCCGGGTCTCGATCGCCTCGCCCGATCAGATTCGACGCTGGAGCTACGGCGAGATCAAGAAGCCCGAGACGATCAACTACAGGACGTTCAAGCCGGAACGGGACGGCCTCTTCTGCGCCCGCATCTTCGGGCCGGTGAAGGACTATGAGTGCCTGTGCGGCAAATACAAGCGGATGAAGCACCGCGGCATCATCTGCGAGAAATGCGGCGTGGAGGTCACCCTTTCCAAGGTGCGCCGCGACCGCATGGGCCATATCGAGCTCGCGGCGCCGGTGGCCCATATCTGGTTCCTGAAGTCCATGCCGAGCCGCATCGGGCTGGTGCTCGACATGACGCTGCGCGAGCTCGAGCGGGTTCTGTATTTCGAGAGCTATGTCGTGACCGAGCCCGGGACGACCGTGCTCGAACGCGGCCAGCTGCTCAGCGAGGAGGAGTATCTCGACGAGGTGGAGCGCGCCTCCGCCGAAGGCGAGACGTTCGAAGCCGGCATCGGCGCGAAGGCGATCAAGGAGCTGCTCGGCGGAATCGAGCTCGCCGAGGAGCGCGAGGACATGCGCGCCGAACTGAAGGAGACCAAATCCGAGGCGAAGCGCAAGAAGCTGGTCAAGCGGCTGAAGGTGGTCGAGGCGTTTCTGGCGTCCGGCTCCAAGCCGGAATGGATGGTGCTCGACGTGGTGCCGGTGATTCCCCCGGAGCTGCGGCCGCTGGTGCCGCTCGACGGCGGGCGGTTCGCAACCTCGGACCTCAACGACCTCTACCGCCGCGTCATCAACCGCAACAACCGCCTGAAGCGGCTGATGGAGCTGCGCGCCCCGGACATCATCATCCGCAACGAGCAGCGCATGCTGCAGGAAGCGGTGGACGCGCTGTTCGACAACGGCCGGCGCGGGCGCGTCATCACGGGCGCGAACAAGCGCCCGCTCAAGTCGCTGTCCGACATGCTGAAGGGCAAGCAGGGCCGCTTCCGGCAGAACCTGCTCGGCAAGCGGGTGGACTATTCCGGCCGTTCGGTGATCGTCGTCGGCCCCGAGCTGAAGCTGCACCAGTGCGGCCTGCCGAAGAAGATGGCGCTCGAACTGTTCAAGCCGTTCATCTATTCGCGGCTCGAAGCCTATGGCATGGCGCCCACGATCAAGGCGGCGAAACGGCTGGTGGAGCGCGAGCGGCCCGAGGTCTGGGACATTCTGGAAAGCGTCATCCGCGAGCATCCGGTGCTGCTCAACCGGGCGCCGACCCTGCATCGCCTCGGCATCCAGGCCTTCGAGCCGGTGCTGATCGAGGGCAAGGCGATCCAGCTCCACCCGCTGGTCTGCACGGCCTTCAACGCCGATTTCGACGGCGACCAGATGGCGGTCCATGTGCCGCTTTCGCTGGAGGCGCAGCTGGAGGCGCGGGTGCTGATGATGAGCACCAACAACATCCTGAGCCCCGCCAACGGCAAGCCGATCATCGTGCCGACGCAGGATATCGTACTCGGCCTCTACTACCTGTCGCTGGAGCGCGAGGGCGAACCGGGCGAGGGCATGGTGTTCCGCGACCCGGGCGAGGTGGAATACGCGCTGGCGCACAAGATGGTCACGATGCACACCCGCATCAAGGCGCGGATCGGCCAGACCGACGAGACCGGCGACACCACGACCCGGGTCTATGACACGACGCCGGGCCGCGTGCTGCTGGCGCAGTTGCTGCCGAGGCATGCCGCTGTCGGTTTCGACCATTTCAACCGGGTGCTCACCAAGAAGGCGGTGGGCGACATCATCGACGTCGTCTACCGCAATTGCGGCCAGAAGGACTCGGTGGTGTTCTGCGACCGGATGATGGCGATGGGCTTCGGCCACGCCACGCGCGCCGGCATCTCCTTCGGCAAGGCCGACCTGGTCATCCCGGAGGCGAAGGCGACGGTGATCGAGGAGGCGCAGAGCAAGGTCAAGGAGTTCGAGGAGCAGTATCAGCAGGGCCTGCTGACCCATGGCGAGCGATACAACAAGGTGGTGGACGTCTGGAGCGAAGCCACCGACGCCGTCTCGAGGGCGATGATGGAGGGGATCGCGGTCGCGGACCCCGACAAGCCCGTGAACTCCGTGTGGATGATGGCGCATTCCGGCGCGCGCGGCTCGGAAGCGCAGATCAAGCAATTGGCGGGGATGCGCGGCCTCATGGCCAAGCCCTCGGGCGAGATCATCGAGACGCCGATCATCGCCAATTTCAAGGAAGGCCTCTCGGTGCTGGAGTATTTCAACTCCACCCACGGCGCCCGCAAGGGCCTTGCCGACACGGCGCTCAAGACGGCCAATTCCGGCTATCTGACCCGCCGGCTCGTGGACGTGGCGCAGGACTGCATCGTGACCGAGCGGGACTGCGGCACGACGGCGGGTCTCGACATGCGGGCCATCGTCGAAGGCGGCGATGTCATCGAGCCGCTTGCGGACCGGATTCTCGGCCGCACGCTCGCAGCCGATGCCGCGGACGCCGACGGGGCGCTGATCGCGGCTGCGGGAACGCTGATCGACGAGGATCTGGCCGAACGGATCGAGCAGGCCGGCATCGATATGGTCAAGATCCGTTCGGTCCTGACCTGCGAGACCAAGACCGGGGTTTGCGGCCACTGCTACGGCCGCGACCTTGCGCGCGGCACCGAGGTCAATGTCGGCGAAGCGGTCGGCGTGATCGCGGCGCAGTCCATCGGCGAACCGGGCACGCAGCTCACCATGCGCACCTTCCATATCGGCGGCGCGGCGCAGGGCGGCGCGGAGCAGTCCTCGGTCGAGGCGGCGATGAACGGGCGGCTCCTGGTGCGGAACCGCAATGTCGTGGTCGATTCCCGGGGCGTGCCGATCGTCAAGGGCCGCAATACCGAGCTGGTTCTGATGGATGCCCAGGGCCGGGAATGCGCCCGCCACCGCCTGCCTTACGGCGCCCGGCTGCTGAAGGACGACAACGAGGCCGTCGAGGGCGGCGAGAAGCTCGCCGAGTGGGACCCCCACACGCAGCCGATCATCTGCGAGCGGGAGGGGGTTGCGCATTATGTCGATCTGGTCGAGGGCGTCTCGATGCGCGAGGTCGTGGACGAGGCGACCGGTATCTCGAGCAGGACGGTGACCGACTGGCGCCAGCAGGCGCGCGGAACCGACCTGAAGCCCCGCATCACGCTCAGGACCCCGGAAGGCGAGGTGGTCGAGCTCGATAACGGCCTGGAGGCGCGTTATTTCATGTCGGTGGATGCGGTGCTTTCCGTCGCCAACGGCCAGAACGTGCAGCCCGGCGACGTGCTGGCGCGCATCCCGCGCGAGGTCTCCAAGACCCGCGACATCACGGGCGGCCTGCCGCGGGTGGCGGAACTGTTCGAGGCGCGCAAGCCCAAGGACTTCGCCGTGCTCGCGGACATGGACGGGCGGATCGAGTTCGGGCGCGACTACAAGACCAAGCGCCGCATCGTCATCCGGTCCATGGAAGACCCGGAAAAGACCGCGGAGCACCTGGTCCCCAAGGGCCGGCCGCTCGCGGTCAACGAGGGGGACTCCGTGCAGGTCGGAGACATGCTGCTCGACGGCAAGCGCGTGCCGCACGACATCCTGCATGTGCTCGGCGTCGAGAAGCTGGCGGACTATCTGGTCAACGAAATCCAGGAAGTGTACCGGCTCCAGGGCGTCAAGATTAACGACAAGCACATCGAGGTGATCGTCCGCCAGATGCTCCAGAAGGTCGAGATCGCCGATCCTGGCGACACGACCTTCCTGATCGGCGAGCAGGTGGACCGCGGCGAGTTCGAGGAGGAGAACCTCCGGACCGAGGCGGAAGGCGGCGATCCCGCGAAAGCCGATCCGGTGCTGCAGGGCATCACCAAGGCCGCGCTCCATACCCGGTCGTGGATTTCCGCCGCCTCGTTCCAGGAGACGACGCGGGTGCTGACCGAGGCGTCGGTGAGCGGCAAGGTGGACGACCTCATCGGCCTCAAGGAGAACGTGATCGTCGGGCGCCTCATTCCGGCGGGCACGGGCAGCGTGATGAAGCGGCTGCGCAACCTGGCGGCGGAACGCGACCGGCAGGCGCTGGCCGAGCGCAATGCACGCAGCGAGGCGCTCGAAATGGAACAACTGCCTGCGGGGGAATAACGCAGGGCAGGCGGTGCGAAAACCGGCGGGCGGGCGCTTTTCGGCGCTTGACGCCCTCCGGCCGCACCGTTAAAAGCCCGCCAGCCTTATTCGGGGAGGCGGCGGTAAGCCCGCATGCGGCGGGTTTAGACGCGTCTCCGAGCCGGTCTGGGGCCGAGCGGAGTTCGATTTTCCGGACACTCCAACGCTCAGGCGAGCCTGCGCGCGACACGCGGAGGCGGCGGCCGGTTCGTTTTCGGTCCTGCGGGGTCCGCAGGCCGCTTCTCCGGGCGGGGCAGAAGGTGCAAGGAGGCGCAATGCCGACGATCAACCAGTTGATCCGCAAGTCGCGGACCGCGCCCAGGGCGCGCAACAAGGTGCCGGCTCTGGAGGCATGTCCCCAGAAGCGCGGCGTCTGCACGCGCGTCTATACGACCACGCCGAAGAAGCCCAACTCGGCGCTGCGCAAGGTGGCGCGCGTGCGCCTGACCAACGGCTTCGAGGTGACGAGCTATATCCCGGGCGTCGGCCACAACCTGCAGGAGCACTCGGTCGTCCTGATCCGGGGCGGGCGCGTGAAGGACCTGCCGGGCGTGCGCTACCACATCATCCGCGGCACGCTGGACACGCAGGGGGTCGCCGACCGCCGCCAGCGCCGGTCGAAATACGGCGCCAAGCGTCCGAGGTAGAGGGGACCGGAAGCCATGTCGCGCCGCCGTGCAGCAGAAAAACGCGAGCCGATCCCCGATCCGCGATACGGGGACGCGGTGATCTCCAAATTCGTCAATTGCCTGATGCTGGACGGCAAGAAGTCCACCGCCGAGCACATCGTTTACGGGGCTCTGGAAAGGGCGGAGCGGCGGGCCGGCGTCGATGCGTTGCAGGTCTTCCACGCCGCGCTCGACAATGTGCGGCCCAATCTCGAGGTGCGGTCCCGCCGGGTGGGCGGCGCCACATACCAGGTGCCGGTCGAGGTGCGCCCGGACCGGGCGCAGGCGCTGGCGATCCGCTGGTTGATCGACGTGGCGCGCAAGCGCTCCGAAAAGACCATGATCGACCGGCTCAGCGGCGAGCTGATCGACGCCATCAACCAGCGCGGCGCGGCGGTCAAGAAGCGCGAGGACACCCACCGGATGGCAGAGGCCAACCGGGCCTTCTCGCACTACCGCTGGTAACGGACAGAGCCGGAGCACCCTCCCATGGCCCGCACCACCGCCATAGAGCGCTACCGGAATATCGGCATCATGGCGCATATCGACGCCGGCAAGACGACGACCACCGAGCGCGTGCTCTACTACACCGGACGGTCCTACAAGATCGGCGAGGTGCATGACGGCGCCGCGACGATGGACTGGATGGAGCAGGAGCAGGAGCGCGGCATCACGATCACCTCGGCTGCGACCACCTGTTTCTGGAACGACCACCGCATCAACATCATCGACACGCCGGGCCATGTCGATTTCACCATCGAGGTGGAGCGCTCGCTGCGCGTGCTCGACGGCGCGGTGGCGGTGTTTGACGGCGTCGCCGGGGTCGAGCCGCAGTCGGAAACGGTCTGGCGGCAGGCGGACAAATACGGCGTGCCGCGCATGTGCTTCGTCAACAAGCTCGACCGGGTGGGGGCCGACTTCTTCCGCTGCGTGGACATGATCCGCGAGCGGCTCGGCGCGGCGCCGCTGGTGCTGCAACTGCCGATCGGCGCGGAAGCCGGTTTCGTCGGCGTGGTGGACCTCGTGCGCGAACGCGCAATCGTCTGGAGCGACGAGACCCTGGGGGCCGAGTTCGAATATCGCGAGATTCCGGCCGAGCTCGCGGAGCGGGCCGCGGAGTTGCGCGAGCAGTTGATCGAGCTTGCGGTCGAGCAGGACGAGGAGGTGCTGGAAGCCTATCTCGAAGGCTCCGAGCCCGATGCCGGGACCATCGAGCGCTGTATCCGCGCCGGCACCATCTCCGGCGCCTTCGTGCCGACGCTTTGCGGCTCGGCCTTCAAGAACAAGGGCGTCCAGCCGATGCTGGATGCGGTGGTCGCCTATCTGCCGAGCCCGGTCGACGTGCCGGCGGTGAAGGGCGTGGAGGTCGGCCGCGACAAGCCGGCGGAACGCGCCTCGAGCGACGACGCGCCGTTCTCCGCGCTTGCCTTCAAGGTCATGAACGACCCGTTCGTGGGATCGCTCACCTTTGCGCGCATCTATTCCGGCGTCCTCGAGGGCGGTTCCTCGGTTATGAACACCGTGAAGGGCAAGCGCGAGCGCATCGGCCGCATGCTGCTGATGCACGCCAACAGCCGCGAGGACATCAAGGAGGCGCGCGCCGGCGACATCGTGGCGATTGCCGGCCTCAAGACGACCACGACCGGCGACACGCTGGCGGCGCAGAACGCGCCCGTCATCCTGGAGCGGATGGAGTTCCCCGACCCCGTCATCGAGATCGCGGTCGAGCCGAAGACCAAGGCCGACCAGGAGAAGATGGGCGTTGCGCTCGGCCGGCTGGCGGCGGAAGACCCCTCGCTCGGGCTTTCGACGGACCATGAGACCGGCCAGACCATCCTCAAGGGCATGGGCGAGCTTCACCTGGAGATCATTATCGACCGGATGAAGCGCGAGTTTAAGGTCGAGGCCAATATCGGCGCGCCGCAGGTCGCCTATCGCGAGGCCTTCGGCAGGACGGTCGAAGTCGATTACACGCACAAGAAGCAGAGCGGCGGCGCGGGTCAGTTCGCGCGCGTCATCATGAGCTTCGAGCCGCAGGAGACCGGCGCCGGCAACGAATTCGAGAGCAAGGTCGTCGGAGGCGCCGTGCCGCGGGAATACATCCCCGGCGTCGAAAAGGGCTTTCTCGCGCAGCTGGAAACCGGCGTGCTGGCGGGCTTCCCGGTCATCGACGTGAAGGCGGTGCTGACCGACGGCGGCTATCACGATGTGGATTCGAGCGTGCTGGCATTCGAGATCGCGGCCCGCGCGGCGGTGCGGGAAGCGATGGAGAAGTCGCGGCCGAAGCTTCTGGAGCCGATCATGAAGGTGGAGGTGGTGACGCCCGAGGACTATATGGGCGACATCATCGGCGATCTGAACTCGCGGCGCGGGCATGTCCAGGGCATGGATCAGCGCAGCAATGCGCGCCTGATCGAGGCCATGGTGCCGCTCGCCAACATGTTCGGCTATGTCAACACGCTGCGCTCGATGAGCCAGGGTCGGGCGCAGTTCCACATGGAATTCGATCATTACGAAGCGGTCCCGCAGGCGGTCGCGGACGAGGTCCGCGCCAAGTTCGCCTGACGACAGGGAAGAAGAGAGGGGCACGGGAATCATGGGCAAGGCTCGATTTGAGCGCACGAAGCCGCATTGCAACATAGGGACGATCGGCCATGTCGATCATGGCAAGACGACATTGACGGCGGCGATCACGAAGATACTTGCGGAGGCCGGCGGGGCTGAGTTCACGGCTTACGACCAGATCGACAAGGCTCCTGAGGAGAAGGCCCGGGGGATCACGATCTCGACGGCGCATGTCGAGTATGAGACGGGTGCGCGGCACTACGCGCATGTGGATTGCCCGGGTCATGCGGACTATGTGAAGAACATGATCACGGGCGCGGCGCAGATGGACGGCGCGATTCTCGTTGTGAGCGCAGCGGACGGTCCGATGCCGCAGACGCGTGAGCACATTCTTCTGGCGCGCCAGGTCGGCGTTCCGGCGCTTGTTGTTTACATGAACAAGGTTGACCAGGTTGACGACGAGGAGCTTCTGGAGCTTGTCGAGTTGGAGGTTCGAGAACTTTTGTCGAGCTACGACTTTCCGGGCGACGACATTCCGGTAGTGAAGGGTTCGGCATTGGCTGCGCTTGAGGACGGTGACGTTGCGCAGGGTCGCCAGTCGGTTCTGGAGCTCATGGAGGCGGTTGACGCGTATGTTCCG
>JAJEIH010000092.1 GCA_022827685.1 Alphaproteobacteria bacterium
GTGGGGTGAAAAACCCCCGATCACTCCTCGTGGACCAACCCGAACCCGCGGAAATCCGTCAAGCCAACGGGGTAAGAAAAATCTCAGCCCAGCCGGAGCCCTTGCTCAGAAAGCGGTTCCAAACAGCGCACATGCCTCATTTCATTAACACCATTTAAGAACATGGCCTTTGAGTTCGACCCGGACAAGAGCGCGGCGAATGAGGCGAAACACGGTATCGACTTCGACGATGCGCAGGCGTCGTGGGACGATCCCTGGATGCTCGTAGCGCCGGCGCGGACGGTCGATGAACCGCGTTTCATGGTCGTCGGAAGGATCGGGGGGCAGCATTGGTCGGCAATCTGCACGCGCCGCGGCGAACGCATACGGCTTATCTCGGTTCGCCGTGCCCGCAAGGAGGAGGTTGAACGCTATGAAAGCGCATGAGTTCGACCGCGCCTTCGACGGTGCGGAGGATGTAAGCGCGCATGTGGACTGGTCCAGGGCCGAGCGGGCCAATCTCGGGACAAGGCGGGTCAATGTGGATTTCCCGGCCTGGGTCGTCGCGGCTCTCGACCGGCAGGCGAGGTTGCACGGCGTTCCCCGGCAGTCGCTCATCAAGCTCTGGATCGCCGAACGGCTGAAGGAACTCCCTTAGGCCCGTTCCTGCATGGCCGGAACGGGAACGCGAACTGTTCGGCCCCGGGGGCGGGTGGTACAGTTTGCCCGGACGCCGCCAGCCCGGCCGCAGCAGGGAGACCGCACGCCATGCCCGATTTCGCCAACGCCCCGGACCTCGACAGGGCGCGCGCCGACGCCAGGGACCATTTCTGGCCGCATTCCCGCCCGGCGGGGAATGTCGAGGGCAAGACCGGCCTTCAGGTCGTCACCCACGGCAAGGGGGTGTGGGTGATCGACGGCGAGGGCGAGCGCTGGTTCGACACCATGTCGGGCCTCTGGCTGGTGAATATCGGCCACGGCCGCCAGGAGATCGCCGACGCGGTCTATCGCCAGATGCTGGAGCTCGCCTTCTCGCCGGGCGACACGGTGAGCCCGGCGACGGCGGAGCTTTCCGGCCGGCTGGCGCGCCTCAGCCAGGACGAGGCGGCGCGGGTCTATTTCGTGTCCGGCGGCTCGGAGGCCAACGAGACGGCGCTCAAGCTCGCCAAGAACTACCACCACCTGAACGGCGAGCCGACGCGCTGGAAGGTGCTCTCCCGGCGCGGCTCCTATCATGGCGCAACGCTCGCCTGCACCAGCCTCGGGCGCGGCGGGCCGGGCGGCGGCAGCGTGCCGATGCATTTCGGCCCCCTCGTGCCGGGCAACGTCCATGTGGCGCAGCCGGCCGCATATCGCTGCCACCTCTGCGCCGAGGCGGGCGGATGCAGCATGGAATGCGCGCGCGACGTGGAGCGGGCGATCCTGCATGAGGGCCCCGCAACGGTGGCGGCCTTCATCGGCGAGCCGATTTCGGCGGCGGCGGGCATCCATCTGCCGCACCCGGAATACTGGCCCGCCGTGCGCGAGATCTGCGAGCGCTACGGCGTGCTGCTGATCGCCGACGAGGTCATCACCGGCTTCTGCCGGACGGGCCGGATGTTCGCGATGGAGCATTGGGGCGTGAAGCCGGACATCTTCACCGTCGCCAAGGCGCTCACCAGCGGCTATCTGCCGATCGGCGCGGCCGTCGCTACCGGCAAGGTCGCGGACGCCTTCTCCGGCGGGGAGGAGCGGGTTTTCCAGCACCTCATCACCTTCGGCGGCAATCCGGCCTCCTGCGCCGCGGCGCTGGCCAATCTCGACATCATGGAAGGCGAGGACATGGCGGCGCGTTCGCGCGAGATGGGCGACTACCTGTTCGAACGCCTCCAGACGCTGCGCAAGCACGGGATCGTCGGCGATGTGCGCGGCGGCATGGGGCTGCTCTGCGCCGTCGAGCTGGTCAAGGACCGCAAGACCCGGGAGCAATTCCCGAAGGAGGCCGGGCTGGACCGGCGCGTCGTCCGGCACATGCGTGAGCACGGCCTGCTGGGCCGCGGCGGCCATGTCATCCCGGTAGCGCCGCCGCTCTGCATCGACCGCGGCGAGATCGACGAGGCGGTGGACCGGCTGGACTCCGCGCTCACGCGCCTGGGCGCGGAACTGGCGGAGGTCTGAGCGCGAGAGGCAGGCTCAGGCGGGTCAGGCGACGCCGTCGAGGAATTGGACAACCGCGCCGGCCAAGGCGTCGGCGCGCGTTTCCGGCAGCATGTGGCCGCCGCCGTCCAGCGCCAGATGCGCCGCGCCGGGGATCAGCCCCGCCAGCTCCGCGCCGAACCAGGGCGGCATCAGCTGGTCGTCGGCCGCGGTCGCTATCAGTGTGGGGCAGGCCAGGCGCGGCGCCAGCGGTCGGGCGTCGAAAGCCAGGATCGCCTCCAGACGATCCTCGATCCGGTCGGCGTCCTGCGGCGGAGCGTCGCTCGCCAGCCGCTCGAACGCTCCAGCGTGCGCGCGGCGGTAGTCGGGCGGGAACAGCAGGCTCGCGTTGAACCAGGCATAGCGGTAGGGGTCGAGCGCCCGCGCGGCGGCCACGCGCAGGCGCTGCATGGTCGTCAGATGCGCGTCGCCATGGCTCCACGGATTGGCCAGCGCCAGCCTCGCGACCCGGTCCGGGCGGGAGGCGGCGAATGCGAGCCCGATGCCGCAGCCGGTCGAGTGGCAGAACAGGTGCGTCCTGTCGATCCCGAGCGCGTCGAGCAGCCCGGCAAGCTCCCCGGCGCGGCCTGCCATGGCCATGCCGTCGGGCGCGGTCACGGGCGCGCTTCGGCCGGTGCCGCGCTGGTCGTAGCGGATGACCCGGAAGCGCGCCGCCAGCCGGTCCGCGAACGGACCGACGCCGACCGGCCCGCCGCTCTGCGGCAGCAGCAACGCCAGCGCCGCGCCGCTGCCGGTCTCCTCGTAGTGGATATCGCCGCCTTCGATGGGTGCAAGAGGCATGGGACCGTATCTCTGCCGTCCGGAGCTACGGGTTGACTGGGCCGATTCCACATTGGAGGCTCCAACTCGGTCGGCTTGATGTCAATCCACTTGTATCACTTATCTTGTTCGTTTGAAAGCGCAGCACTCGTTATGGCTCACTCAACGAACCGGCCTCCGTGTAGTTGGTGGCAGGAGAAAAAGAGAAACGGCTATTGCTGTTACAGCGGATTTTACTCGCGAACGGCTGTCCTTGGTTGGGGTCTTATATCAATACGCCACAGTAATCTGCAGATCAGTTAACGGATATTCATGCAGAGTTCCTCTAGTGGACTTTCCATTTCTAGTATCTCTTGCGATCGTATTACTTTCCCCACGTTTATGGGAATATTTGTTGTAGCCATTGGAATCAGTGTGGTGGGTATATCCATTACTCGAATTTCTCCGTTTACCCGTCGCTCGTAGCCTGCGTACAATACGCCAAGAAGTTCCACCCTCGCTGCGCCCCCGGTTATTGAAATTCCCGCGCCATATTTAATAGGAAATTCAGGGGTGTAACGGAGTATCGGGGAACCACTTGAGCCGGGATATACAGCGCAGTCTATAAGAAATTCTCTCGCTCCGTCGAAATCAACAGCCGGATGAGTTGCTGTTATTCCTCGTCTCAATAGTGGAAAATTGTTCCTTTCATCCCATAAACCAATTGGATATCCGATCATAATTATCTCTTCAATAAGTCTTAATGATATAAATTGATCCTCCGATGGAATCAAATTGCGATCCAATGAAGAGATATAAAATCTTGGCAATCCTCCGTCTTCTGATGATTTGCCAGCCATAAACATTCTTGCTTTATCTAGCAGTATCGCTGCCAGATCGACATTTTCATCCGGGTGTTCCACATATTTTTCTTGCAAATCAACTAATGCAATCTTCTTCAAGTGTCCTGGGAGAGGTTCCATTGTATCCGATGATTCTGTAAATGAAAATGTTAAGAAGTTCGCGCCTTCGATTACATGTTTATTGGTAACTATAATTCGTCCAATATTGTTACCAAAATCAAAGACAAATCCAGTGCCAGTAGATACTGTATTATCGGCGCCACTGCATTCTAATCGCACTGTAACAAATGCTAATGCGTTAGGTAGGGAAGAATAATTTATCTTCATCAAGTTGTCCTACGTCAAGTTACGGGGTTATGGGCGAAAGGGTTTGATTTTCGGCAGGGTGACGCTAGCTTCTAAGTCTAACGCTTGATCGAGGAGGCAAATGGGAAAAGGCCCGAGTAACGCTATTCCGCCGCGTCGTCCTCCTTCGGCAGGTCGCCCGCGCCCAGCGTGCGGTCCTCGAAGCCGGCGGGGACTTCGCGGCCGGTGTCGGTGAAGGCGCGCCTGACCGCCTCGACATTGCCTTCCAGCACGCGCAGCCGGTTCTCGCGCACGAAGGCGTTGGAGCCGTGGAGCGTGTCCAGCGAGCCCTGGAAGCGGGGCGCCACATAGCGGGCGAACAGCTCGTAGCTCTTCATCGTGTCCTCGCGGTTCGCCCACTCGTTCGCGCGGAAGAGGATGCCGCCGAAGCCGCCCTTCGAGAGCTCCAGCAGATATTCGATGCCCCTGATGGCGGTCTCCGGCGAGCCGATCAGGGTCGTGCCCATCTTCACGCCCTCGCGGACGGGATCGTCGGCGCGGCCGGGCGGGCGGCCGAGCGTCTCCTCGAAATAGGTCACGGTTTCGAGCCGCTCGCCCGCATTGACCTGCCGGAGCGCCTCCTCGTCGTCCTCCGCGAGGTGCATGTTGACGACCACGCGCCAGTCCCTGCGGTCCATGCACTTGCCGTGCTTCGCGGCCTCCTCCTCGGCGATCCGCCACTGCTTCGCCAGCATTTCCGGCCCGCCCGGAATGCCGGCCCCGATGGAGAGCACGCCGATGCCGTGGCGCCCGGCCGCCATCATGCCGAAGGGGGTGATGGTGGAGGCGACGGCGATCGGGAAGCGCCCCTCGGTCCAGGGCGCCAGATGCAGCCGCGCCTCGCGGAGCGTGAACCAGTCGGTCTCCATCGTCACCGGCTCGCCGCATTCCAGCAGCGCCACGATGGCGTCGAGCGACTCGATCATCCGCCGGCGCTGGTCGGTCGGCTTGATGCCCATCATGTAGGCGTCGGTCACCAGCGCGCCCGGCCCGCAGCCCAGCATGGTGCGCCCGCGGCTCATATGGTCGAGCTGCACGAAGCGCTGCGCCACCAGCATCGGGTGGTGGTAGGGCAGGGAGGTGACGCCGGAGCCGAGCCTGATATGCTTCGTGCGCTCCAGCGCCGCGCCGATGAAGATCTCGGGTGCTGCGATGATCTCCCAGCCGGCGGAATGGTGCTCGCCGATCCAGGCTTCGTCATAGCCCAGATGATCGAGCCATTCGATCAGCTCCATGTCGCGGCTCATGGCGACGGTCGGGTTCTCGCCGAGCGCGTGGAAGGGAGCGAGGAAGACGCCGAAACTCATGCCGCGCCGAGCCATGGGACCGACCTCCGGGCAGGGATGGGGAAGGGCCGGATGATGCCGCGAACGGCGCCCGCGCGCCAGAGGGCGGTATCTGTCCTACTATCGCGGCAGAACGGGCGTGAGCGAAGGTGCGGGATGCGGGGCAGCGACGAGGGAGGCCGGGACGGGTTCGCTATCCGCCCGATTCGCGACGGAGACAAGGAGGCGGTCGCGAAACTCTGGCGCGTCTGCGGGCTGGTGCGGCCCTGGAACGACCCGCTCCGCGATATCGAAAGCGCGCGCGCCAACGCCTCGTCCGACATTTTCGTGGCGGTTTCCGAGGAGGGCGGCGGCATCGCGGGCAGCGTCATGGCCGGATATGAGGGCCATCGGGGCTGGGTCTATTACGTCGCCGTTGCGCAGGAGCACCGCTCGCAGGGTCTGGGCGAGAGGCTGATGCGCCATGCCGAAGCCTGGCTCGCCAGCGCCGGCGCGCCCAAGGTCATGCTGATGATCCGCGAGGAAAACGAGGCGGTGCGCCGCTTCTACGAAGCCATTGGATACGAGGTCGAAGAGCGCACGGTCATGAGCCGCTGGACGGACGGGACCCCGTGACCGCAGCCGGAACGGTGAAGGCAAGGCCGACGGCCCTGAAGCGGAGAACTGCCTCTAATTTCGTTCCGGCGGCGGTGGCTGCGTGGAAGCCGGTTGGCCCCGGAGCCGTGCATCGATATATTCTTTCCGGGATAGAGGAAAGAATATGAACGCAAGCGCCCCGGCCCGGAGCTACTCCGCCAATGAAGCCGCCTGCATAACCGGCGTGCCCCTGAAGCAGGTGCATCGCATCATCGACGCCGGGCTCCTGAAAGGCGCCGCACCGGAAGGCAGGCGCGCCCGCGCCGTGCATAGCGGCGGGCTGGTGGGTCTCAAACTCGCCCACGAGACAGCCGACATCCTCACCCGCGACGGACGCCGCCAACTCCTGCGCTACCTTCTCGACCATCCGGAGGCAGGCATGGCGCGCACGCGCGATGTCTCGGTGGACCTCCGGTCGATGAGGAACCAGGTGCGGCGGGGCCTCTCCCTTCTGGCAAAGGCGCGTGCGGTGGTGTCGTGCGACGCCGCCGTGCTCTCGGGAGCCCCCTGCATCAAGGGCACCCGCATACCGGCTCATGACATCGCGGAGATGCTGGCCAACGGAGACAGCGTCCACGCGCTTCAAGAGGCCTTTCCACAGCTCTCGGAGGACAAAATCGAGCTTGCCGCCCTTTACGCCCGCGCCTATCCGCAACGGGGACGACCGAAGCGCCGGCCTTTCCGTGAAGTTCTTAAACCGGCGGTCTCGACCGCGATTTCCCTCCATAAGCTGCCCGCCGCCTGTTGAAGTTCCTGATCGACGAATGTCTGAGCCCGAGCCTGGCGACTATGGCGCGGGCCCGCGGCTACCCCTTGTCCACGCATGTGACCTGGCTCGGCCTGCGGTCCCGGCAGGACTGGGCCCTGATTCGCCGTGCGACCGACGGGGGCTATGTAACGGTCACGAACGACCGGGCGGACTTCGTCCCGTTGATCGAGCGTGAGCCCGGTCATCCGGGACTGGTCTGCATCAATGTCGCGCATGGGCTCATGAGCCTCGATGTCCAACGGCGCCTGTTCGACCTCGCTATCATGCAGATTGCCGGCACGGGGCTCACCGGCCAGATTCTCGAAATCGCGCTCACCTCGGACATGACGGTCCGGATCGACAGATATTCACCCGACGGCACATGATTTGCACATGGTTCCGGCTACGGTGTCGAGGAACAGGCGGTCATGAGCCGCTGGACGGACGGGAACCCGTGACCGCGGCGGATGCGGCGCAGCCGGATGGGCGGGAGGAAGACGCATGACGCTCGAACAGGTTCTCGCCTTCAACCTCGTGCTGGCGGCCGCGATCGCCAGTCCGGGGCCGGCGCTGCTGATGGCCGTGCAGACCTCGCTCAGCGCCGGCAGAAGGGCGGGGATCGCTGTGGGCGCGGGCCTCGGCTGCATGGCGGCCATGTGGACGGGGATGGCGCTGCTCGGCCTTGGGGCCGTCTTCCGGTTGTTCCCGGCGGTCCATACGGCGGCGAAGGTCGCGGGCGCGGCCTATCTCGTCTGGCTCGCCTGGAGGATGTGGCGGGACGCCTCCGCGCCGGCCGGGGCGAAGGCGGCGCCGGCGGCGCGCGCCTTCCGGCAGGGCTTCCTGGTGAACCTGCTCAATCCCAAATCCGTGCTGTTCGCGGCCGCCGTGCTGGTCACCGTGTTTCCCGCCGGGCTCGGCGCGGCGGAGAGCGCGCTGATCGTCGCCAACCATTTCCTGGTGGAAGTCGCGTTCTATTCGACGCTCGCCTTCTGCATGAGCACGGAGGCGGTCGCGAAACGCTACATGCGGGCGAAGCGGCATATCGACCGCGCCGCCGCCTTAATCCTCGGCGGCCTCGGCCTCCGGCTGCTGCTCAGCCGGGAGACGGGTCTGCAATAGCCGCCCCGCCCCCGCCTGGTCCCGCTCCCCCGAGCGGGGAAGCCGCCCCTTCCAGCTTCACAGAACATGAAAAAAATCTAATGTAATTGCTTTTTGTTCGTGTTTTGGGCTTGACATCTGGCGGATTGTGGTATGATGGTCCCCGGGGAAGCGGCATCCGGAGCCGCATCCCGGGCGTTGCGCGGCCGGGCGGCGCCACTTTCTGAAAACCCGTGAGAAGCCGACGGGAGAGGTGCGCCCTCTGCCTCGCGCGCGCAATCAGGCGCGCGAGCCGCGCCGCCGCGATACGCGCGCCGGCACGCGCACAGGCACCCGCGCAGGATACGCGCGAAACAGGGACCCGCTCCCGGTCGGCAGAAGGAGGAACGATGATGGCAACCGACCCCGCCCCGGACTGGCGGCCATGCCGGCCGAAAGCCTCGCGCCGGCCGCCGCGGCCCTTGCCGGCGCCTGTGCGGAGGACATGAGCGCCGGGCCGCCGCCGGAGGACGACCGCGCCCCGGCCGAACGCCACCGCGCCGGACGCGCCACGCTCTCCCATCTCAGGCAACTCCTCGGCCTGCTCGACCGGGCCGCCGCCCATATGCCCGAGCCGGAACAGGCGCCCGCCGAAGAGCCGGCGAACGACCCCGACGCCTGGACGCCGGAGCCGGAGCCCGGGTCCGGCTATGACGGCAGCGAGAACGTGTACTACTTCGGCAAGCGGCAATATGCGGGCAGGCTGACGACGCCGGCGTTCCGGGACTGGCTCGCCCGGCAGGAACGCCGCGAGGCCGCAGACATGGCCGCAAGGGAAGCCGCAGCCGGAAGCGCGGGCGCTGGCGCGGGTGGCGGCGGGTGGTAGGGCATGCTCCGGCCATGCTGACCGCCGCCCCTTTTCCTCCTCGCGCCCGGTGGAAAGCCGCCGCCGTTCTTCTCCCCTCCCGCTCGGCGGGAGGGGTTGGGGGAGGGCCTCTCAGCGCGACGAGGCGTTGCCGGGTTGCACGGCCGCTGGCCCCCACCCGGCCTCCCCCGCAAGCGGGGGAGGAGGTCAATGAGCGGAGAGGCTCATGCCCGAAACGGCTACAGCATATGAACCCTGCGCATGCAGAACATGACATCTCATGACACATTGCAGGGGGTGCTGCCGGGCCCGCATGACAAAACATGACATCCCATGACATGCCCCGGGGGGTGTCCCGGCAGCCGTTCTCCGTCGCCTTTGCCGGAACCCGGTCCGGTTCAGCCGCGCAGCGCGGGGAGGACCTTGGTCTCGATCAGCTGCTTCGCGACCGGCCCGGCGCCGCCTCTGGCGCTGCGCCAATTGCCGTTGAGGACGATCTTGTCGAGCCCGAGCTCCCGCAGTTGGACGAGTCGTTCGAGAACCCGCTCCGGCGGGCCGACGGCGGCGTATTCCCGGATGAACGCCGGCGTCAGCACCCCCGCCTGGGCGGACTCGTTCTCCGTGTGCCTGTGCATGTCGTAGGCCCGGCGCATCGCCTCCATCACCGCGCGGCTCTCCTCGGAGAGCGGGCCGCTCGCCCGGCCGTGCATGACGGCGAAACGCGCGAAGACGGTCAGGTTGCCGCGCACCATGTCCTGGGCGGTCTCCGAGTCGGGGTGGCAGCCGCAGGACACATAGGCGCCGAAGCGCAGATCGTCCGCGTCGAGGCCGGCGGCCTCGCGCGCCGCGCGGGCGGTGGCGATGCCCCAGGCGATGCGCTCCGGCGAGGCGCCGAGCGCGAACATCACCCGGTCGGCCCGCCGCGCCGCGATGGCGATGACCTTCGGCCCCGTTGCCGCGACCTCGACCGGCGCCTTGCCGTCCCGCGCCGCAGCGCCGGCCATCCACCGGATGCGGCTCGCCTCCGGCGTCTCGGCGAGCGCCAGCGTCTCTACCGGCGGCGCGGATGCGGCCGGGATATCCACCAGTTCGTCGAACGCCACCTCGCCGCCCGACAGATAGGCCTGGAGGTGGGTGAGATAGCGCTCGAACTGCCCGAGCCGCGCCGGGGCCCGGCCGAGATGGGCGAGCGCGGAATCGCCGCGGCCGATGCCGAGCGTCATCCGCCCGTGCGAGACGCTGTTGACCGTGGCCGTCGCCGAGGCCAGCACCGCGGCCGTGCGCGTGACCGGATTGGAGACGCCGGTGCCGAGCCTGAGGCGCCCTGTGACGGTGGCCGCCATGGCCAGCGCGACGAAGGAATCGGCCGCGAGATTCTGGGAGTCGACGACATTGACGCCGTCCCAGCCGCTTTCCTCCAGCGCCCGCGCCTCGTGCAGAATGCCGCGCGGCGCGGGCATGCAATTGGTCCAGATTTCCATGAGCCCCCGACTCCCTCCCTGCGGGCAAGACGCACGGGCCGGATTATTCCCCCTTCCGCGCCGCCCGCAACCGCCGGGCGTTCCCTTCCGGCGGCCGGCCGTGGCAGTCTCCGCGCCCGGCCCGCCCGCCGGCGCAACGCAGGAGCCCGACCATGAACCGACTGTTCACCGAAGCCGAGTCCGCTGACATCGTCATCGAGCGGCTGGACGGCTGCGACGACCCCCGGTTCCGCGAGGTCATGGAGGCCGCCATCCGGCACCTGCACGCCTTCGTGAAGGAGGTGGAGCCCACCGTCGAGGAATGGTCGCGGGCCATCCGGTTCCTGACCGCCACCGGGCAGATGTGCGACGACCGCCGCCAGGAGTGGGTGCTGGCCTCCGACGTGCTCGGCGTTTCCATGCTGGTGGAGACCCTGAACAACCGCTCCGAGGGCGGCGCCACCGAGGCGACAGTGCTCGGCCCCTTCCATGTGGAGGGCGCGCCGCAGCTCGGGCCCGGCGGCAATATCTGCCGGGACGGCAAGGGCATGCCCTGCCTCGTCTCCGGGCGCGTCACCGATGGCGAGGGCCGGCCGCTGGCCGGCGTCAGCCTCGATATCTGGCAGACCAATGCGGACGGTTTCTACGACGTGCAGCAGCCGGAGCAGCAGCCGGAGATGAACCTTCGCGGGCGCTTCCTCACGGACGCGGACGGGCGCTATTCCTTCCGCACGGTGAGGCCGGTGTCATATCCGGTGCCGACCGACGGCCCGGTCGGGGACATATTGGAGCGCATGGGCCGCCACGCCTGGCGCCCGGCCCATATCCACTTCATCGCGAGCAAGCCCGGCTACCGGCGGCTCGTCACGCACATCTTCGCCCATGACGACCCCTATATCGACTCAGACGCGGTGTTCGGGGTCAAGGAGTCGCTGCTGGTCGAGTTCCGCGAGTGCGGCGACGGCGCGCTCGCGCGGGAGCTCGGCGTGGAGGTGCCCTTCTGTACCACGGAGTTCGATATCCGGCTCGTCCGGGAAGACTGAGCCCGGACAAGGGGCTACGGCGCGCGGACGAGCGCCGTGGCCTGCGCGGCGGAGAAGGCCTCCGCGCGGCCGCAGAACTGGCAGACCATCTCCAGCGAGCCGTCCTCCCGGCGCATGTCGTCCATCTCGCCGGCAGAGAGCGCGCGGAGCACGGTTTCCATCCGCGCCCGGCCGCCGCAGCGGCAGCCGTCGCGGAGCGGCTGCGGGGGATCGACGCGCAGCTCGTCGCGGTGGAAGAGGCGCAGCAGCAGCGCATCCCCCGGCAGCGCGGGGTCCAGCAGCTCGTCCGGGCCGACGGTCAGCATGTAGTGCCCGAGCCGGGTCCAGAGATCGCCCGTCTCCTCGGGCGGGTCCGGCTCGTCCGGGAGGCGCTGGAGCATCAGCGCCGCCGCGCGCCAGGCGCCGCCGCGCCGGCCGCAGGCGGCGGCCAGGCAGGTGTCGATCTGCTCCGACTGGCGGAAGTAATGCAGCACGGACTGCGCGAGGCCGCCCTTCGCCAGCTCGACCACGCCCTGGTAGCGCTCGCCGCCGTCCGCGGGATCGAATGTGAACGCCAGATAGCCCGCGCCGAACGGGGCGCCGCCGGCTTCTGCCCCTCCGGCCCCGCCGTCGAAGCCGGCGAAGCCGCGCATGAGCCCGGTCGCGTCTATGTCCGCCACCAGCCGGCGGATCGCGCCGTCGCCCTCGACCTGGAGCGTGAATATGCCGCCCGCCTTGAGCGACTGCGAGAGGGCGGCCGCGATCGCCAGCGACTCGCCGAGCACCGCCGCCGCCGCATCGGGATAGGCGTGCCGGTCGAGGATGCGCGCGACCTCCGGCCCGAGGCGCACGAGGCGGCCGCGCACCCTCGTGCCGGCCAGCCGGAAGGGCCTCACATAGTCGTCGCGAAGCGCCGCGCGGGCCTCCATGCGCCGGCGCTACCGCCCGAGGCACCAGGCGAGAATGCCCTTCTGGGCGTGCAGCCGGTTCTCCGCCTCGTCCCAGACGACCGATTGCGGCCCGTCGATCACCGCGCCGGCAACCTCCTCGCCGCGATGCGCCGGCAGGCAGTGCAGGAAAATGGCGTCCGGCCGCGCCCCGGCCATCAGGCGCTCATCGACGCGATAGGGCGCCAGCAGGTTGTGGCGGCTGTTCTCGCCGCCGTCGTTCATCGACACCCAGACGTCGGTGACGACGGCATGGGCATCGGACACGGCCGCCGCCGGATCGTCGTGGATGCTCACCCGCGCGCCGTTCGCTTCCGCCCAGGCAAGCGCGTCGGCCGGCGGGCGGCGCTCCGGCGGGCAGCCGACGGCGAAATCGAAGTCGAAGCGCGCCGCGGCGTGAATCCAGCTCGTCGCGACATTGTTGCCGTCGCCGCTCCATGCGATGCGCTTGCCGGCGATGGCGCCGCGCCGCTCCTCGAAGGTCATCACATCCGCCATGAGCTGGCAGGGATGCGAGCGGTCCGTCAGGCCGTTGATGACCGGCACCTCGGCATTGGCGGCCAGCTCGGTCAGCTTGTCGTGGTTGTCGGTGCGGATCATGATCGCATCGACATAGCGCGACAGCACCCGCGCCGTGTCGGCCCAGCTCTCGCCGCGCTTGACCTGGGTTTCCTGGCCGGAAAGCACGATGACATGCCCGCCGAGCTGGCGCATGGCGACCTCGAAGGACACCCGGGTGCGCGTCGAGGGCTGCTCGAAGATCATTGCGAGCGTCTTGCCCTCGAGCGGCCGGTCCGGGTCCCCCGCCTTGAAGGCGAGGGCCCGGTCGAGGATGCGGCGGAGCGCGGCCCCGTCGTAATCCTTGAGGTCGAGGAAGTGGCGCGGCGCGCTCATACGCTCTCACGCAGCGGCGGCGGCGAATTCCCGGCAAGCGCCTTCGACCATGCCGACCGCCTCGCCGACATGCGAGTCATCGACGACCAGCGGCGGCAGCAGGCGCACGACATTCTCGCCCGCCGGCACCGCGAGCAGGCCCTGGCGGCGGAGCGCGCCCACGAACTCGCCATTGGCGGGGCCGGTGCGCAGCCCGACCATCATGCCCGCGCCGCGCACCTCCAGGATCGTGTCCGGGTAGCGCGCCGCCAGCCCTTCCAGACGCCCGTGCAGGTCGGCTGCGCGCGCCTGCACGCCGTCGAGGAAGCCCTCGGCAAGCAGCGCGTCGAGCACGGCGTTGACGACGGCCGTCGCCAGCGGGTTGCCGCCGAAGGTCGAGCCGTGGGTGCCGGCGACCATGCCGGACGCCGCCTCTTCCGTCGCGAGGCAGGCGCCGACGGGGAAGCCGCCGCCGAGGCCCTTGGCGAGCGCCATCACGTCCGGGCGGATGCCGGACCATTCATAGGCGAACAGCTTGCCGGTGCGGCCCATCCCGCACTGCACCTCGTCGAGGAACATCAAGAGGCCGAACTCGTCGCAGATCTCGCGCACGCCCTTCAGGTAGTCCGAAGACATCGGGCGGATGCCGCCCTCGCCCTGCACCGGCTCCACAAGGATGGCGCAGGTCTCGCCGGTGACGGCCGCACGCAGCTCGTTGAGGTTTCCGAAGGCCACCTGGTCGAAGCCCTCCGTCACCGGGCCGAAGCCCTTGTAAAGCTTCTCCTGGCCGGAGGCGGCGATGGAGGCGAGCGAGCGGCCGTGGAAGCAGCCCTCGACCGTGATGATGCGGAAGCGCTCCGGCTCGCCCTTGTCGGCATAGTGCTTGCGGACGAGCTTGATGCCGCATTCGATGGCCTCGAGGCCGGAATTGCAGAAGAAGACCGTGTCCGCGAAGCTGTTTTCGGTCAGTCGCCGCCCGGCTCGCTCCTGGTTGGGAATATTGTACAGGTTCGAGGTATGCCAGAGCCGGCCGGCCTGATCCTGGAGCGCGGCGACGAGGCCGGGATGGGCGTGGCCGAGAGCGGTCACGGCGATCCCGCCGCCGAAGTCCAGGAACCGCCGCCCGTCGGACGCGAAGAGGTAGGGGCCCTCGCCTTTTTCGAAAGCGATGTCCCGGTCCCCGTAGGTCGGCATCAGGGGGGCGATCACGATCGGGTCTCCTTCAAGGGTTCTTCAAACATGCGTCCCCGCCGCAGGCCGGCGGGGAAGGCCGCAATAAGTGGTTCCCGGAGGCTCCATGTCAATGCCCCGGTGCGAGCGTCAGTCCTCGCGCACGCCGGCGGCGAGGTAGCCTCCGTCCACCGGCAGCACGACGCCGTTGACATAGGCCGCCGCCTCGCCGGCGAGGAACACCGCCGCATCGGCCATTTCCTCGCAGAGGCCGTAGCGCGCCGCCGGGATCATGCGGCGGTAGTTCGCGCGGGCGGCGGGCGTGTGGTGGACGCGGGTGAGTTCGGTATCGACCGGCCCCGGCGCGATGGCGTTCACCGTGATGCCGAAGGGCGCAAGCTCGTGCGCGGCCTGCTGCGTCAGTGAAATGACGCCCGCCTTGGAAATGCCGTAGGCGGTGCGTTCGGCCCCGGCGCGCACGCCCGAAATGGAGGCGATATTGATAATCCGCCCGTAGCCCTGGCCGACCATGGCGCGCGCCGCCTCCTGGGCGCAGTAGAAGCTGCCGTAGAGGTTGACGCGAAGGATGCGGTCGAAGTCCTCCCGCGTCACCTCGAGGAAGGCGTGGCGCAGGCTGGTGCCGGCGACATTGGCGAGGATGTCGATGCGGCCGTGCCGCGCGACCGTCTCCGCGGTGAGCCGGCGGGCGTCGTCCGGGTTCGACACGTCGATGACGAGCCCGTCCGGCCCGAGCCCGTCCGCCTTGAGGTCCGCCCCTACCACGATGGCCCCCTCGGCGCGGAAGGCCGCGGCAACCGCCCCGCCGATTCCGCCGCCTGCGCCCGTCACCGCCGCAACCCGCCCCTGCAAACGCATCGCTCTTCTTTCCTTGATCCGGGAAAGCCCAGGCCCCGGCTGGCCCGGTTCCGCGCCCGGGGGTCCGGACGAGGCTAGCACATGCCTGCGGCGCAAGGGCATCGAAGGCCTGCAAAAAGAAATTTGCGCTGTGGTGTTTTTTGGCTCTCGGTTGCCCATTGGTGAGGTCGGTTTGGTCTTGTGTTCGGGCGTTCGGGGCGAGGGCAGCGGCTGATTTTCAGGCGGAAGCGGATTGGCGCAGCCTTATTGTCAGAA
>JAJEIH010000041.1 GCA_022827685.1 Alphaproteobacteria bacterium
TGATTGCGCGCGCGAGACGCAGGACACACCTCGCCTGTCGGCTGAATCGGGGTCGTTCCGCACCGGACCGGCACGGGCGGGAAGCGGCTCCGGATGCCTCTTCCCTCGGACCCATCATACCACTGTTTCTGAGAATGCAAGTCCCAAACAGGGAATTATTTCAAAAATTTGAACAAGAGGAAAACTGAAGCCCTGGGCAAGTATCGACAATGCCCGCTCACGCTCGATCAACGGCACGAAGTTCGCCCGGTCGTTCGTGACCGCTGGTATAACACGCCGCCCGACGGTCCGGTCGTGCAGGGGCCGGTAAGCCCTTCCGCCTCCCCGGACGGCCTTCAGCCGATCCAGGCGCCGATGAGAAGCCCGACCGACAGACAGGCGCCCCGGCTCAACAGCGGTATTTCGAGCAGACAGGGAAAGCCCGCTGCGGCTGCGAGCACTACTACGGCTGCGACGCCCCAACCGGACACCCTGCGCAGCACAGTTCCACCGGTCAGGTCGGGAGGAACGGCTCCTGTTGAACTACGCCGCCTTCCGCGCCCCTTCCTTCTTCGGCAGGTTGAACAGGCGGGCGGCGTTGCGGCCGAGGATGTTGCGCTTCTGGTCCTCGGTGAGGAACGGAATGTCGTAGATGACGCGCGGGGCGTCGAAGTCGAAATGCGGCCAGTCCGAAGCGTAGAGGAGCTGGGTCTCGGCCTTGATCATCTCAAGGGTCGCCTTCAGGCCCACCTCGCTGCTCTTCTCCAGCGGCTGGCAGGTGTAGAAGCAGCTTTCGCGCATGTAGTCCGACGGCATTTTCGTCAGCAGCGGCGCCTCGCTCTGGCGCATCAGATACTGGTCGTCGAGGCGCTGCATCAGGAACGGGACCCAGGAAAGCCCGCTCTCCACCCAGAGGCTGTTCAGCTTCGGGAAGCGCTCCGGAATGCCGTTCAGGATCCAGTTGGTCATGTGGACGAGATTGCACCACACGAAGCCCAGCGCATGCATGCCGAGGAAGCTGTTGCAGGTGGCGAGCGAGGGGTCCTGCCAGTGGTAGCCGGCATGGAAGGCGATGGGCTTGCCGGTCTCCTCGATCATGCGGTAGAGGCGCATATATTCGTTGGAATGGACCGGCTTGTAGCGGGTCGAGGTGACGGTGAAGCCGATGATGTTCGGGTTGGCGCCGAACTCCTCCACCGTGCGGCAGGCGGCGTCCGGCGAGTTGAAGGGCAGCACGGCGAGCGACAGGATGCCGTCCTCGGCCGAGAGCACGTTCTCCGCCAGCCAGCGGTTGTAGGCGTGCGACAGCACCGCCTCCATCTCCACCTGCGGGTGCATGCCGATGAACAGCATCGGCGTCGGGAAGAGCACCATGTAATCGACGCAGAGCGCGTCCATCGCCCGGCGGGTCAGCGCGACGTCGAGATGTACGCCCGGCTCGTCCACCTTCTCGCGCCGCGAGGACTGGTGCGGGATGCGCCCGCCGACATCCTGGTAGCGCAGGCCGAGATCGCCGTTGAGCCCGTAGGGCGGCGCGCCGATGCGCTCCTTCTGGTACATCGTCGCCTGGTGGCGGAGCACCGGATCCTCGATATAGTCGATGATCTCGTGCCAGTGGACGGTCTCGACATGGTGCGCGTCGATATCGACGATGGTCCAGTCGGCGTAGCCCGCCTTGCGGGCATGGGCGCGGGCATGGGCCAGATAGTCGCGCGTGTCGGTCTCGGTGCCCATTTCCTGCACGGGCATGGCGCTGGCGGTTCGAATCGCGGCATCCATGGGCTCAGGCCTCCTTCTCGGCGGCCGCCGGCGCGGCCTCGCTCAAATGATAGTCCTCCGGGCGGCGGCGCGACCAGAGGCCGAATTCCATCGGCCCGAGGCGCAGCGCGCGCAGCAATTCGGTGACGGCGGTCAGCGCCTCGGTCGGCGTCACCACCTCGTCATAGCGCCCGTGCAGCGGGCGGAAGGTGCGGTCCTCGCCGTCGGCCTTGGCGGCGTAGAGCTTGACGGCCGCCGTCATCAGGTCGGCGACGGCGCTGTCCGGGATGCGGTGGGCCTCGCCGCGTTCCACGGCCTCGGCGGCGAGCGTCCAGAGGCGGCGGGCGTCCTCGTCGAAATCCGCGTAAGCGTCGTTATGCCCCCTCAGGTCAGAGGGAGACATAGACCTCTCCGTTCTGGACCTGCACCGCCACGGGCTCCAGCGCCATGCCGTCATTGCCGGGGTGGCGGCCGGTGCGGATGTCGTATTCGAGCCCGTGCCACGGGCAGACGATGTTGACCCGCTCCTCGTCATAGCGCCGCCCGAGGGAGCGCCGCCCGGCGTCGAGCGTTTCCAGCACCCGGTTGTAGAGGCGGCCCTGGCAGACGGGGCCGCCCTGGTGCGGGCAGTTGTTGCGCCAGGCGTAGAAGCCGTCCTCAAGGCGGAAGACGCCGACCTCCTCGCCGCCGATCTCGACCACCTTCCTGGCAGGCAGCGGCGCGAATTCCTCGACCGACCCGACCCTCACCGTCTCCATCGACTGCTCTCCCCGCCGCTGCGGCCATTCTGGCGGCGGACGGGGAGCGCGTCAATTTGGCGGCGACTCCCCGTATGCCTCGGCGAACGCCTGCAAGGCGGCGAAGAGCTCGCGGTCGTTGACGATGCGGGGCACCTTGTTCTGGCCGCCGAGCCTGCCGCGGCTCTTCATCCATGCGGCGAAGCCGCCGGGCGGCATGAGGCTGACGCGCGCGGCGTCCAGGCCGTAGCCGCCCGCGCGGTGGGCGTCATAATCGTCGTTGAGGCGGCAGAGCGCGGCGTCCAGCGTTTCGGCGAAGCGGGCCTGCCGCCCGGCGTCGGGGCCGCTCCCGCCCGGCTCCGCCCCGAACTCGACGATGTAGAGGTGCCCGCCGCGCTGGCCGGCCTCCTCCGGGAACAGGCTTCCGGCCGAGAAGTCCGTGACCGTCGCGCCGATCGCCCTTGCAGCCTCCGCCACGGCGCGCTCGACCTCGGCGCCGATGACGTGCTCGCCGAAGGCGGACAGCATGTAGCTCGTCCGCCCGGTGACGAGGACGCGCGGCGGGTCGCGCTCCACCAGGGTCACCGTGTCGCCGACGAGGTAGCGCCAAAGGCCGGCGCAGGTGGTCACCGCGAGCGCGTAGTTGACGCCCGGCTCGGCGTCGCCGATCCAGCGGCAGTCCGGCTCGGCGCTGTCGAGTTCGTCGAGGGGGATGAACTCGTAGAAGATGCCGGTGTCGAGCAGCAGCCGGAGGCCCTCGCCGTCCCCGCGGTCGGCGATGGCGAAGAACCCCTCGCTCGCCGGATAGACCTCGCGCGTCTCGGCGCCGCTGCCTTCGAGCAGGGCCGCGAAGCGGTCGCGGTAGGGCGCCCAGGCGACGCCGCCGTGGCTCAGCATTTCGAGCCGGGGCCAGATGTCGGCGATCCGCCCGGACCCGCTGCCGGCGGTCCCGGCAAGGCGCTCGAAGAAGATCAGCAGCCAGCTCGGCGTGCCGGCAACGCCTGAAATCTCCTCGTCCAGGGAGCGCTCGGCGAAGCGGTCGATCTTCTCCTCCCAGTCGGCGATGGCCTCCAGGTCGCGCGGCGGGAAGTAGCGCAGCCGCGCCCAGCCGGGCATTTCCGCGGCCGCGATGCCGCTCAGATCGCCGCTGGAGACCCCCGGCGCCCGGCGGACCAGCCCGGTCGAGCCGCCGAGCATGAAGACGCGGCCCGCGAGCAGCCGGCTTTCCGGCCGGTTGGCGACATGGTGGACCATCAGCTCGGCGCCGGCGCGCACATTGGACCGGCGCATCTCGCGGCTGACGGGGATGTATTTCGTCGCGCCGGTCGTCGTGCCGGACGAGACGGCGAACCACGGAACGGGCCCCGGCCAGGTGCAGTCCGTCAGGCGGGGGAAGGGCTCGCGCCAGTAGCTTTCCCAGAAGGCGTCGTAGTCCCGGAGCGGAACGCGCGAGCGGAAGTCGTCGAGGGACCAGTCGGCGGAAAACCCGTGGTCCCGGCCGAATTGCGTGTGCCGCGCCTTCCGGATGAGGGACGACAGGGTGCGGCGCTGCGCCTGTTCCGGGTCCATATGCGCCAGACGCCGGAGGCGTTGGCGGGCATAGAGCCGGAGAAGCCAGGTCGCGTCGTGCATGGTCGGGGTCCGGCGTCAGTTCTCCAGGGTCAGCACATGCGGGAATTCGGCCCGGACCGCGGACGGCGTGAGCGGCACGCGCACATACTCGCCGCGCCGCCACAGCTCCCACTGGTCGAGCATGGTCGTGCTGTTGAACCAGCCGTCCTGCCCGCCGAGCAGGACGAACCAGTTCCCGTCCGGGTCGGACAGGTCCGAAATGTGCCGCGCGTTCGACCCGTAGGTGACGGTATGGCGCTCCGCCGTGGCGTTGTGAGCGGTCTTCATCACCGTCTCCGAGCTTCCGGCGACGCCCTCTTCGACGAAGCGGTAGCGCCCGCCGATGAGCGGCGCGCGACCGAGCGGATGGGCGAGGCGGAGGCGGTGCATGTCTCCCCAGCCGGAGAAGGCGTCGAGACCGTCCGCCGCCGCGCGCAGGCCGGCAATGAGCGCCGCGCGCAGGGTCGCCTCGTCCGCCGCCGCGATATCGTCGGCCAGCAGCGCCGTGCCCCGGCGCAGCTTCGCGAACGCCTCGCCGTCGTCTTCCCCGTAGCGCAGGACGTAGAAGCGCCGCGCGAAGCCGTGGCGGAACTGCTCGAACGCGACCGCGCCGAGCGACTCCCGCCGGTAGGCGCCGTCCCACGCGCGCAGCCTGCCGATGGCCTCGGCGCCCCGGGCGTCCGCCGCCGCGGCCAGCCCCGACCCGTCGAGCCGGGCAAGGAAGAGGTCGCGCAGTTCGGCCGAGGACGGCATATACACGTCCTGCTGCAGCGCCTTGAGAGTCTCGACGCCCACCTCCGCCTCGCCCCCGATCAGCCGGGTCATGCGCTTGACGCGGTCGTCGGGCGAGAAGAAGAACCCGACGGGGATGTCCGTCTCCGAGGGGCGGTTGTTGGCGGAGACCAGGAAGCCGGTTTCGGGGTTGAGGCTGTAGGGCAGGTCCGCCCCGGTGCGCATCGCGCCCCAGGCGGCGTCATGCGCGGCGGTGTCCAGGTAAATGTCGTCGGGCGCGCCCCGGCGCGCGGGCAGCCGCACCGCCATCACCTGGCCGATATTCCCCTCCCGGTCCGCATAGAGCATGTTCTGCCCCGGCACGGCGAAACGGTCGAAGGCGGCGCGGAACTCCGGGAAGCTTGTCGCCCGGCAGACCCTGAGCATGGCGCCGATCTCGTCGCTTGCGCCGTGCCCGGTCCATTTCAGCGCGAGCGGCGGCAGGTCGAACTTCGAGAGCAGCGGCGTGTCGGTCACGATCGGGCCCCAGCGGGTCTCGCGGACGGTCGCTTCCTCGTCGAACCACCAGCGCACGCCGATCCGCTCGCGTCTTTCCCGGATCTCGGACTCCGGCAGGCCGCTGACATCGTAGAGGTCGCTGGAGGCCGCGCGCATGTTGGTGCCGCCCCAGGCGATGTGCGGGTTGCGGCCGATGGCGAAGATCGGCAGGCCCGGCGCCATCAGCCCGACCGCGTGGCAGGAAGGCGAGCGCACGCCCGCGATCAGCCAGACATTGGGAATGAAGATGCCGAGATGGGGGTCGTTGGCCATGAGCGCGCCGCCGGTGGCGCTGCGGCTACCCGCCACGGCGACGCTGTTGCTGCCCGACCGGGAGACGCCGGCGAGCCATTCCTGCATCGCGGCCATGCGTTCGGGCCCCCCGAAACTGGCGAAGGACGCGCCGCCCTCCTTCACGAGGCGCGCCCAGAGCTCGGGCCAGTCGTCCCGCGTGCGGAGCGCCAGCAGGTCGGCCCAGACCAGCCAGTTCACGTCGGTGCCGCCGAGGCGCCCGATGGCCAGGACGTCGGCGACGGTCCAGGGCTCGGGCTCCAGGCCCAGAACGGCGAAATCGTGCGGCAGTTCGGCCGCGCTGTCCTGGTAGTGGTTGACGCCGTCCACGAAGCGCCGGACCCAGAGCCGGGCGGCTTCGTCCATGCTGCGCTCGATCTCCGCCGCGGCGCGCCCGTAGGAGAGCGTGCGCAGGCCGCGGTCGATATCGACGCCCATGGGGCCGATCATCTCGGACAGGCGCCCGCGCGCCAGCATGCGCGCCATCGCCATCTGGCCGAGCCTGAGATGCGCATGCACGAGGCCCAGCGCGAACGCCGCATCGCCGTCGCTCTCGGCTTCAATGAAGGGGATCTGCCGCTCGCTCCAGCGGATCGTCACGCGCCCGTCCAGCGGCAGGCCGCGCGTGGGGAACGCCTCAAGCCGCGCGGCGACGCCCTTCGGCTTCGGCAAGGGAGCCAGCAGCGCGCAGGCCGAAAGTAGGAGCACCGCCGCGCCGAGGGCAAGCCCGGCGGCGGCGGACGGGAAGCGGGACGGCATCGCGCCCCTGCGCCCCTCAGCCCGTGCAGAGCGCGGCGTCGAGCTCGCTCAGGTCCGGGGCGCGGTCGAGGATCATGACGGCCTCGAAGATGCGCTCCACCCGCTCGGGGCCGACGGCGCGCGCGGCATTGTCCCGGAACTTGGCCGCGATGTCCTCGGCCGAGAGCGGGTTGGCGTCGGAGCCGCGGTTGACCGCCTCGCGGTGGCGCAACTCGCGCCCGTCGCGGGTGCGGACCCTGATCTCGCCGGAATAGTAGCGCGGGAAGGCCGAGTCCGGGTCGATGGCGAACTCCACCCGCTCCGCCAGCGCCAGCACCTCCGGGTCGGAGATCGCGCCGGGGTCGATCTCGTCCAGCGTGAAGCGGCCGTGCTTGAGCGCCGCGGCGATGGTGTAGTGCATCGAGAACTGGGCGTCGTAGCTGTTCTGCGGGCGCTTCTTGGTCTCCTCCGGGCGGCAGACGACATTGGCCTGCGCGTCCGCGATATAGCCGGTGATGCTGTCCACATCCTCCGGCCGGAGCCCGTGGTCGCGCCGGAGCGCCAGCGCGGCATCGGCGAAAGCGTGGTTGAAGTGGCAGGCGGGGTAGGGCTTGAAAGCCACGTTCTCCAGCTCCCAGACCTCGCCGAGCGCGGCCGTCGCCATGTCGAGCCGCGCTTCGTGGTCCGCGCCCAGATGCAGGTTGTAGAGGCCGTAGCGCCCCTCATAGGGCGCGCTCGGGCCCTGGAAGCCGCCGCCGGCGAGCGCGGCCGCGGTGATGCCCGCCACGGCTGCCCAGCCGGGGTGGATGCGCTTGGTCCACGCGCCGTCGGAGAGGAACTCCAGGCTGCCCGCGGCCATGGAAAGCGCAATGCCCTGCGCCATCGCCGCCTCGCGCTCCGAAAGGCCGGCGAGGCGGGCGGCGGTCAGCGCCGCGCCGAACGCGCCGACGAGGCCGGTCGGATGGTGCCCGCGCAGATGGAAGCCGCCCTGCGCCGCCTGGCCGATCCGCGACGACGCCTCGACGCCGACCAGGTAGGCCGCGAGCAGGTCCCGGCCCGAGGCGCCGGACGCGAAGCCCTGCGCGAGCGCGGCGACGAGCGCCGAGGCCGAGGCATGGACCACGCCGTCGGAGTGCGTGTCGTCATAGTCGAGGCCGTGGACGAGCGTGCCGTTGACCAGCGCCGCATCGCGCAGCGGCAGGCGAATGTCCGTGCCGATGACGGGCGACGGCCCCTCGCCGGCAAGTCCGCGCATGGCGTCTATCGTGCGCTGGCCGAACTCGTAGCCTGTCGAGGCGAGCGCGATGCCGATGCAGTCGAGGATGTGCAGGCGCGCGCGCTCCATCACCCGGTCCGGAACCGCGCGGTCATCAAGGCCGCAGGCGAACTCCGCCAGCATGGCGGCTATCGGCCGGTTGGCGGCCGCCGTTCCTTCGCTCACTGCCGTCTGGAGCCCGTCCATCGCGGTGTCCTCCCCGAAATGCCCCTGTCCTCGACGCCCATCATAGCCCGGCGCGGCAATTGCGGCTATTCCACTGCGGTTGCCCCTTCGCCCGAACGGAACCCGCTTGCCGCCGCGCCACCGTCCGTCTCTCGGCATCCCGCTCATGCTCGCCGCCATGGTCGGCATCACGGCGGTCGACGCCATCGCCAAGCATGTGGCGTCCGGCCTGAGCGGCGTGCAGGTCGCGTGGGGCTATTTCACCTTCATCGCCATCACGCTCGCGACCGGGTTCACCATCGCCCGCGTCCCGCCTCGGCGCTGGCTGCGCGCCCGCAATCCCGGACTGCAACTGCTGCGGGCGGGCTGCCTGGTCGGCTCGCTCTCCATGCTGTTCGTGAGCCTGCAATATCTGGCGCTGGCCGACGCGACGGTCATCAGCTTCGCCGCGCCGCTCTTCCTGACCGCGCTGTCCTGGCCGGTGCTGAAGGAGCGGGTCGGGCCGCATCGCTGGGCGGCGGTGCTGCTGGGCTGGGCCGGCGTCGTGATCGTCATTCGTCCGGGCCTCGGCATCGTCCACTGGGCGGCGGTGCTGCCGCTCATCGGCGCGGTCTTCTTTGCGGGCTTCCAGCTTGTCACGCGCATCATCACGGCGCGGGACGACCATCTGGCGACGCTGTTCTACACATCCGCGGGCGGCGCGCTGCTGCTCACGCTCGCCATGCCGTTCTTCTGGCAATGGCCCGCCTGGGAGATGTGGGCCTGGATGGCGCTCTCCGGCGCGATCGGCGCGGGCGCGCATTTCCTGATGATAAACGCCTTCGCCGTCACCGAGGCGGCGCTGCTCGCGCCCTTCAACTATTCGCGCATTTTCTGGGCCGTGCTGATCGGCTGGTTCGCCTTCCGAGACCTGCCGGATGCGGCGACGCTCGCCGGCGGCGGGGTGATCGTCGCCTCGGGGCTCTACGTGTTCTGGCGCGAGCAGGTCACGCAGCGGCGGACGGGCCCCGGATGACCGGATGCCGGGTTCGCGCATGTTTTTCCTTGCGGGAATACGCATCCGGGGCGCTTCGGCTTGAATGTCCGGTCGCGCGGCGCAACTTTCCCGGCAGTGCTTGCAGCAGCGGAGGCGCATGATGGCGAGGCTCCTGTTCATCGCGGTCCTGGCCCTGGGACTCGCCGCTCCGGCGGCCGGGGCTCTGGCCCATCACGGCTGGTCGTGGACGACCGGCGGCAATATCGACCTGACCGGCATCGTCAAATCCGTCCGCCTGGGCAATCCCCACGGCGTCCTGAAGGTGGACGTGGAGGGCGAGGAATGGACGGTCGAGGTCGGCCAGCCCTGGCGCAACGAGCGCGCCGGCCTGAAGGAAGGCGACCTGGCCGAAGGGGTCGAAATCCGGGTGATCGGCGAGCCGGCCGCCAATATGTCGGACAGGCTGGTCAAGGTGGAACGGCTGTTCCTGGGCAAACGGGAATACGTCCTTTACCCCGGGCGCGACTGAGACCTTGGAGGCCCTGTTCGCCGCGCTGGAGGGGACGGCGCTCGCGCAGCTTCTGAGGAGTTCGCGCTGGGGCTATGCCGGCGTCAACGCCGCGCACATCTTCGGGGTCGCCCTGCTGGTCGGAGCTGTCGTCCCGCTCAATCTGCGGCTTCTCGGCGTGTGGCGCGCCGTCCCGCGCGAAACGGTGGTGCGGGTGCTGGCGCCGGTCGCGGCAGGCGGGCTCGCCCTCGCCCTGCTCACCGGGCCGCTGCTGTTCTCGGTGCGGGCGCGGGAATACAGCGGCGTCGAATTCCTGCAGCTCAAGCTGGCCTTCATCGCCATCGCGGTCCTGTCCACGCTCGCGCTCTGCCGGACCCACGGGTTCCTGTTGAGGGACGCCCCGCGCGCCCGCCTTGCCGGCCACGCCGCGCTCTCTATGGTCTGCTGGCCGGGAGCGCTCGTCTGCGGGCGGCTGATCGCGTTCGCGGGGGATTGAGGCGGATGCTGTTGACGCGCCTGCTGCCCGCCGCGGCCCTGCTGGCCGCCCTCGTTTCCGCACCGCCGCCGGCAGCCGCCGACACGGGCCTCGCCCGCCTGTACGAGCCCGGCACCGTGGCCGTCATGCGCCATGCCTCGGCGCCGGGCTTCGGCGATCCCGCTTCCTTCGCCCTCGACGACTGCGCCACCCAGCGCAATCTCGATGCGCGGGGCAGGGCGCAGGCGCGGGAGACCGGGGCGGCGATCCGCGCCGCCGGCGCGACCGTCGACCGGGTCCTCACCAGCCAGTGGTGCCGCTGCCGCGACACGGCCCGGCTCCTCGGCCTCGGCCCGGTCGAGGACCTGCCCGCGCTCAACTCGTTCTTCCGGGATCGAAGCCGGGCCGACGCGCAGACGGCCGAACTCCGGAAATTCCTGCTCGGCCTGCGCCCCGATGAGACCGTTGTCCTGGTCACCCACTATGTGAACATCCAGGCGCTTACGGGCCGGGGCGTTGCCTCCGGCGAAGTCCTCCTGCTCGAAATCGGGCGCGGCGGCGCGGTCTCCGTGGTGGGCGGCGTCCTCATCGACCCCCAACGCTGAAACCGACCCCGATCAGGCGCACAGTTTGATTTGTCACCCCGGACGGAGCGAAGCGGAGATCCGGGGTCCAGGCTGTCGAAATCCCTGCCGGGTTGCGCCAGCGGTACCGGACCCCGGCTCGGAGGCCGGGGTGACGGGTTCGAGTTCGGGCCGGAATGTGTTTTTGTCGGAAGGTATTCGGCGCGAGCGGGTCAGAGGCCGTCCATCCACGCCTTGACCAGCCGCCAGGCGATACTGTCGCGGCGCGGCAGCTCCATGTCGAAATCCTCGATCCGGCCGATCTGCTCGCGCGTCATCCAGCGGGCGTCCTCGAGCTCCTTCGGGTCGATGTTGAGCGCCATCGCCTCCGCCTCGGCATGGAACCCGAGCATCAGCGACGACGGGAAGGGCCAGGGCTGGGAGGCCATGTAGCGCACCTCGCCGACCGTGACGCCGGCCTCCTCGAACACCTCGCGCGCAACCGCCTCCTCGAGGCTTTCGCCCGGCTCGACGAAGCCCGCCAGCGTGGAATAGATGCGCCGCGGAAACTGGTGCGTGCGGCCGAGCAGGCAGTTGTCGCCCTTGTGGACCAGCATGATGACCGCGGGGTCCGTGCGCGGGAAATGCTGCGCGCCGCAACCGGTGCAATTGCGCTGGTAGCCGCCGTGGCTCACCTCCGTGGGCGCGCCGCAGACGCCGCAGAAGAGGTGGCGCTGATGCCAGGTCATCATGCCGCGCGCATGGGCGAGGATGGCGCCCTCGTCCGCCGGGATGACCGGGCCGATCTGGCGCAGGTCCTCGAACGCGCCCTCCGCCTCGATGCGCGGATGGCCGTAGGGGTCGTCGAGATGCGAGAGGTCGAGGCCGATATAGAGCGTGTCGCCCTCCAGCCCGAGCACCACCTCGTGCTGGGCCGAATCGAGCAGGTCGCCGGCTTCCTCGACGGTCAGGATCAGCGCCCGGTCGTCCTCCGTGTGGATCAGCGAGCGCGACCGCCAGACCGGCACCAGCCGCGTATCCTTCGCGCGGCGCCGCGCGGCGACCCAGGCCGGGTCCTCGCGCAGATGCGAGATCCGGTCGAGCGGCGCGCCCGTGTACCAGAGGTTCTTCAACATGGGAGCGAAAGGAAGCATGGGAGCGGGGCGGGCGCAATAACGGTCCGGCCGGCTGCTGCCGCTTTCGGCGGGCGGGTGATACGCAGCCGCGAAGGCGCGCGGAGTTTTGTTGCTCGGTGCCCGGGATAGACATGGGTATAACTCCCATTGAGGCGACAAGCCGACCATGCACCGGGAGCGCCCGACATGACGGATCGCGAGCTATTGCCTGCGCTGCGGCGGCATCTCGAAGCTCTCTCGGATCGTCTGGGGAACCTCGGGGAACCGGTTGAGGCCAGGATTGCGGGCGGCATTGCCGTGAACTACTACACGGGCCACCGGATGTCGGACGATGTCGACATCGACTGGTCGCACCGCGTTCCCATCCCGCCGGACATGCAAGTCTTCGAAGTGCCGAACCCGGACGACCCGCACGACCGGCATCTGGTTGCAATGGATGGCGGCTTTTCCGACGCAATGGGGTCCTTCCCACCGGATTGGGGGAAGCGGGCGCGGGAAGTATCCCGGGCGGGGAACATCGTCATCCTCGTGATGGACCCTGTCGACCTCGCGGTGTCGAAGGTTGCACGGTTCTCGGACCGCGACCGGGAGGACATCCGCCAGCTTGCCGCGCACGGCCTTGTCGATCCGTTGCTCTTCGCCGAAAGAATGGAAGAAGCTCTGGACTACTACGTAGGGGATACTACGTTTGTCCGGCATAATTTCGAGGAAGCCAAAGAGATTGTCGCGAGGGAAGGCGATGCGCCCGAGCCGCCATGAGGACGCCTTCAGCGCCGCCCGCCGCAGGGAGCGCGACCTGATGGAACTCCTCGCCAGGGTGGCGGCGGGCCGGCATATGCCGGATGGCCGCGAGGATGAAGCTTCCCTGCGCCAGTTGGGCTACGCCTGCGAGCTGGCGCGAGGCCGGGTCGAGGACCCCGACGGCAATCTCGGCCGTGTCGCCCGCTTCTGCAGAGCGCGCCTCGAAGGAACGACTGCGCCGCCCGGCCGTTTCCGTGACCCTGTTCAGGCGAGTTGGGGCGCCCTTTGGCATGTCGATGCGGGCAAGCTGCGCACGGAGCTTCCCCTTCACCTGATGAAGCTGCGCCGGGAAGCCCGGAGCGCGGAGGCGGAGACGGCTTGATTCGGGGCGGTCCCGATCTTCCGGGGCAGCCAGGGCGCCTTTCGTCTTGACCGCTACCGCCCCCGGCTGCGGGCGGATACCATAGGCTTCTTTGTTCGGACCCGTGGAGCGAGCGGTGCTGCATCCGACGAGACGGCAGGCGCTGGAACAGGGGCCCGGGCTCGCCGGCTACCGGCCGCCGGCGGGCGGTTTCGACGAGCTGCTCGACGACGAGGGCAGGGTCAGGCCGGTCTGGCGGCATTTTGTCGAGGGATTCGCGGGCCTTTCCGAGGCGGAGCTGAAACAGCGCACCGCGCGCGGCGAGCAGTATCTGCACGACGCCGGCGTGTTCTTCCGCCGGCAGGGCGCGGAGGGCGCGGGCGGGCGGACATGGCCGTTCAGCCCGGTGCCGCTCATCCTGCATGAGCGCGAATGGCGGGACCTCGCCGGCGGCCTCGTGCAGCGGGCCGAGCTGCTGGAGGCGGTCGCCGCCGACCTCTATGGCGAGAACCGGCTGGTGGCCGAAGGATTGCTACCGGCGGGTCCGGTCGCGGCCAATCCCGCCTGGCTGCGCCCGCTGGTCGGCGTCCGGCCGGCTTCGGGCCGCTGGCTGCATTTCCTCGCCTTCGATGTCGCGCGGCGGCCGGACGGGCGCTGGCGGGTGCTGCGCGACCGCACCGATTCGCCCGCCGGCGCCGGCACCGCGCTGGAGACGCGGCTCGCCACGCAGCGCGTGTTCCAGGAGCTGTTCCAGGACTCCCATGTGCATCGGCTGGCCGGCTTTTTCCGGGCGTTCCGCAACGCGCTCGCCGGGTTCGACCGGGTCGGCGGCGGGCGCGTGGGCATGCTGACCGCCGGCCCCGGCGGGCCGAACTATTTCGAGCATGCCTATCTGGCGCGCTATCTGGGCTTCATGCTGTTCGAGGGCGAGGACATCGCCGTGGAGAACGGCGTGGCCACCGTGCGGACCGTGGCCGGCCCGCGCCCGCTCGGCGTCGTCTGGCGCCGGCTGCGGGCCGGGCGGGCGGACCCGCTGGAGCTCGACGAGGCGTCCGGCGCCGGCGTGCCGGGCCTCGTCTCGGCAATCCGGGAAGGCGCGCTCTCGGCGGTCAATGCGCTCGGCGCCGGCGTGCTCGAGGAGCCGGCGCTCGCGCCCTTCCTGGCGAAGATCGCGGAGGCGCGGGGCGGCCCCTCGCCCGGCGCGCCCGAGGGCTGGTGGGCGGCGGAAGCAGAGGACGCGCCCCCGTCCACCGCGCCGGTCCGGGCCGAAGGCGCGCTCCGGGCCGAGCCGGCGGTCCTGCGCCTCTTCCTTGCGCTCACGCCGGAAGGCTGGCGGGCGATGCCCGGCGGCTATGCCCGGCTCGGCGGCGGCGACGGCGCGCCCGCGCGGGACCGGGGCTCGGTCGCCGACATCTGGGTGGTGAGCGACGCGCCGGTGCCGGTCGATACGATGGCGGTCAGGCCGTCCGATGCCTATGTCCGCCCGCTGCCGGGCACGCTGCCGAGCCGGGCGGCCGACAACCTCTTCTGGCTTGGCCGCTATGTCGAGCGGGCGGAGGCGGCGATCCGCCTGCTGCGCGCGCTCCATCTGCGCATGGCGGAGACCGGCGCGCGCGACAACCCCCTGCTGGCAAGCCTGAGGGACTATCTCCGCGACATGCCGCTCGACCCCGGCGAGACCGTGCCGCAGGGCCTGCTGAGCACGCTCGATTCCGCGCTGGTCTGCGCGAGCCGCGTGCATGACCGCTTCTCCATCGACGGCTGGACGGCGCTGCGCAACCTGACCGAGGCCGCCGAGGAGATGGCCCGGACGGCGCGGCCGGGCGACGACACGGCGCGCATCATGACCGCCCTGCTGCACCGCCTCGCGGGCCTCTCCGGGCTCGTCCACGAGAACATGTACCGCTTCACCGGCTGGCGCTTCCTCATCCTCGGGCGGGAGCTGGAGCGGGCGTCCGGCATGGCCTCGGCGCTGGCGCATTTCGCCGACCCGGCCGCGCCGGAGGGCGCGCTCGACCTCGCCATGGAGATCGGCGACTGCGCCATGACCTACCAGCGCCGCTATTCGCTCGGCACGCAGCGCAACATGGTGGTGGACCTCATGGTGTTCGACACCATGAACCCGCGCTCGGTCCTCTACCTGCTGGACCGGATGCGGAACCTGATCGCGCTGCTGCCCGGCGCGGAGACGCATGGAGTGATGTCGCCGCTCGCGCGCGCCGCGCTGCGCGCCCATGCCGCCATCGCGGTCGAGACGCCGGAGACGGTGGACAGGGCGGCGCTCGCGGCGCTCGAAGAGCGGCTGGACGAGCTCTCCGACCTCGTCTCCGGGGCCTATCTCACCTGAGCGCCGTGGCGGTGCTCTACGATATCGCGCTGGCGATCCGCCAGCATTACGACGCCCCGGCGGCGGCCAGCCGCCAGACGCTCCGTCTGCTGCCGCCGACCCTGGCCGACCGGCAGCAGGTCGTGGCGGCCGTCGTCAATGCCTCGCCGCCGCCCGCCGAACGCCGCGACCGGAGGGACTTCTTCGGGAACATGGCGACGGACCTGGCCTTCGCCGGCGCGCATGAGGAGGTCGTCTATTCGCTGGCCGCCCGCGTGCGCCGGGAGGCGGGGCGGGGCGCGCTGCCCGACTCGCCGCCCGCGGCCGGGCTGGCGGAGGACATGGCCGCCATCCGCTCGCTTGCCCCGGATGCGCCGCACCATTTCCTTGCCGCCTCGCCGCGCCTGCCGGCGGAGCCGGAATTCGCGGACTATGCGCGCGCGGTCCTGCCGGCGGGCGCGGGCGCGGCGGAGGCGGTGGAGGCGGTCGGGCTCGCGCTCCACCGGGACATGGCGTTCGACGCGCAGGCGACCGAAGTGGATACGCCGGCGCTGGAGGCCTTCCGGCGCCGGCGGGGCGTCTGCCAGGACTTCACCCACGCGATGATCGCCTGCCTGCGCGCGCTCGGTGTCCCGGCGGGCTATGTCAGCGGCTTCCTGCGCACCGATCCGCCGCCCGGCAAACCGCGCCTCCAGGGGGCGGACGCGATGCATGCCTGGGTGCGCGCCTGGTGCGGGCGGGAAGCGGGATGGGTGGAATACGACCCGACCAATGCCTGCCTCGCTGGCGAGGGCCATGTCACCGTTGCGCGCGGCCGCGACTATTCCGATGTGGCGCCGGTCCGAGGCGTGCTCCGCAGCGCCGGCAGCCAGACCAGCCGCCACGAGGTCACCATGACCCCGGTGGGGGAGGAATTGCCTTGAACACCAATATTCGTCTCGCATTCTTGCTTGCCTTTTTGGTAACATATAGGTTACCTTGCCGACGATGATCGCGATCCGGGAGTATGTCGATCCCGAAGGCCGCAGCCCGTATGCCAGATGGTTCGATCGACTCGACGCCCGGGCTGCGGCCAAGACGACGACCGCGCTGGTCCGGCTGGAGCAGGGAAATCTGTCAGGAGTCAAAAGCGTGGGCGCGGGAGTGTCCGAATACAGAATCGCCTTCGGTCCCGGCTATCGAATCTACTTCGGCTGGGATGGCGATGCGCTGGTGATCCTGTTGGGCGGGGGAACCAAGCAGCGCCAGCAGCAGGACATCGAAACCGCACGGGACCATTGGCGAGACTACAAGCGCCGAAAGAAAAGAGAGGCTTGAGCAACATGCCCCTGACGCGAGACTTCAAGGAGACCATCCGGGCGCGTGTCGACCGCGATCCGGCTTTTCGCGAGGAGCTGCTCCGGGAAGGAGTCGAACTCCTGCTTTCCGGCGACATGGAGGCCGGCAAGGCGATGCTGCGCGATTACATCAACGCCACCATCGGGTTCCGCGAACTCGGCGGATTGACCGACAAGTCGCCCAAGAGCCTGATGCGCATGTTCGGCCCCGAGGGCAATCCGCAGGCGCGGAACCTGTTCGAGATCATCGGACGCCTCCAGAAGCGGGAGGGCCTTCACCTCGAGGTCCGTGCGGTCCGGTAGAACACCGCCCGGCGCGGCCGGACGGCCCTTGTCCGGGGCGCCGGCGTCTTCATTCTGGATGCGACCGCAGGGAAAGAGGACCTCACCCATGGAACCGTTCGCCGAAGCGGCCTATGCGAATCTGGACCGGCTCTCCTGTCTGGAGCTTCAGGGCGCGGCCCTGCCGCATGGCGTCAAGACCGGCCTTTACGAGGCGGCGCGGGAAGCCGAGGGCCGGCCGCTGACGCTGGCCGCCGCCGAACTGCTCGACCGCCCGCCGGCCCGTATCGGCATCGTGACCGGCGCGGCCGTACCCGACCACATGCCCGCCGGCGAGAATGACGGCCCGCTGGGCGCGGTCGTTCTGGCGCGGGCGCTCGCGGCCATGGGGCACCGGGTCAGCTTCTATACCGATCCGCCGGCCGCGCCGCCGATAGAGGCGCTCGCGGCCCGTTGCGGCCTCGACGCGCCGACGGTGCATCTCGGCCTGCACGACACCGCGCAGCAGGAAGCCATCGCTGCGGAGCTGGACCTTGCGGTGGCGGTGGAGCGCCACGGCGGCAACCCGCACGGCAATCTCTACGGCGTCACGGGCACGCCGCGGCACCCCTTCCGGGCGAATGTGGACCGCCTGTTCAGGACGATGACCGAGTCGGGCAGGCCCACCCTCGGCGTCGGGGACGGCGGCAACGAGATCGGCTTCGGCAGGATTTACGACGTGCTCTGCGCCCGGATGCCGGAATTCAACCTGAAGGAGAAGACCGCCTGCGGCGGCGGGATCTTCACGGTGATGCCGGCCGATGTCCTGGTCGTCGGCACCTCGTCCAATATCGGCTGCTACGGCGTGGTTGCGGGGCTCGCGCTCAGGCGGGGCGATCCGGAACTGTGCCACACGCCGGACGAGGAGCGAGCCATCGTCGAGTACGGCGTCGAGCTCGGGCTGACGGACGGGGGCAGCGGCAGGGTGATCGCCGCCGTCGACGGCGTGCCCGTGGAAGACAATGCCGCCGTCGTCCACCTCATGCGGGCGGTCGTCCGCCGCGCGCTCGCCCGGCCGGGAGACCGGGGCTTCTAAGGCGGCCTACACCCCGAAGGTGAAGCGGGAGCCCAGATTGGAGGCGACGAGCCGCTCCGGCATCCGCCGGCGCATCGCCTCGATGAAGGCGGTTCCGGTGCAGTGCATCGGGATCACCACATCGGGAGCCAGGCGCTCCAGCTCGTCGATGGTGTGCTCGACATAGTCGGGTTTGGCGGTCGCAAGGTGGAAACCGCCGATGACGGCGTGGAGCCTGTCGACGCCCGAGACCGCCATCGCCGTCTTCACCGAGTTGACGATGCCGGCATGGCCGCAGGACGAGATCACCACCAGGCCGCGCCCCTGGACGATGTAGCAGGTCGCGTGCTCCTCGGGGTGGCTGTCACGCACCAGTTCCCCGCGCCGTTCCGCCTCGGAGAAATGGTCGTAGGGCGCCAGCATCGAGCCGCCCGTGACCTCCTCGAAGGTGTCGCGGGTGATGTAGCCGGTGGTGAAGGGGCCGGGCAGCGCATGCGGATGCGGGCAGCAGACGGGCGCCACGTTCTGCGCCAGCAGGCTCGTGCGGTCGGGTGCGCCCCAGCAGACATATTCCCGCTTGCCCCCGGGCTTCGGCGGGGGCCCGGTCGGGACCCAGCGCACCGAGAATGCCTCCTCCGCGCCGACATAGAGCGAGAGGTCGCCTTTCATCGCCTTGCGGTGCTGCGTCACGAAGCCGTCGAGCCCGCCGTAATGGTCGCGGTGGCCGTGGCTCAGGATCAGCCCGTCCAGCTTCGCCGGGTCGATGTCGAGCAGCGAGGTGTTGCGGTTGATGATCTCCGGCGTGAAGCCGAAATCCAGCATGTATTGGGCGTTCGCGCCCCCGGCGCGCGACTCCAGATGGAGCGCGAGCCCCCATTCGCCGGCGAGCGTCGTCATCGGCCGGCCGGGGATCTGGCCCACATGCTCGATCGTCACATGGCCGTGCTCGGCGCGCGGCAGGAAGCGCTCATAATGCGAATCGACGACCACCCGGACCGACAGGCGTTCCACCACGGGGGCCGTGAACGGGGTCTGCGCGGCGATGCTCATCGCGTCCTCCCTCCGGAGTTCAATGATCCTTGCTGCGGTCGCGGAGATAGTCCTCGGTCGTGCGCACGCGGGGCCGCTCGCCCATGGCGAAGGGGTTGTCCGTGGAATGGTATTGCGCGTTGACGCGGCAGTCGTCGCACATGCGGATGAGCCGCGAGGCGTCCGCGCCCGCGAACATGGAGTGCTTGCCCGCCAGCTGCGCCACGATCCGCTCCACCGTGGACTTCACCCCGAAGGGCTTGCCGCACTCGATGCATTCATAGGGCTCTTCCTCGTTGAGAACCCGCTGCTCCAGGGCGGCGTCGGAAAGGTCGAGGCGCGGTTCCAGCGTGACCGCATCTTCCGGGCAGACCTGCACGCAGAGCCCGCATTGCAGGCAGGCGTCCTCCTGGAAGCGGAGCTGCGGCAGGTCGGGATTGTCGCCGAGCGCGCCGGAGGGGCAGAGCGAGGCGCAGGCGAGGCAGAGCGTGCAGGCGTCGGTATCGACCGTCACCGAGCCGTAGGGCGCGCCCTCGGGCAGGGGCAGCATGGCACCCGCCGGGTTCAGCGCCTGCGCCGCCAGCCGCGCGACCTGCCGGCGGGAGCCGAGCGCCAGCACGGGCTCGGCCGGCGCCGCCGCAGCCTCGCCGTCGTACAGCGCCTCCGACAGCGCATCGGGGTCGCCGACCTCCAGCAGGCCGAGCCGGCCCCCGCCGCCCATCGCCTCGGCGAGCGCGAGCTCGCGGCGCGGCGCCTCGTCCTCGGCGCGCGGCGGCAGCAGCAGATCCACCGACGCGAAGCCGCCCGCGAGCGCCGCCAGCATTTCGGCATGGCCGAAGCCCGCAATCGCCTCGACCTCGAAGGGGATGACATCGGCCGGCAGGCCCCGCCCGAAGCGCGCCGAAAGCGCCACCATCTCCGCGCCGAAGCTGCGGTCCGTGACCAGCAGGCGCGGCGCCGCGCCTCCGGCCTTGCGGTAGGCCCCGGAAAGCGCCTCCATGCGGCGGAAGAGGGAGGCCACAGGCGGTGCATCGAAGGATATGGCCCCGGACGGACAGACCGCCGAGCAGGACCCGCAGCCGGCGCAGACCATCGGATCGACCGCCACATGGTCGCCCGCCGGCGCGATGGCGCCGGTGGGGCAGATGTCGAGGCACTTGTTGCAGCCGCGCTGGCTGGCGCGCGAGTGGGCGCAGAGGCTTTCCTCCAGCCGCACATAGAGGGGTTTCTCGAAGGTGCCGACCGTCTGCCCGGCCTCGAACACGGCGGCGGCGACGGCGTTCGGGTCGCCCGGGTCGGCGCGGAAATAGCCCTCGCGCTTCTCATGGGCGGGGAACAGCGGCGTTCCGCCCGAGATGTCGAGGATCGAGTCGCACTCGCTCTCCGCGCCGTCGCGCGGCTCGGAAAAGGCGAAGGCGCCGCGCCCGCCGGGCTCCATCTGCCGCAGGCCGTCGATCCGCAGCCGGAAGCCGCCAAGCGCGCCCGCCGCCGTCCTCAGCCTGCCGGTCACGACCTCGAAGCGGCGGTCCACCGGCAGGTCCTCCGGCGGCTCCGCGAGCAGTACGGTGACCGACATCGGCTCGGCCAGGCGCTCCGCCGCCGCCAGCGCCGCGGCCTCCCCGCCGATCACGAGGCAGCGGCCCTCGGAGGCCACATCCACGGTCCGGGTCTGCGGCGCGGCGAGCAGCGCCTGGGCCACCAGCGCCGCCTGTTTGGGGCCGGCCTGGGCGCCCTCGTCCGACCACCCGGCGCGGTCGCGGATATCGACCAGCATCGGGACAGGCGCTTCCAATTCCTCGGCTATCTCCTCGAAGCGCGCCCATTCCTGCTGGCAGGCGATGACGGCGTTGCCGTCCTGTATGGCTTTCGCGGCGGCGCCGGCTTCCGTCGTGCAGAGCGCGCTGTGGAGGCGCGAGCAGGCGATGCCTGCGCCCGCCGCGATGCTGTCCGAATCGACAGTCTGGCTGTGGGCGCAGTCGCACACGAGCAGGATACCGGCCATGTCCCTGTCCTCCGGACAAGCCGCTGCGGACCGCTTGCAGGCTTGTCGTCTTGCCCCCGCGCCGGGCCGGGAAGAACGAATTTTCTCCGGGACCGGGCGGCGGTTTCCGGGGGGCGTCGCCCCCGCCGCGCACCGGGTAAGTATGGTCCCTTCCGACCGCCTGTCCAGACCGCCGGAAACACGGGCGGCAGCGGCGCCGGAGAAAGTGGTTTTTTCTGTTGGCAGGGGGTGGAAAGGGGTGCATTATTGTCGCAGGGCAGCGTACCGTCTTGCGCGGAAATGACGGGGTGTCTGCCTGGAGGAGATCGGCGACATGCCGGCGAGCGCGTTGTCATTGCCGCTCGGAATCATTCTCCGCCGCAGCCCGGCGGCGAGCCGTTGGGCGCGGTGGTCCTGGACAGTTGTGGATGTTGTGCCGGGCGCTGCGCCGGCGGACTGGCGCGAGCTCAGGCGCGAGGGCGAAACCGTCGAATACCACGCGGCCACCGTGCCGCTGGAATTCTGGGCCGCCGATGTCGAAGCCTATATGACCGGCCTCGCGGCGCGCGTGCCGGCGGTCTATGTGGTCATGCGCCGGACGACCGACGAGGATGCGCCGCACGAGCTCGAAGTCGTGCTGGCCACGGCGTCTCCCTACGAAGCGCAGGACTATATGGACAGCGGCGAGGAGATCGTCGATCAGGCGCCGATGCCGGAAGGGCTGGTCGCGGTGGTGCGCGACTTCATCGAGCGCCACCACGAGGAGGAGCCCTTCGTCAAGCGCCAGCGCGACAGGCGGCGGGTCGATCTCGCCGAGGACGGCAAGGGCGATCCGCGCATTCGCCAGATGTCGGATGTCTATCGCGCGCCGAGGCGTGCGGAGGCGGTCCATTGAGCGCGCAGCCCGATTTCTGGTCGCGCCGCAAGGCGGCGGTGGCGGCCGAAGAGCGCGTCCGCGAGGAGGCGGAACTCGAGGTCCGCACTGCGGAAGAGCAGGCGGCGCTGGAGGAACGCCCGGACGAGGAAGTGCTGGCCGAGCTGGATCTGCCGGACCCCGACAGCATGAAGCAGGGGGATGACTTCTCCGCCTTCATGTCCGATGCGGTGCCGCAAAGGCTGCGGAGGCGGGCGCTGCGCCAGCTCTGGCGGTCCAACCCGGTGCTCGCCAATCTCGACAACCTCGTGGACTACGGCGAGGACTACACCGACGCGGCGCTGGTCATGGAGAACCTCCAGAGCGCCTACCAGGTGGGCAAGGGGATGCTGAAGCACCTGGAGGCGATGGCCGAGGCGGCGGAAAAGGCGGAAAAGGCCGTCGGGGAGCCGGCGGAAGACGAGAACGGCGCCGCCGGAGTGGAAGCGCAAGCCGAGGAGACCGGGGAGCCGGCGATCGAAGCCGGAGCCGGAACGCCTCTCGCGCTGCCCGAAGCCCCGGCGATGGAAGAGACGCCGGTTGCGCGGGCGAAGCCGCGAATGCGCTTCGCCTTCGCCGGTGCCGAACCGGGGCAGGCGGCCTGAAGCGATGGGAGAGGCGATGACGGCGGAAGCGGTGCAGGGCGTGGAAATCGCGGAAGAGGAGCGGCTCCGGGCCGACCTCTACGATTTTCTGGCCGCGCTGCTGGCCCGGCCTCCGGACCGCGCGCTGCTGGACAGGGCGGCGGCGCTCACCGGCGACGACAGCGAACTCGGCCGCGCCGTCCATGCGCTTTCGCGGGTCGCGGGCGCGACGACCGAAAAAGCGGCGGAAAGCGAATACACCGCCCTGTTCATCGGCGTGGGGCGGGGCGAACTGCTCCCCTATGCCAGCTACTACCTCACGGGTTTCCTCAACGAGAAGCCGCTGGCGGCGCTGCGCAACGACATGGCCGGCCTCGGCATGCAGCGCGCCTTCGCCGTCTATGAGCCGGAGGACCATATCGCCAGCCTGATGGAGATGATGGCGGGCATGATCCTCGGACGCTTCGGCGAGCCGGCCTCGCTGGAGGAGACCAGGCGGTTCTTCAACAGGCACATCGCCCCCTGGGCGGGGCATTTCTTCACGGATTTGGAAAGCGCCAGGAATTCGGTCTTCTACGCGCCTGTCGGTTCTGCGGGACGGGCGTTCATGGAGATCGAGAAGGAGGCTTTCCGAATGACGGCGGGCTAGCCCGCATCAAACCGGTCCGCTCCGGCGGGCCAGACGCAGAGGAGGAGCATGCGCATGAGCAGCAGGACGGACGGCGAGAAGACCAATCGCCGGGACTTTCTGAAGCTCGCATCGGTTTCCGTGCCCGCAGCCGCTGTCGCGGCAGTGGCGGGCAAGGCGGCCGAGGCAGCGGTCCCGGACGGCAATGGGGAGCGGATGCAGGATACCCCGCATACGCGCGCCTATTACGAAAGCGCCCGTTTCTGACGGACGCCTCTCGCCGACGCATGGCCAACGGTTGCGAGACGCCCGGCGGCCATCGGCATGACGAACCCGGCGAACCGGCCCGCGGCCGGGGCGCCTGACGGAGGAACAAGATGCTCAGGAAAAAGACCAACGGGGTTGCGAGACGCCCCCAGCGGACTTCGATCCTGCCCAACATTTCGGAGGCATCGGTCGACCGGCGGACCTTCCTGCGGGGCTCGGGCCTCGCGATCGGAGGCCTGGCTGCGATCGGCGCCGCCGGCGGCATGGTGACGAAGGCCGAAGCCCAACAGGCCGCGCGGGGCGCGATTGCGACCGCCAAGTCGGTCTGCACGCACTGCTCGGTCGGTTGCACCGTGATCGCCGAAGTCGATAACGGCGTGTGGGTCGGACAGGAGCCCGGCTGGGACAGCCCGTTCAACCTCGGCGCGCACTGCGCCAAGGGCGCGGCCGTGCGCGAGCACGCGAATGGCGAACGCCGCCTCAAATACCCCATGAAGAAAGAGGGCGGCGAGTGGAAGCGCATCAGCTGGGACCAGGCGATCAACGAGATCGGCGACGGCATGATGTCCATTCGCGAGCAGAGCGGCCCGGACAGCGTTTACTGGCTGGGATCGGCGAAGTTCAGCAATGAGCAGGCCTACCTGTTCCGCAAGTTCGCGGCCTACTGGGGCACGAACAATGTGGACCACCAGGCCCGCATCTGCCACTCGACCACGGTTGCAGGCGTTGCGAACACATGGGGCTACGGCGCCATGACCAACTCCTACAACGACATCCACAACAGCCGCGCGATCTTCCTCATCGGCGGCAACCCGGCGGAAGCGCATCCGGTATCGCTGCTGCATGTGCTGAAGGCCAAGGAGCAGAACAACGCGCCGTTGATCGTGTGCGACCCGCGCTTCACGCGCACCGCCGCCCACGCCGACGAGTATGTCCGCTTCCGGCCCGGCACCGACGTGGCGCTCATCTGGGGCATCCTCTGGCACATCTTCGAGAACGGGTGGGAGGACAAGGAGTTCATCCGCACCCGCGTCTGGGGCATGGACCAGATTCGCGAAGAGGTCGCGAAGTGGACGCCCGAGGAAGTGGAGCGCGTGACCGGCACGCCCGGCTCGCAGCTTCGCCGCGTCGCCCGCACCATGGCGAACAACCGCCCCGGCACCGTGATCTGGTGCATGGGCGGCACCCAGCACACCCAGGGCAACAACAACACGCGCGCCTACTGCGTGTTGCAGCTTGCGCTGGGCAACATGGGCACCTCCGGCGGCGGCACGAACATCTTCCGCGGCCATGACAATGTGCAGGGCGCCACCGACCTCGGCATCCTGTCGCATACGCTGCCCGGCTATTACGGCCTCTCGGGCGGCGCCTGGGCCCACTGGGCGCGTGTCTGGGAAGAGGATCTCGACTGGCTGAAGGGCCAGTTCGCGATGCTCGAGGGCGCGGACGGCAAGTCGAAGCCGCTGATGAACCTGAAGGGCATCCCGGTGTCCCGCTGGATCGACGGCGTGCTCGAGGACAAGGCGAACATGGACCAGCCGGACAATGTCCGGGCCATGGTGCTTTGGGGCCATGCGCCCAACTCGCAGACCCGCGGCAAGGAAATGAAGACCGCGATGGAGAAGCTGGACATGCTGGTCGTGATCGACCCGTATCCCACCGTCTCCGCCGTGCTTCACGACCGCACCGACGGCGTCTATCTGCTGCCCGCCTCGACGCAGTTCGAGACCTACGGGTCCGTCACCGTGTCGAACCGCTCCATCCAGTGGCGCGACAAGGTGGTGGATCCGGTGTTCGAGAGCCTGCCGGACCAGGTCATCATGGCGAAGTTCGCCAAGAAGTTCGGCTGGGCGGACCGCTTCTTCCGCAACATCAAGGTGGAAGACGGTGACGCTCCGTTGGTCGAGGACATCACCGGCGAGATCAACCGCGGCATGTGGACGATCGGCTACACCGGCCAGTCGCCGGAGCGGATCAAGCTGCACATGGCCAACCAGCACACCTTCGACCGCACGACGCTGCAGGCGATCGGCGGGCCCGCCGACGGTGACTATTACGGCATGCCCTGGCCTTCCTGGGGCCCGCCGGAAATGGGCCACCCCGGCACGCCCAACCTCTACGACATGTCCAAGCCGGTGGCAGAGGGCGGCCTGACCTTCCGCGCCCGGTTCGGCGTGGAGCGCGACGGCGAGAACCTGCTGGCCGAGGGCGTCTATTCGGTCGGTTCGGAGATCCAGGACGGCTATCCCGAGTTCACCATGCAGATGCTGATGGACCTGGGATGGGACGGGGATCTGACGGACGCCGAAAGGGCGGCCATCGACGCCGTGGCCGGGCCGAAGACCAACTGGAAGACCGACCTTTCGGGCGGCATCCAGCGGGTCGCGATCAAGCATGGCTGCGCGCCGTTCGGCAACGCCAAGGCGCGGACCGTGGTGTGGAACTTCCCGGACCCGATCCCGCTGCACCGCGAGCCGCTCTACACCCCGCGTCGGGACCTGGTGGCGGACTATCCGACCTATGAGGACCGGAAGTTCTACCGCCTGCCGACCATGTATGCCTCGATCCAGAAGCAGGATTTCTCGAAGGACTACCCGATGATCCTGACTTCGGGCCGCCTCGTGGAATATGAGGGCGGCGGCGAGGAATCGCGGTCGAACAAGTGGCTCGCCGAACTCCAGCAGGACATGTTCGTGGAGATCCACCCGAAGGACGCCAACGATCTCGGCGTGCGCAACGGCGCGCAGGTCTGGGTCGAGGGCGCCGAGGGCGCCAAGGTCAAGGTCATGGCGATGGTCACCGAGCGTGTCGGAGTCGGGGTCGCCTTCATGCCCTTCCACTTCGGCGGGCATTTCGAAGGCGCGGACCTGAGGCACAAATATCCCGAAGGCGCCGACCCGTTCGTGCTGGGCGAGAGCTCCAACACGGCGCAGACCTACGGCTATGACTCGGTCACGCAGATGCAGGAGACCAAGACCACTCTCTGCAAGATCTACGCGGCCTGAGGGAGGAGAAGGAGATGGCAAGAGCTAAATTTCTCTGCGACGCCGAACGTTGCATCGAGTGCAACGCCTGCGTCACCGCGTGCAAGAACGAGCACGAGGTGCCGTGGGGGATCAATCGGCGCCGGGTTGTGACCATCAACGATGGCAAGCCGGGCGAGCGGTCGATCTCAGTTGCATGCATGCACTGTTCGGATGCGCCCTGCATGGCCGTGTGCCCGGTGGACTGCTTCTACCAGAACGAGGAAGGGGTGGTCCTTCACTCCAAGGACCTCTGCATCGGCTGCGGCTACTGCTTCTATGCGTGCCCGTTCGGCGCGCCGCAGTTCCCGCAGGCGGGCAATTTCGGGTCCCGGGGCAAGATGGACAAGTGCACCTTCTGCGCCGGCGGACCGGAAGAGACCCACTCCACCGCCGAGTTCGCCAAATACGGGCGCAACCGGATCGCGGAAGGCAAGCTGCCGCTCTGCGCCGAGATGTGCTCGACCAAGGCGCTGCTGGCGGGCGACGGCGATGTCCTGTCGGGCATCTACCGCGAGCGCGTGGTGGCCCGGGGCTTCGGGTCCGGCGCCTGGGGCTGGGGCACCGCCTACGGCCAGAAGGGCTCCTGACGCCCTGAAGCGCGGCCGGTCCTGCCAATAGCGGGACCGGCCCGCCTTTCCTTTTCGACGCGGGAAGGGCTCCGGCCCTTCGCCGCGCCCTGTTCCGGCCGGTTTCATCGGGAGTCCTGGAAGATGACGGTGCTGCGCCTGCCGATGCTCACGATCATTGCCGCCCTGCTGTTCCTGGCGGCGCCCGTTGCGGCGCAACAGGGCGCCGGCAACGAAGCCGACAGTCCGAGGGCCGCGACCGGCGGCGCGCAGACGCTGGAGGACATCCTGGCGCGCCAGCGGGGCGAGCGCGTTGACGACCGCTTCCGCCGCGAGGCGGTCGGCGACCCGGCGCGCGCCGCAGGCATCCGCATGCAGCTCGGCACGCTTGGCGGCGCCTCCGATGCGGAGGTCTTCCGGGCGCTGCGCTATGGCGGGGCCGATGTGACGGTCTCGGCGAAGGGGCATGCTTCCGAGATCATCATCCAGGACGGCGGCATGCGCTGGCTCGAGTGGCGGAAGGGGCCGCTGCGCGAGTGGGGCGGCTGGCTGCTCGCCGGCATGGTCGGCCTGCTGGCGCTGTTCCTCCTGCTCCGCGGGCCGATCCGCATAGACGGCGGCCGGACGGGCGAAACCATTCTTCGCTTCAACGCGCTGGAGCGGTTCGGGCACTGGCTGCTCGCGGGCTCCTTCATCCTGCTGGCGATCAGCGGGCTCATCACGCTGTTCGGGCGCCCGCTGCTGATTCCGCTGCTCGGCAAGGACGCCTTCGCGCCCATCGCGCTCGCGTCCAAATGGGTCCACAACAATGTCGCCTGGGCCTTCATGCTGGCGCTGGTCTGGGTGTTCGTGTTCTGGATCGTCCACAACATCCCGAACCGCGCCGACCTCGTCTGGATGGCGAAGGGCGGCGGGCTGTTCGTGCGCGGCAGCCACCCGCCGGCGCGGAAATTCAACGCCGGCCAGAAGATCATCTTCTGGGTGGTGGTGATCCTCGGCCTCTCGATCTCGGCGTCCGGCCTGTCGCTGCTGTTCCCGTTCGAAATGCCGATGTTCGCCAAGACCTTCGAGATCCTGAATGCGACGGGCCTGCCGCAGGCGGTGGGGATGGGCGAACTCGCGACGGAGCTCGCCCCGCACGAGGAGATGCAATACGCGCAGCTCTGGCACTCCATCGTCGCCTTCGTCTTCATCGCGATCATCATCGCGCACATCTATCTCGGCTCGATCGGGATGGAGGGCGCGTTCGACGCCATGGAATCGGGCGAGGTGGACCGGCAATGGGCGAGGGAACACCATTCGCTCTGGTTCGAGGAGGAGACGGGCGAGCCGGCGCATCCCGCCCATGAGGCGCCGCCGGCGGCGGAATGACGCCGGGCGCCTGACATGCGTCTCCGGACCCTTCTGACGGTCCTGCTGCTGCTGCTCCCGGCCGGCGCCCCGGCCGGTGAATTCTTCAAGCTGACCGGCCATGGCGGCCCGGTGCGGGGCATAGACGTGTCGCCGGACGGAAGCCGCCTGCTCACCGCGAGCTTCGACTATTCCGTGGGCCTCTGGCAGGCCGGCGCGCCGGTCTGGCTGGAGGCGCATGATGCGGCGGTGAACGCCGTGCGCTTCATCGACGCCTCGAAAGCGGTGTCGGCCGGCGACGACAACCATGTCCGGCTCTGGGACCTCGAGCGCGGCGTGTCCGAGCGCCTCGGGAGCCACAAGGCGAAGGTGGTGTCGCTCGCGCTCTCGCCGGACCGGAGTCTCGTGGCCTCCGCAAGCTGGGACGGGCGCATCGGCCTCTGGTCGCTCTCGGGCGGCCCGCCGCGGTTCCTGGAAGGCCACAGCGCCGGCGTCAACGATGTCGTGTTCTCCGCCGACGGCGCGCGGCTCTATTCGGGATCGACCGACGGGACGATCCGCGTCTGGGACCACGCGCGCGGCGTCCAGACGCGGCACATGCTGAAAGGGCGCTTCGGCATCAACACGCTGGCGCTGGACGAGGAGGCCGGCTGGCTCGCCTATGGCGGGGTGGACGGCGCGACCCGCGTTCTCGACCTGGAGAGCGGCCGCGAGATCGCCGATTTCACCCTCCAGCGCCGCCCGATCCTGGCCATGGCCTTCGATGCGGAGGAGGGCCGGCTCGCGGTCGGCGACGGCGAGGGTTTCATCAAGGTCATCGACAGCCGGGGCTGGACGGTGCTCAGGGACTTTCGCGCCGCGCTCCGGGGGCCGGTCTGGGCGGTGGCCTTCTCGGCCGACGGGCAGGACATCCTGGCCGGCGGCATAGACGATGCGCTCTACAGCTGGCCGGTCGCGGCGCTGGGCTCGGGCGGGCTGATGGGCGGCGAGGAGCGCAGCTTCCTGCGCGACCCGGAGAGCATGGGCAATGGCGAACGGCAGTTCCAGCGCAAATGCTCGATCTGCCACACGCTGGGTCCCGAAGGGCTACGGCGCGCGGGCCCGACCCTTTTCGGCATTTTCGGGCGCCCGGCGGGCGGCGTTTCGGGCTATAAGTATTCGCGGACATTGCGCGAGGCGGGGTTCGTGTGGAACGAGGATACCATCGATGCGCTGTTCGACGAGGGGCCGGCCCGGTTCGTGCCCGGCTCCAAGATGCCGATGCAGCGGATCGTGAAACCCGCGGACCGCGACGACCTGATCGCGTTCCTGAAACACGCGACGAAGGAAGGAGGACGCCAGAGATGAGAGCCATGCTGATCGCCTTCCTGGCCATGGCCGTCATCGCCGTGGCCGCCGACCTGGCGCTCGACTATTCCGGCTTCTCCACCGCCGAGATCACCGCCGGACCTGCCGTGCGGAATTAGCGGGGGCCGGGCATATACGGGTTTTCCCCGCTCCGCCCGTGCGTCGGAGCGGGTGACAGTTTCTTCCCTCTCTGCCAGACCCTTGCCTCATGAGTCCTGAGTTGATCGCCATTCTCGCAGTCGGCGTCGCGCTGGCCGGGCTTATCCTGCAAGGCCAAAGCGGCCTCGGCAGGCGCATGGACGGCTTGGACAAGCGCATGGACGGCCTTGACGAACGGCTGCGGGCGGTCGAGGCCGGCCTTGCCGAGATCAAGGGCCAACTCACCATCGTCCGGGACTATATCGCCGGCCGTAACATGAGGCCGGACGACCCCCCGATAGCACCTGCCGAATAGCGCGCGCCGCCGCCTGTTTCCTGCGGCGTCAGCCCTCCTATCCGTGCTTCGCCTGCTGGTCGAAGAAGGAGGCCGTGGTCGGGAGCTGGGGCAGTTGCAGTTCGAAGGCGGTGGAGCGGATGCGGCCGCTGCGCTCGCCCCGGACCATCAGGCCCTCATAGCGGTTGGGCACCGGGTTGGGCGAGCTCGGCACGGCGTCCTCCGCGCTATAGACCGAGATATGCAGTGTGCGCGGCCGGTCGGAACGGTTGGACGAGGACCCGTGCAGGAGGCGCGTGTGCATCAGGCAGACGGCGCCCGCGGGCCCGGTGCAGATCACCGCGGCCTTCTCCGATTCGGCGGCCACCCCGTCCGCGACCGCGCCGGTGAACGCGCCGCCGTGCCAGAGCCCGTGGATCGGGCCCCGGTGCGAGCCGGGCAGCACCTTGAGCGGGCCGTTCTCCTCCGTCACCTCGTCCACCATCAGGAGCGCGGTCACGATGTCGGCATTGCTGTGCGGGGTGAAGGGGAAGTCCTGGTGCCACTTCACCTCCGTGTGGCCGCCGGGCAGCTTGGAGTTGATCTTGGTGTGGTGCAGCTTGACGGCGGGGCCGATGAGGTCCGCCACGCAGTCGGTCATCCGGCTGTCGGCCGTCGCGCGGAAATAGGCCTCCGACACCTCGATCGGGGCGTTGACGCGCCGGAGGCCCGGCCGGTCGGCCGAATGGCCGGGCTCTAGGTCGAAGCGGGGCCGCCCGTCGGCGGTGTCGCCGTAAGGCTCGCCGTGCTTGCGGCTCTCCTCGACCCAACCGTCGAAATCGCGCCGGAGCGCGGCCAGCAGGGAGGCGTTCACCGCGTCCTTCACCACGACATAGCCATGCTCCCAGAAGAAGTCCCGCTCAGCGGCTGCCAGCTCGGCCATGCCTGCCTCCCGTTGCTGCCGCGCAAGTGTAAGGCGTCCGCATTGCCGGCGAAAAGGCTTTCGTCTATCCCGGCTTGCGGGAGAGACAGGAGCAAACATGGAAATCTGGCTGCCCATCCTGTGCGCGCTCGCAGGCGCCGCGCTCGTCTGGTTCGCCTTCGCCGCCCCGGCCCGCAGCCGGGCCGACAGGGCGGAGGCGCGTCTGGAAGAGATCGACAGGACGACCGGAAGCCGCTTCGCGGAGCTTGCCGCCGGCGTACTCCGGAGCAATAGCGAGTCTTTTTTGGACCAAGTCAGCGAACGCTTCCAGCGACATAGAGTCGAGGCCGAGACCAGCCTGAAGGCGCGCGAGGAGGCCGTTGCCGCGCTCGTCAAGCCGATTCGGGAAGAGTTGAAGAAGGTCGAGGAGCGGGCGCAGGAACTGGAGAAGTCGCGCGAGGGCGCTTATCGCTCGGTCACGGAGCAGGTGAAGCAACTCGCCGAAGGCCAGACCGCGCTGCGTTCCGAGACCGGCCGGCTGGTGCAGGCGCTCCGCAGGCCGCAGGGCGCCGGCAGATGGGGCGAACACCAGCTTCGCAATGTGCTCGAAATGGCCGACATGATGGAGCATGTCGATTTCGAAGAGCAGGCCAGCCTGCCGGGCGAGAGCGGCATGCTCCGGCCGGATGTCGTCATCCGTCTGCCCGGCGGAAAATCCGTGGTGGTGGACGCCAAGGCACCGCTGCAGGCTTATCTCGACGCCGTTCAGGCGCAGACGGAGGAGGAGCGCGCCACCCATCTGGACGCGCTGGCGCGCCATGTCCGAGCCCATGTCAAGGCGCTCTCCGACAAGAAATACTGGGACCGGCTGGCCGAAGGAACGGATTTCGTCGTGATGTTCATTCCGGGCGATGCGTTCGTGGCCGCCGCGTTCGAGCGGGACCCGGCCCTGTTCGAGGAAGCGGTAAAGAACAAGGTGCTGATCGCGACGCCCGTCACGCTGATCGCGCTCGTGAAGGCCGTAGCCTATGGCTGGCAGCAGGAAAAGCTGGCCGAGAATGCCCGGGCGGTGGCGGAGACCGGGCGGGAGCTGTATGAGCGCGTCAAGCGGTTCGGCGGCCGCATGGAGGATGTGGGGAAGTCCCTCCGGCAGGCCGTGGACCGCTACAACAGAGGCGTCGGTACACTGGAACGGCAGGTCTTGCCATCGGCGCGGAAGCTGGAGGGGCTGGGCGTGGTATCGGCCAGCGAGGCCATTCCGCCGCTGGAGCAACTGGAGACGGAGCCCCGGACCCTTCAGGCCCCGGAACTTGCAGAATCGGCGGAAGAAGCGAGCGCCGAAAAGGAATCGGCCTAGCCCTCAGCCTGCCGCGCCGCTCGCCTGCAGCCCCTGGCCGAAGCTCTCGCCGTCCTCGGCCATATGCGCCTCTTCCTCGGCCGTGCTCGGCCGGCCCAGCACGGCGTTGCGGTGCGGGAAGCGGCCGAAGCGGGCGACGATGTCGCGGTGGCGCGTCCAGCCCTGGATGCTCCGGTCCACATAGGCCCGCCATGCCGGGTCGGCCGCCCGCCTGAGGGCCCGCAGGAGGTCGAGGCCGTGGTCCTGTTCGGCAAGGTCCTCGGAATGGTGGAAGGGGTGGTAGAGCCAGATGCAGGCCACCGGATGCAGCACCCGGTCCAGCCCTTGCCCGATGGCATGGCGCACGATCTCGAAGGCCGGGGCGTCGCCCGCATAGGCATCCACCGTGCCGCGATGGATGTTCCGCGTGAACTGGTCGAGCAGCAGGATGAGGGCGAGCGCGCCCTCCGGCGTCTCGCGCCAGCCCGTCAGCTCCGGGTCGCGGGCGCAGGCGCGCGGCACCAGAGGGCCGAAGCGCGCGCGAATCTCGTCATCGACCTCCGGGCCGCCCCTGTACCACCAGTCGCGCCGCGCCGAGGCGCGCTCCGGGCTGTCGAGGCTGTCGGCCAGCCAGAATTCGACGATGTCGGCGATCACGGGGCGCGTCAGACGATTGGCACGCGGCCGGCGGCGATGTCGGCGGGGGACAGCACGTCCGGGTCGAGCGTGACCTGCCAGCGCTCCGTCAGGCGCACCTTCGGCGGGGCGGAGGCGGGCGCGTCCAGGACGAATCCCTCGAAGCCGGCCGCCAGCACCTCATTGCATTTCTGCACATAGACGGGGAAGCCGCCGATATAGGGCATGAAGACGCGCGGGCGGCCCGGGATATTGGCGCCGACATACCAGCTGGAGCAGGTCGAGCGCAGCGAGATCGACGCGACATCGGCCACATGCGCGACCCAGTCGGCTTCATTGCCCTCCAGCGCCTCGATGCTCCGGGCGCCGGTGTCGCGCATATGCGCCATGCAGTCCGCGATCCAGTCCGCATGCTGTTCGATGGAGGGGAGCATGTTCGCCAGCACCGACGGGCTGCCCGGGCCGGTGATGGTGAAGAAATTGGGGAAGCCCGCCACGGCGAGGCCCAGATAGTTGAGCGGGCCGGCCCGCCACTTCTCCGCAAGCGTCAACCCGCCCCGGCCGGTAATGCGGATGCGGTCGAACGAGCCGGTCATCGCCGCGAATCCGGTCGCGAAGATGGCCGTGTCGGCGGGATATTCGACGCCGTGCGCTACTATGCCGCCGGCGGTGAAGCGCTCGATGGGCCGCTCCGATACGTCGATCAGCGTCACATGGCCCTGATTGTAGGTTTCGTAATAGCCGGTATCGACGCAGAGCCGCTTGCAGCCGAACACATTGTCGGGGCAGAGCAGTTCGGCCGTTTCGGGGTCGTCCACCCGCTCGCGGATTTTCCCGCGCGCGAACTCCGCGGCGGTGTCGTTCGCCGCCTTGTCGAACAGCAGGTCGCCGAAGGCGCCGAGGAAGGGCAGCCCGCCGCGCGCCCAGAACTCCTCATATTGCCGGCGGCGTTCCTCCGGCGTCGAATCGAGAGCCGGGCGGGTGTTGTAGGGGAAGTAGGAGCCGGTCGGGCGGGAGCGGGCCTTGGCGCGGAAAGCGGGATAGTCGGCCTTGAACGCACGCACGCGCTCCGGGTCCAGTGGGGCGTTCCAGGCGGGCACCGCATAGTTGGGCGTGCGCTGGAAGACGGTGAGCGCCGCGGCCTGCCCGGCGATGACGGGAATCGACTGGATCGCCGAGGACCCGGTGCCGATGACCGCCACCCGCTTGCCGGTGAAGTCCACCGGCTCATGCGGCCATTCGCCGGTATGCAGCACTTCGCCCCGGTAGTCCTCGAAGCCCTCGAAATGCGGATGGTTGGCGGCGGAGAGGCAGCCCACCGCCATGATGCAGAACTGCGCCGAGCAGCTCCTGCCCCGGTCTGTCTCGACATGCCAGCGCTTCCCGGCCTCGTCGAAAGCGAGCGCCGTCACCCTCGTGTCGAAGCATATGTCCCGGCGGAGGTCGAACCGGTCCGCCACATGCCGGGCATAGGACAGGATTTCCGGCTGCGGAGCGTATTTCTCGGTCCACTCCCACTCCTGGTCGAGCTCTTCGGAGAAGGAATAGGAGTATTGCAGGCTCTCGATGTCGCAGCGCGCGCCCGGATAGCGGTTCCAGTACCAGGTGCCGCCGACATCGCCGCCCGCCTCGAAGACCCGCGCCGAAAAGCCGAGCTTGCGCAGGCAGTGCAGCATGTACATGCCGGCGAAGCCCGCTCCGACGATTACGGCGTCGAAGCGTTCCGTGCGGCTTTCGCCGGTCGGGACGGCGGTGACTGTCATGGGGAGCGCGGCATCTCGGGAGCGGGAAACGGTGCGCCTGTCTATTCCGAATCGTGCGGCCTTTGCAACGCCGGGCGGGCTTCTCCAGGGCGGATAGGCGGAGGGCAGCGCCCGCGGCGGGGTTGCGCGGGGGGCGCCGCCACCCTGTAATGCGCGGCAGGGACTGTCGCCTTTTCGGGGGAGGGGCCATGACCGGCGTCGACACCATCGATCCTGCAATCTACGAAGCGGGCCTGCGCGCGGCCGGGGTCTCGCCTCCGCTCGACCTGAAGGCTCTCGTCGATGCGCCCGCGGAAGACATCCGCGCCGCCTATGACGCCTCCTCGGTTTACTGGAACGCCAACCCGCCGCCGCTCGCTTCCGTCGTCAACCTGGCGCTCGCCGGGCCGCACGGCGAACTCCGGGTGCGGGTCTATCGGCCGCGAGACGATGCCGCGCTGCCGGGGCTGCTCTACCTGCATGGCGGCGGCTTCATGCTGGGCAGCGTCGAGTCCCACGACACGCTCTGCCGCCTGCTGGCGAAGGAAGCCGGCGCGGCGGTGGTCTCCGTCGATTACCGCCTTGCCCCGGAGCACCGGTTCCCGGTTCCGGTCGAGGAGTGCATCTTCGCCTGCGACTGGCTGGCGGAGCATGGCGCGGAGGTCGGGGTGGACGCCGCGCGGCTCGCGGTCGGGGGCGACTCGGCCGGCGCCAATCTGGCGCTTGCCGTGCTGGACCGGCGGCGCGAGGCGCTGAGCACTGCGCTGCTGTTCTACGGCTGCTACGGCCATATGCCGGAATACGGCTATGAGCCTGGCCCCGCCGCCGCGGCTTACGGGGACGGCCGCTACGGCCTCGGCCTCGCCATCATGCGCCGCTTCTACGCCGACTATCTGAGCCGGGAGGAGGACGGGCGCGACCCGCTGTTCTGCTCCCTGAACATGGATTTCCGCGGCCTGCCGCCGGTGCTGCTGACGGCGGCGGCGCTGGACCCGCTGCGCGACGATGCCGAGGCGCTCGGCCTGAAGCTGGCCGCCGCCCATGTGCCGCACCGCTATATCCTCTATCCCGGCGCGCCGCACGGCTTCCTGAAGCTGGCCCCGGAGGTGGAGGTCGCCGCCCGCGCCGTCCGCGACGCCGCCGGCCACCTGCGCGAGCACTGGGGGGCGTAAGACCCGCCGGTCCGGCGCGGACCGCCTGTCAGTGATGCACGAAGACCGGCGCCGGGCAGTCGTGCAGCAGGCGGCGGGTGGCGGAGCCGACCAGGATATTGTGGACGAGGTTATGGTGCCCGAAGGCGCCCATGACGAGCATGCCGGCGTTCATGGATTCGACATGCGAAAGGATGGCGTCGGCGGGGCTGCCATGTACGGCGACGCCGTGCGCCTCGGCGGCGAAGCCGTGGGACCGGAACAGGTCCGCCCCCCTTGCGGCGATGGCGGCGGCCTCGGTCCGGTTCGCGGCGATGCTGACGACATGCGGCTCCTGCTCCCTGGCAAGGCCCAGCAGGATATACATATGCATGGCGCGCGAGGATTCGCGGCTGCCGTCGAAGGCGACGACGACCCGTCCGCCCGTTTGCGGCGCAGGGGGCACCATGACTACCGGCCGCGGATTGTCGTGCAGCAGGCGCTGGACGACATCGGCGATGTCGTGCTTCTCGACGCCGTGGAAGTTGGTCTCGCGTCCGATCACGATGAGGTCGTGGCGGTCCGCCTCCGCTTCGATCAGCGTGTGCGGCACGCCTTCCGCCTCGACGGCTCCGTGAGCCACCCCGGCGGCCGCGCAGGCTGCCTCGAACTCCTTCATCCGCCCATCGAGCCTTTGGCGCGCGGCCTCGACCAGCGTTTCGTCGCGGTGCTCCTTGTAGGCCCCGGCGCCTATCGGCCGGGCCATGGGCGCAGTGAAGAACGGCGTGTCGAGCACGCCGATCCCGACAAGCTGCGAGCCGTGGTGATCGGCAATGGAAAGCGCCAGCTTCTCCGCCTCCACGCTGGACGGCGACGCATCCACCGCAACGACAATGCTCTTGAGCATGATGCACCCGCCCCCTTGGCCGCGCGCCGGATTGTAGCTGCCGCCGGGGCCGAGGTTAAGCTTCGCGGCGATGTGCCTCGGCCAGCTCGGCCATCGAGCCGAAATGGAAATCCACCCGCACCTCCGAGGGCGGCGGCATGGTGGCGCCCCAGCCGGGCCTGCCCTTGCGCCGATCGATCCAGCAGGTCGCGAAGCCCGCAGCGGCGGCCGGCGCATGGTCGTGGAAGAGCGACTGGGCGGTGTGAAGCACCCGCGCCTTCGCGATGCCGCGCGCCTGGAGGCCGGCCGCCAGCGCATCGAAATTCGCAGGCGCGGGCTTGTAGGAGCCGATGTCCTGGGCCGTAAAGACGGCGTCGAAGCGTGCGTCAAGGCGCTTTGCGGAGCCGGCAAAGCTCTCCCGGTCCACGTTCGAGAGCACGATGAGCTCATAGTGCCGGCCGAGATATGCCAGCGCGTCGGTGCTGTCGGGAAAGGCCGGCCAGTCCGGCACGGACCGGCCGAACGCGACTGCATCGGCCTCCACGGGCGCGCGCCCGAACGCCGCGCCCATCGCCATGAAGGTCCGCGCGAGCACTTCCGGATAGGGCAGGCCCGGCGTCTCGGCCTGCTGCCGGGACTCGCTGGCGGCGAAGCATTCCAGCACGGCGCCGTCTTCGGCTTCCACGCCTTCCCGTTCGGCCCAGGGGCGCCAGGCGGCGAGAATGCCCGATTCCCAGTCGATCAGCGTGCCGTAGCAGTCGAAGCTGAGCGCGTCGAAATCCCGCAGCTTCATGCCCGCACCAGCACCGTTTCGACCAGGCGCGACCAGTAGGTGGCGCCCCAGGGCAGGGCTTCGTCGTTGAAGTCGTAATGCGGGTTGTGGACGACCACGCCGCCATGCTCGCCTTCCGCGCCGTTGCCGATGCGCACATAGGCGCCCGGCTTGGCGTTGAGCATGAAGGAGAAGTCTTCCGAGCCCATGCCGGGCGGCGCGTCGGTGCTCACATTGCCCGCGCCGAACACGTCCGCCGCGACGGCCGCGGCGCGGTCGACATGCTCGGCATCGTTGACTGTCGGCGGATAGCGCCGCTCATAGCGGACTGACACCTTGGCGCCGAAGGCCTCCGCGATGCTGTCGCAGATGCGCCGCATGCGCGCCTCCGTCAGGTCCTGCACCTCCGGCTTGAACGCCCGGACCGTGCCCCGCAGCACGACCTTCTGCGGGATCACGTTCCAGGTATCGCCGCCATGCACCTGGGTGATGGTGAGCACGACCGAATCGATGGCATTGACCGACCGGCTCGCGATGGTCTGGAGCGCGGTGACGATCTGGGCCTGGATGACGACCGTATCGACGCCCTGGTGCGGCCGGGCGGCATGCGTGCCGTAGCCGTCGATCTCGATCTCGAAAATGTCGAAGCCCGCCATGGCCGGCCCGGCCCGGGTGGTGAAGCGCCCGACCGGCACGCCGGGCGAGTTGTGCATGCCGTAAACCGCATCCGCCGGGAAGCGCTCGAACAGGCCGTCCTCCACCATGGCGCGCCCGCCGCCCTCGTTCTCCTCCGCCGGCTGGAAGACGAAATACACCGTGCCGTCGAAATTGCGCGTCTCTGCGAGATATTTCGCGGCGCCGAGCAGCATGGTCGTGTGCCCATCATGGCCGCAGGCATGCATCTTGCCGGGATTGCGCGACCTGTATTCGAAGTCGTTCGCCTCCTCGATGTCGAGCGCGTCCATGTCGGCCCGGATGGCGATGGAGCGCTGGCTGTCGCCCTGGCCGCGCAGCACGGCGACGACGCCGGTCTTCGCGATGCCCGTGTGTACCGCGTCCACGCCGAACTCCTTCAGCTTGTCCGCGACGAAGGCGGAGGTGCGCACCTCCTCGAATGCCGTTTCCGGATACATGTGGAGTTCGCGCCGCCAGGCGGTCATTTCCTCGTGGAACTCGGCTATGCGGTTGACGATCGGCATGAACGGCCCTGCCTTGCCATGGATAGGAGAACGGGGGCGGTTTTCGCCCGGCGCCGCCCGGCGGGTCAAGCGACGCGGTTGGTGATGTCTCCGCGCGCCCAGGCTTCGAGGCCCGAAACAAAGCCTTCCACGAGCGCGGCCATGGCGGCTTCGCTCGCCCAGGCCACATGCGGGGTGACGATGACATTGGGCCGGCCGGCAAGCGCGGGCAGGGGATGGCCTTCCGGCGGCGGCTCGATTGTCGCGACGTCGAACGCCGCGCCCCGGATCGCGCCCCCCTCCAGCGCCTCGACCAGCGCCGCCTCGTCCACGATGCCGCCGCGCGCCGTGTTGACGAGGAAGGGCCGGCGGCGCATCGCGGCGAATTCCGCCCGGCCGATCAGCCCGCGGGTCTCGTCGTTGAGCGGGCAGTGGATGGAGATGGCGTCGGCGCTCTCCAGCATCTCCTCGAAGCCGACATAGCCCGGGCCCGGCGCGGCGCCCTTGCGCCCGGCGAGAACCGGCTCCATGCCGAAGGCGGCGGCTTTCCCGGCGACGGCGGAGCCGATGACGCCCGCGCCGACGATGCCGAGACGCCGCCCGGAGAGGTCGAGGATCGGATAGTCGAACAGGCAGAAACTGCGCGCCTTCGCCCAGCGGCCCTCGGCCACGGCGCGGTCATAGGCCGGCACGGCGCGCGCGAGCGCGAGCAGAAGGGCCAGCGCATGTTCCGCGACGCTGTCCGCGGCATATCCCGTGACATTGGTGACCGGCACGCCTGCCGCTCGCGCCGCCTCCTTGTCCACGCAGTCCGTGCCGGTGGCCGAAACCGCCACAAGCTCCAGCGTCGGCGCGGCCTCGAACACCGAGGCGTCAATACGGCACTTGTTGGTGACCGCGACATGCGCGCCCCGCAGCCGTTCCGCCGCTTGGTCCGGCCGGGTCTCCTCGAACTCGACCCACTCATGCGGAAAGCCGGGGCTGCGAATCGGCACGCCCGGCGGGAAGGAGTTGCGCTCCAGAAAGACGATCCGCTTCATGGTCTCCCCGCCTCCATCGCGGCCTGCCTCTCGACTTGTTGCCGGCGCGCATTAAATCATGCGATGCAGGGCGAAGGAGAGGGGATGATGCGGGCGGCGTGGTACGAGCGCAAGGGACCGGCGCGGGAGGTGCTGGAAGTCGGGGAAATGGCGACGCCGGAGGCGGGGCCCGGCGAGGTTCGCGTCCGGCTGGCGGCGTCGGGCGTCAACCCGGCGGACGTGAAGCTGCGCGCGGGCGTGAGCGACTACGGCTACCGGTTCGACCGTGTGATCCCCAACAGCGACGGCGCGGGAACGGTGGACAGCGTGGGCGCGGGCGTCGATCCCGCCTGGGTCGGACAGAGGGTCTGGCTCTATAACGGCCAGCGGCTCGGCCGGGCGTTCGGAACGGCCGCGGACTATATCGCGCTCGATGCCGGGCTCGTCCATGCGCTTCCGGGCGAACTCGGATTTGCGGAAGGGGCGACGCTCGGCATTCCCGCCATGACGGCCCATCGCTGCGTGTTCGCGGGCGGGTCCGTCGCGGGCAAGACGGTGCTGGTCACGGGCGGCGCGGGCGCGGTCGGCCACTATGCCGTCCAGCTTGCGAAATGGGGCGGCGCGCGCGTGCTGGCGACGGTGAGCGGCGAGGCCAAGGCGGCGCATGCGCTCGCCGGCGGGGCCGACGCCGCGATCAACTACCGGAATGAGGATGTCGCCGCGCGGGTGCGGGAACTCACCGCCGGCGAGGGGGTGGACCGGATCGTAGAGGTCGATTTCGGCGGCAATCTCGCCGCGGCGATGGGCGCATTGAAACGCAACGGGGCCGTCTCAATCTACGCCAGTGACGGCAATGCGAATCCGGAGATCGACGTGCGCGCCCTGATGGGCCTGAACGCTACCCTGCACTTCGTGGTGCTGAACAGCATCCCGCTCGAGGCCCGCCGGCAGGCGCAGCGCGACGTGACGCGCTGGGCGGCGGGCGAGGGACGGTTGTTCCCGGTCGCGGCGCGGTTCCCGCTGGACGGGATCGTCGCCGCGCATGAACTGGTGGAAAGTCTGGACAAGCTCGGCACCGTGGTCGTCGAGCCATGACCGAACGGGGAGCGCCTATGGACCTGCCCTGCACACTGGCCGAACTGCTCGCCGCGCATCCGGGCGACCGGGTGGCGCTGGCCGCGCCCGGCCGCGCGTCCCTGACCTTCGGGGCGCTCGGGAAGCTGGCCGACGAAACCATCGCTTCGCTCAACGCCTTCGGGATCGGCCGCAACGACAGGGTGGCGGTGGTGCTGCCCAACGGCCCGGAAATGGCGGCGGCGTTCCTGGCCATCGGCGCCGGAGCCACGGTCGCGCCGCTCAATCCGGCCTATCGGGAGGACGAGTTCCACTTCTACCTCGACGACCTTTCCGCCAGGGCGCTGGTCGTCTCGGGAGACGAGAGCGGGCTTTCGGTGGACGCCGCGGCCCGTCTGGGCATCCCCCTGCTCCGCCTCATCGCCGAAGAGGAGCGCCCTGCCGGCGGCTTTTCGCTGCTGGCGGAGGGCGCGGGGCCGGAGAGCACCTCGGTGAAAGGATATGCGGGCGCCGCCGATACCGCGCTCGTGCTGCACACCTCCGGCACGACCTCGCGGCCGAAGATCGTGCCGCTCAGCCAGGCCAATGTCTGCGCCTCGGCCGCGCATATCGCGGAGACGCTCCGGCTCGAACCGGCGGACCGGGGCATGAACATCATGCCGCTCTTCCATATCCACGGGCTGATCGCCAATGTGCTGGCGCCGATGCGCGCCGGCTGCTCCGTCTATTGCACGCCGGGATTCGACGCCTTCAGGGTGTTCGAGTGGTTCGCCGACGCCCGGCCGACCTGGTATTCCGCCGTGCCGACCATGCACCAGGCGATTCTGTCGCGGGCAAGGCGCAACGCCGGGATCGTCGATGCCCTGCAGCTGCGGTTCGCGCGCTCCTCCTCGTCTTCCCTGCCGCCGCAGGTGATGCGGGAGCTGGAAACGCTTTTCCGCTGTCCGGTGATCGAGAGCTACGGCATGACCGAGGCCGCGCACCAGATGGCGAGCAACCCGCTGCCGCCGGCGGAGCGCCGCGCGGGCTCCGTCGGCGTGGCGGCCGGGCCCGAGATCGCCGTCATGGACGAGGCCGGCCGCCTGTTGGCGGCGGGAGAGACCGGGGAGGTGGTCATCCGGGGCCCGAATGTCATGGCCGCATATGAGAACAATCCGGAGGCCAATGAGAGCGCCTTTGCCGACGGGTGGTTCCGGACCGGCGACCAGGGCGTGATGGACGCGGCCGGCTACCTGACGATTACCGGCAGGCTGAAGGAGATCATCAACCGGGGCGGCGAAAAGATATCGCCGCGCGAGGTGGACGAGGCGCTGATGGACCATGCCGCCGTCCAGCAGGTCGTCACCTTCGCCCTGCCGCACCGCACGCTCGGGGAAGAGGTGGCCGCCGCCGTCGTGCTGGCCGAAGGGGCGGAAGCGAGCGATAGCGAGCTGAAGGCATTCGCCGGCGCCCGGCTGGCCGATTTCAAGGTGCCGCGCCGGATCGTCTTCGTGGAGGAGATTCCCAAGGGCGCGACCGGCAAGCTCCAGCGTATCGGGCTCGCCGAAAAGCTCGGCCTTGCTCCGTGAGGATCGCGATCTTCGGGGCGGGCGCGATCGGCTGCCACCTGGCCGCGCTGCTCGCCCGGCGGGGCGAGGCCGAGATCGGCCTGATCGCGCGCGGGCCGCATCTGGCCGCCATGCAGGCGAACGGCTTGCGCTTCATCTCCGACGAGGAGGACTTCACGCTGCCGGTCGCGGCGAGCGACGACCCGGCGGCTTTCGGCCCCCAGGATTTCGTGATCGTGACGCTAAAGGCGCACCAGTCGCCCGGCGCGGTGGAGGCGATGTGCCCGCTGCTCGGGCCGGACACGGCGGTCGTCACCGCGATGAACGGCGTTCCCTGGTGGTATTTCCACGGCATCGGGACGGACTTTCCTCCAGGGCCGGTGGAGGCGGTCGATCCGGGCGGCGCGCAATGGCGCGGGCTGGGGCCGGAGCGCGCCATCGGCTGCGTGGTCTATCCGGCGACGGAGATTGTCGAGCCCGGCGTCTGCCGGCATATCGACGGCAACGGCTATACGCTTGGAGAGCCCGACGGAACGCGCAGCGAGCGGGCCTCGGCGCTTTCCCGGCTGCTGATCGCGGCAGGTTTCCGCGCGCCCGTCCGGCCCCGCATCCGCGACGAGATCTGGGTGAAGCTCTGGGGCAATCTCTGCTTCAACCCGATCTCGGCGCTTACCCATGCGACCCTCGCCGAAATCGGCTCGGACGACGAGGTCCGCCGGCTCGTCGAAGCGATGATGCGCGAGGGGCAGGCGGTTGGCGAGGCGCTCGGCGTGCGCTTCCGCATCCCGCTGGAGCGGCGGCTCGAAGGCGCGGTCGCGGTCGGCGCGCACAAGACCTCGATGCTTCAGGACTTGGAGCGCGGCCGGCCGATGGAAATCGATGCGCTGGTCGGCGCGGTCAGCGAGCTGGGGCGTCGCGCCGGCGTCGCGACGCCGGCCATCGACACGGTGCTGGCGCTCATCCGCCTGCGCGCGCGCATGGCCGGAACCTATCCGATATAAGGCGCTGCACTGCCGGCGCGGGGGGAAACAGCATGTCCGAGGTCGTCCATTTCACCAGGCAGGGTCCCGTCGGCATCATCACGGTGGACTATCCGCCGGTGAATGCGCTCGGGCCCGGCGTGCGCGAAGGCATATTGGAGGCGGTGGACCGCGGCGTCGCCGACACGGAAGTGCGGGCGATGGTGCTGATCGGCGCCGGGCGGTCCTTCATCGCCGGCGCCGACATTCGCGGTTTCGGCAAGGGGCGCCCGGCCGTCACCCGGCGCACCCACGACGTGCTGGAAGCGAGCCCCAAGCCGGTTGTCGCGGCGATCCACGGCTATGCGTTGGGCGGCGGCCTGGAGAATGCGCTCGGCTGCCACTACCGCATCGCCGTGCCGGGCGCGAAGGTGGGCCTGCCTGAAGTCCTGATCGGCATTCTGCCGGGCGGCGGCGGCACGCAGCGGCTGCCGCGCCTGATCGGCCCGGAAGCGGCGCTGGAGATGATCGTCTCCGGCCGCCATGTGCCCGCGCCGGAGGCCCTGCAGCTCGGCATTCTGGATGAGCTGGTGGAGGGCGGGGAACTGCGCGACGCCGCTGTCGCATTCGCCATGCGGGTGATGGGCGAGCCTTGCCTCCCCCGGATTTCGGAACGCGAAATTCCCGATCACGATCCCGGCATTTTCGACGCGATGCGCCGGAAGATCGCCCGCCGCGCGCGCAACCAGAAGGCCCCCTGGCACTGTATCCGCTGCGTGGAGATCGCGTGTTCCACGCCCTTCGAGGAAGGCATCCGGCGGGAGCGCGCGCTGTTCGAGGAACTGGAAAACTCGGAGGAGGCGAAGGCGCTGCGCTATGCCTTCTTCAGCGAGCGTGAGGCCCGGCGCGCGCCGGATGTGCCGCGCGGAACACCGGCCCGGCCGGTCGCGGCGGCGGCCGTGGTCGGCGCGGGCACGATGGGCGGCGGAATCGCCATGACCTGCGCCGACGCCGGCCTGCCGGTGAAGATCATGGACAAGGACCCGGAAACGCTGGCGCTGGGCATGGAGCGAATCGGGAAGACCTATGCGGCGAGCGTCGAGCGGGGCTCGCTTGATGCGGCCGGCATGGCGGCGCGGCTCGCGCTCATCGAGCCGGTGGATACCTACGACGCCATTGCGGGCGCCGATGTCGTGATCGAGGCGGTGTTCGAGGAAACCGGCGTCAAGCGGGAGGTCTTCGAGACGCTGGACCGGGTGATGAAGCCCGGCGCGCTGCTGCTCACCAACACCTCCGCCCTCGATATCGACGAAATCGCGGCCGCCACGGGGCGGCCGGAGGATGTGGCCGGCGCGCATTTCTTCAGCCCGGCCAACGTGATGAAGCTGCTGGAAATCGTGCGCGGAGAGCGGACCTCCGAGGAGGTTCTGGCCTCCGTCCAGGCGCTGGCCGGAACCCTCGGCAAGGTGGGCGTCGTCTGCGGCAATTGCGACGGATTCGTCGCCAACCGCTCGCGCGCGCCCTTCAATACCGAGATGGTCCTCCTGCTGGAGGAAGGGGCGCTGCCGGAGCAGGTGGACGAGGCGATGGTGGAGTTCGGCTACCCGATGGGGCCGTTCGCGGTCGGCGACCTCGCCGGGCTCGACATCGGCCATGCGGGGCGCAAGCGCAGAGAGGCCGCGGACCCGACCATCCGCCCGCTGCCCATTGCCGACGCCCTGGTCGAGTCGGGGCGCCTCGGCATGAAGACCGGCGCCGGCTGGTATCGCTACGAGGCGGGCAGTCGCACGCCGCATCCGGACCCGGACGTGGCGGCGCTGATCCGGCGGGTCTCGGGCGAATCGGGCGTTGAGCAACGGACATTCAGCGACGAGGAAATCGTGCAGCGCCTGCTTTTCTCATCGGTCAACGAAGCCTGCCGCATCATCGAGGAAGGCATCGCCCGGCGCGCCGTGGAGGTGGACACGATGTGGCTCTACGGATTCGGCTTCCCGCGCTATCGCGGCGGGCTCATGTACTGGGCCGACACCGTGGGCGTGCGCGAGGTCTATGGCCGGATCGCTGCATGGCACCAGCGCTACGGGGAACGCTGGGCGCCGGCGCCCCTTCTGCGGCGTCTCGCAGAGAGCGGTACGCCGCTGAAGGAAGCCGTGACGGACAGGTGATTAATGAGGCATGTGCGCTGTTTGGAACCGCTTTCTGAGCAAGGGCTCCGGCTGGGCTGAGATTTTTCTTACCCCGTTGGCTTGACGGATTTCCGCGGGTTCGGGTTGGTCCACGAGGAGTGATCGGGGGTTTTTCACCCCAC
>JAJEIH010000001.1 GCA_022827685.1 Alphaproteobacteria bacterium
CTCGTCTTCGGTAGGCTCGCCCGGGACGGGATAGACGCGGCCCAGCTGGGCGGTGATTCCCCACTCGACCTCGATCATGGGAACCGCCCATTTCCAGTCGCCGGAGATCTTCTCCGCCTCATCGGTGAGCTTGGCCATGGCGAGCTCGTTCAGGAGGTCGGGATTGTCGAGCCAGGTGGTGGCGCGGGTGGAGAAGAGGTCGCGCAGGAACGTGCCGCCTGCGGCCTTGTAGGCGTTGATGCCGACGAACTGCGCGATGGCGGCGCCGGAGGGCACGCGCTCCGAGGTCAGCATGCGCGAGACCTGGTAGGCGTTGGGGTGGTAGGACAGGCCGGAGAGCTGTTCCCATACCGCCATCTGCCGGGCATGGTCCGTGGTCAGGCTGAAGGCCTGGAGCGTCTCCATGTCGATGCGGTCGTCGCGGAACGCCTGGATGATCTCGGGCGCGGCGTTGCCGAGGCGCATGCGCTGCTTGACCAGGCGCTGCGAGACGCCGAACCGGGTGGCGACCTCGGCGACGCTGGCGCCGGCATCCAGAAGCCGGGAGAAGGCCGAGACCTGGTCTGCCGGGTGCATGGGCAGGCGGACGACATTCTCGGCGAGCGAGATCTCCTCGGCCGGCGTGTCGGCCGTCGCGACGATGCAGGGGATGGGATGGTCGGTGGGGATATCGCCTTCGGAGGCGAGCTCCTGGAGCACGGCAAGGCGCCGGCCACCTGCGAGGACCCCGAACCGGGGATCGCCGTTCCTGGCGGGATCGCTCTCGCGGACGACCAGGTTCTCAAGGAGGCCATGGTTGAAGACCGAGGCCTTCAGTTCGGCCTGGGCGTTCTTGCCCGGAGGCGTCGCGCGGACGTTCTCCGGGGCCAGGAAGAGATGGGAAAGAGGAACGGTCCGGATGACCGCGGCGGAAACGGATTTTGCCATTTGGCACTGCCTCGTCGTTTGTGGAGAGAAACAAGCGCGGCGATCCGGGGACGTCCCGGACCGCATCGACGCTTACCCGAAAAAACCCCTTCCCGACCTTCGGCGGCGCGGACGCGATCGAAGGCGGGAAGGGGCGGCCGGCGGGGAGGACGCCGGCGTCTCCGAGCTGCTGAATGCGGGTCTCGTTGCCGTCATGCCGGCCTTGGCGCCGGCAGGAGCGGTCCTCCCCGGGACAGCTGCATCGGCGAAGGCCGGCCCTGCGCGCGACAACCTGCCCCGCGCGGGGCCTTCTTGTCAGGCGAGGCTGGAGGACCCGTGGTACGAGCCGACGCGGCAGCCGGAGTAGTCGTGCCGGTCCACGTCGGGATAGCCCGAGGCCTTGCGACCCTCGAACAGGTGCCAGAGCCCCTCCTGGATCGCCCAGGCGGCCCAGCCGGCGCACCAGGTGTCGCCGCCGATCCGTCCCGACGCGAGGCGCCGGTGCTCGTCATAGGCCCGCTGCTTCACGCGGTTCGCTTTGGTGTGCTTCTCGCAGAGCACGGTGCCGGGGATGGCGGGGCTGCCGCAGCGAACGCACAGCCCCTGCTCCTTGCGGAGGCGGTAGCGGCGCCGCGCGGCCGCCGCATTCGCCTTCTGCTTCTTGGTCTGCGCCATGTGCGATATCTCCTGATCGAGGAACGGGAGCCGGACGGCCGCCCGCGGGAATCGCACCGAAAACCCCTTCCCGACCTTTGCGGCGTGGATGCCGTCAAAGGCCGGGGCAGGGGGAAGAGGGACGCGCGGCGTTACCGGGACGCCTCCTCGAGGGCGCGCCCGAGCTCGGCGGCATGGCGGCGAAAGGCGCGGTCGAGCGCGTGCAGCACGATGCCGGCCTCGGGATGGTCGGTGGAGATGATCGAACTCTGCGCATCGATGCGGGCGACGAAGCCGCCTTCGGCGTCGTGCAGCCTCGCGCCCGAGGCCAGGCCGGCGAACCGGAGCCAGGCCTGGACGCGGACGGCTTGCCGGGCGGCTTCATCGAGCCCGAGCCGGGGGCGCAGCTGTATTTCGCCGTGCGCATTGGGCCACTGGAGCGTGTAGGGCATGGGACGGTCTCCCCGATGGTGGCGCCGCGAACCCCTGCGGTCCGCGATCTCGCGCCCGAAAACCCCTTCCCGACCTTTGCGGAGGGACCGGCCGGGCAACGCCGCTTGCCGGGAGAACGGCGGGCGGCGGCGCCCGGACAGCCACCAACAGAGGGAAGGCCGCAACGGTCCGGAACGGGGCGGCAGAATCAAAGGTCCGAAAATCAGACCTTTGATTTTCCGGCCGCGCCGGACGTCCCTGACGGCGTCCGGAGGACCGGAACTCCGGGGCGTATCGCGGGAGATCGGCAGCCGGGAAGCCGGCGGAAAGCCCGATGGCGGATCGATGCCGCCAGCGGACCGCCACGAAAAACCCCTCCCCGGCCTCGTGCCGGGAAGGGGCGGGAACGGCGCCGGCAGGGAACCGGCTATTGCGCCGGGGGAGGCTCCGGCTGTTCGGTTGCAGGCTGCGGCGCCCCGGGGTAGTGGGCGCGGACGAAGCCGGCCAGCTCGCGATGGTTGGCGCGGTTCCCGGCGATGCCGGCGGCCAGGCGCTTCGTGACGGCCGACTGCCGCGCCTCGCTGGCTTCCAGATCTGCCTTCACCTCGTCGATCCGGGCACCGAGTGCCTTCTCAACCCTGTCGATCCGGTCCGTCAGGCGTTTTTCGACCCGGTCGATCCGATCCGAAAGACGTTTCTCGGTCGTTGCCAGGTCGGCCTTCACCTCGGCGATCTGTGAGGTCAGGCGCTGCTCCGTCATCGCAAGCTCCGTCCTGAAGCCTGCAATCCCGACGGTGAAGCGGTTGTCGAAATAGGTGATCATAGCGCCCAGAAACGTCAGGAAGGCGCCCAGCACGATGGCGATAGGCATGACCGCCTTCCAGCTGCCGTCACCGGGGAGGGCGCTGCGTTGCGGGGCCGGGGAAGGGGTTTCGGGAGAGGTCATGGGCCTCGTCTCCTGTCCGTTGCGGAGTATGGGATCGGAACGCGCCGAAGGCAAGCCGCGCCCGCATCGACACGCCCGGCAAACCCCTTCCCGACCTTTGCCGTCCGGGCGGGCACGGAAGCGCCGGCGGCGAGGCCCCGGAGTTCGCGGCCGCAATCCCGCTGTCCGTTGTCAGCCGAACAGTCCCTGGGACGCGAGCCTTGCCCGGAACCGCGCGGGACCCAGCGCCAGCAGCTCGTCATTGGCGTCCTTCGCACGGGGGACGATCCGGTCGAGCAGCAAGGCGGAGCCCGCATGTTCGCGGCAGAGCGCGACCCAGGCGTTCTCGCCTGCCAGGTCGCGGTCCTGGACGAGGGTCACGCGCCGGATGCCCGGGGGCAGGCCGACGCGGTGGACGCGCCCGGCGGAGATCGCGGCGGCGACGGCGATATCCCGGCGGCCGCCTGCGCCGAGCGCGCCGGCAATGGCGAGTGCATCCTCGACGCCTTCGGTCAGCACCAGGTGCCCCGCCGCGCCGGCGGGCCAGCGCACGGCGCCGGAGAACAGCCGCCCGCTGGTGCGCTTCGGGTCCGGGATCGGGGCCTTGCGCCCGTCATCGGCGAGGAATATCCGCTGCAGGCCCTCCAGCGTGCCGTCCAGCGCGCGGATCGGCGCGAGCAGCGCCGGCAGCTCGCATTTCTCGCCGTCCACCTGCACCCAGACATCGGGGCGGAAACGCAGCCCTGCGGCGCCGGCGTCCTCCAGGGCGAGCCCGCGGGCGGCGAGATAGCGCCCGGCCGGGTTGTCGGGCCGGACCGGCTCCGCGCCCGCCAGCACCCGTTCCAGGCCCTTCTGCGCATCGGGTGCGCCGTTCTGCCGGCGGGGCCCGCACCGGGGGCGCTCATATTCCGGCAGGGCGAGGAAGCGGCGCGCCTCGTCGGCCGCTTCTCCGATGCTGTTGCAGTTGCGCACGGCGCGGATCAGGTCGAGGGGCCTGCCCCGGTCCTTCGGGTTCGCCCAGTCCCTCCAGTATCCGCGCCAGCGCCCGGCCAGGTTGACCCGCAGCGACGCGCCCTCCTCGCCGGCCGTGCTGCCCACCTGCCAGTAATTGCCGTTCCGCTTGCCGTTCGGAAGGTAGTGCCGGCAGACCGCCTCGATATCGGCCGCCAGCATGGCGGACAGGTCCTTCAGGCTGTGGGTCGTCGGATCGGAGGGCATGACGCTGCCTCCCTTCTTCCCGGCCCGCCGGAGGCGCCTTTCGGCCGCCCCGAAGCTGTCGCCGGGACGGCCTTGCGCGCGGCGCTCAGAACGGACGGATCCTGCAGAGTTCCGGGTCGCGCCGGCCGCGCTCGTAGTTGAGGACGGCCCAGGCCGCGATCTCGATCACGGCCTGCAGCGGGACGTTCATCTCTCCGGCCTGCTCCTTCGCGTAATGGAACGCCGCCTCGAGCGCGGGCTCGTCGATGGCGAGCTTGAAGCCGGACTCCCGCCCGAACCTGGCGGTGAGCTCGGAGAGCTTCTGCAGGTCGTAGGTCCGGGGGCGCGGCTCGAAAGCCGGAACCGGGTCGGGCAGCGGCTCGTAGTCGTACTCGTGGAAGTCCTCGTCCGGATCCCACAGGCCGTGCCGGTCCCAGTAGTAGCCTTCAAAGTCGATGACGTTGGACATGGATCGTGTCTCCTGCGGAGTTGAAACGCCGGCCGGTGGGGGCCGGCATGACGGCCGCGCACGGCCCGGCTCGGGGCGGTGTCGGCCCGGTAACGGGGGATGCGGCTTTTCTTGACTGATGGAAGTCATGCGCCGTCGGCGGCATGGCGGGCGATCAGGTCGAGGATCGCCGGGATGTCGGGGACCGTCTCGACCGCGACGCGTTCGGGGCCGTTCGAGGGGCGGATCCCGATGGCGGCGATCAGGTCGCGGACGGCAAGCAGGGCCTCCTCGCGCCGTTCGGTTCGCGGGCCATCGGGGACGGCGCCGCGAAACCGGGCGAGATGGTCCCGGACGAACGCTTCGATATGGAAGCCGGGAGGCGGCGGCGCCGTCGGCAGCCTGTCGAGCTCCGCGGACGCCTCGTTTCGCTGGCGTTCGAGATCGAGGAGGCGGTCGCGGATGCTCGCGGAGGGAATGCCGGCTTCGATGGCGGCGACCAGGCGGCCGATCCCGGCATTGGCCACCTCGGCCTGCTGGCGCAGCTCCCGGCGCCGCGCGGCGGTCTCGCGCTCGGACCCGGCGAACATGTCCCGCCAGTCGCGTTCGGGGGACTGCATCCATGCGAAGAGCTGTCCGACGGCGAGGCATTCCAGCTTCTCGCGCCGGATGCCCCTGTTGTTCGAGCAGCTCTCCGGGTGGAGGCGCCGGGTCTTGCAGCGATAGTGGCCGAGCCCGGCAATCACCAGGCGGGAGCCGCAGACGCCGCAGCGGAGCCTGGCCGTCAGCGGATAGGCGGCCTTGCGGCTTGGCGTCACCACGGCCAGGTGGCGCTTCTTGCGCCGCTCCAGCTCGTCCTGGACGGCGTGCCAGGTCTCGTCGTCCACGATCCTCATTCCGGGGGCTTCGGCAACGACCCATTCCTCCGGCGGAACGGGAACGGAGTGGCGCCGCCCGGTGACGGGATGGCGCCTGCTGCGGCTGCGGCCGTACACCAGCACGCCGCGGTAGATGTCGAAGCGGAGTATCCCGTTGCTGCCGCGCCCGCGTATGACCTCGGCGCTCCAGGGCTTGTCGTTGGGCCCGACGACGCCTTCCCGGTTGAGAATGCGGGCGATCTGCTGCGGGCTCATGCCGTCGAGGTAAAGCCGGTAGATGCGGCGGACCACCCCGGCCTCGTCGAGGTCGATCATCCGCAGGCCCCGGACGGCCTTGCCGCTTTCGGAGATGTAGTTGGCCATGCGGTAGCCGTATATGCGGTGCCCCATGACCCGGAGGTCGTGGAGGGCCTCGATCTGCCCCCGGCGCGTCTTGGCGCCGATATTGTCGATGACCATCTCGCTCACGGCCCCCTTGATATGCGCATGGAGGGAGTCGACCTGCCCGTCTTCCAGGCTGTGCAGGTCGATACCCAGGAACCGCAGTTCGCGGTAAAGCCACGCCATGTCGGCGGTGCTCCTGGCGAGCCGGTCCAGGCCCTCGACGCAGACGCTGTCGAAACGCTGCGCGCGGGCATCCTCGAGCAGCTGGCGAAGCCCCGGGCGCAGCTGCATGGCCGTGCCCGAAAGCTCCGGGTCGGTGTATTCGTCCGCGATCACGCCGCCCAGATCGGCGACGCGGTCGCGGCAGAGGCGGAGCTGGCCCGAGATCGACGTCATCTCCTGCAGCGGCGAGGAATAGCGCGCATAGATCGCGAAGCGCGCAATGTCGGCGGTATGCCCGTTCATGCCCTGTCCTTCGGGTGTCGAAAAACCGGACGCTTTGGCCACTGGCGCCCGCCCCTGCAACCGGGAAAGCCGCCGCGTCCGGTGGATAACCGGCCAGGCGCCGTCATCGCCGCGCGCGCCGCCATCCGGCCGCCCGGGCCTCGGCCTCGCTGCAGAACCAGCGCTCGCCCTTCGAGGCGTCGATCCGGGTCCGGTCGTAATGTTCCGCTCCGGGCATGTGGTAGATGCGGCCGTTGCGCGAGATGTTCCCCTTGATGGCGCAATTGCCGGTCCCGGGGATGGCCTGCCGCTGAGGCCGGGGGCTTGCAGCGCGGCGCCGTGCCTTCGCCTCGCGGCGCCAGCGCCAGGGCTCGACGAACTCTCCGGACCACAGGCCGAGGCCTTCGGCGCGGGCCGCATCCTCGTCGGCGACATAGCGCGTGGAATAGCGACGGTAGGCCAGCGCCAGACCCTGCCGGACGAGCTGCTGCTGCAGGTCCCGGCCGGCCGCGTAGCATGCCGCGACCGCACGGCCGTAGCGGTCCCGGTCCCGGACCTCGCAGCGGACCGGGTCCCGGCCGACAAGGCGGCGCATGGCCTTCGTCGCGGCCCTTCCGCAGGCCCAGCGGCGGCCGTCGCGCGAGCAGGTCTGGCGGGTCTCGGGGGCGTCGATCCCGTGAAGGCGGACGCGCTGGCCGGCGACGGCGAACGTGTCGCCGTCCACGACCCGGGCCTTGCCGGAAAGCGTCTCGGAGGAGGCGGGCCAGGCGATACAGGCGGCAAGAATGGCGCCCGCCAGAAGCCGGCAGGCGCCTGGCCATCCCGGCCGGGCCTGCTCGCGAACCCGGCTGCCGGCGAAGCGCCTCACGGGACGGACCGGTCAGGCCGGTCGGGCGCATGGCCCGGGGCCGGGAGGAGGCGCCGGTGCTGGCGGCGCACCAGGATGGAGACGTAGTTGCTGCTGAGGCCGGTCCGGCGCGCGATCTCCGTCTGGGGAATGCGCAGGACGACAGCGAGATATATCCAGCCGTCGCGGGCCCGGTTGCGCTCCCGGCCGCGGCGTGCAGCGAAATCGGCCTGGCAGAGGCGGCCGCAAAACTGTCCGGAGGGGCGACTGGCCCGGGCGCCGCAGCCATTGGCGCAGAGCGGCCTTCGGGCTTCCTGGGCGGCGCGCATGCAGGCGGCGCTGCAGAACCGGCGCCGGCGGCGGGGCAGGGCCGCGGAACAGCCGGGCGCCTCGCAAATCCCGTCGCTCTCCCCTTCCAGGCCCTGCACGACATTCGAGACCGTCCTGTGGCTGACGCCATGAAAGGCGGCGATCTGCGCGAGCGGCCGGCCCGAGCGGGCTTCCGTCCGGATGCGGCGGTCGCGGGCGTCGTTGATGTCGGCCCAGAAGCCGCGGAGCGAGCGGCTGTAGCAGGCGCGCGAACAGAATATGCACGAGCTTCGCCGGACCTTGCCGCCGCACTCCGGACAGGTCGGCAGGCCCGAACGCCGCCAGGCCAGGAAGCAGTCGAAACTGCAAAAGCGGTTGCGGGTCCGGGGGACGCGGCGCGAGCAGCCGTCCCGGGCGCAGAAGCGGTCACATTGTCTGGGGCCGGCATGCCAGGTCCAGCCTTCGCGCCGTGTGATGCCGTATACCGTGGAGACGGCAAGGCCGTGCTCGGCCGCGATCGAGCGGACCGATTGCCCGGCCGCCACCGCGCGGCTGATCGCGGCGTCGCGCTCGACATGCCGGCGTCGGGGCATTCAGGACCGCCCGCCGCCGGACCGCAGCTCAGAACTGCGGCCAGTCATCGTCGAGCGGCGCCAGAACCCGGTCGATAGTTGTTTCCCCGCGGAAGCGGGGGATGAAACGGCCATCGTCGGTCCTTTCCGTGGCAGCGGCGTCCTCGTCCGCCTCCGGCATGTACGCCGCCGCGATCACTGCCGCGCGATTGTCGCTGAAAACCCGACGAAGCAGTTCAACGGCCCGCTCGCGCTTGCCCTCGCGAGCCATCGCCCGCAGACGTACCGCCAGCAGCGCGCGCACGTCCTCGGCGAGACCGGGAGATGCATAGCCCCGGAAATTCATGTTGCGGGCAGCCTCCGACATCGCGCGGGCGATGGTGTGTTGCTGATACGCATCGAGCACCAGGGATCGGGAGGCCGACGTCTTCGACGAAAGGTCCACGGTCAGGGCGCATTCCCGGAACCATGCCGAAGCGGACTTTCCGCGCTCCTTCGCCTGGGCCCGGATTTCGTCCCATTCCCTGTCGGTCAGCGAAATCGTGTGGTTCATGCCGGACGTCGTCTTGCGCGGCTTCTTCGTCATGCTCCGTCCCCGTCATGGGCAAGACACAGGAAGCGGACCGCCTCCCACACCGAGGCAACCGCTTCAACGTCTCCGGGACCGTGAACCGAAATCCGCCCCGACCGGAGAACGGTCAACGCGTCCTTGGCAAGGCGGCCCTGTTCGGCTTTCGCCAGCACGAGGGAGTGCCCGGGCAGCTCCGGCGCCCTGCCGGCTCCCTCGTCGGCCGCGCGCCTGCAGCACAGATAGCCGAAGCGCGAGATCGGCAGCTTCGCCTTCCGGGCCCGCCTGCGGATCCGCTCCCACTCATCGAGCGGGCCGTAGATGCATCGCTGTCTCGAAAGCTTCACCCCGGCTCCTCCCTCATCCCCGGTTGTCGTGGGGGCGCTCACCCGGCAGCTCCGGCGTTGCCGGGGTTTCGGGCATGAACGCGGCCTCGATCACAGCCGCACGCTCCTCGCCGAACACGGTGCGGAGCCCTTCGAGTGCCTCCTCCCGCCGTCCCTCCAGGACCATCGCCTCAAGCCGCTCCCGAAGCAGTTCCACGGCCAGTGCGCCGAAACGGGCAGACACTTCGTCATCCACGTCTTCGGCCAGCTCTCGCGCAACACGGGCAATGCGGCGCTGCTGCTCCTCGTCCAGGACCAGCGGCGGGGCGGCGGTTTTCTCCGGGGCCGACAGATCGACGGTCGTGACGCATTGGCCCCACCAGGCCGATGCCGACATGCCCGCCGCCTTCGCCCACGCCTTGATCTGGGCCCACTGAGCGTCCGTATAGGATACTGAGTGTCCCGTGCCCGGCTTGCGTTTGCGCGCCTTCTTCATGCGTCCTCCCTGAACTCGGGGCGTCCGGCGTCATTGGTCCGGGCGGAGTTCGCGGCCGGCTTATCCTGCGTTGCCGACGGGGTTTCGGGTATGAACGCGGCCGCGATCACAGCCGCACGCTCCTCGCCGAAAACCTCCCGCAGCAACTCCATCGCCCGCGCCCGCCGGCCCTCCTGCACCATCCTCCGCAGCGGCTCCTCCACCAGCGCGCGAATATGCGCCTGAAGGGACGCCACGCCGTCCGCATCCAGACCCACGGCCAGTTCCGCCATGGTATCGGCAATGGCGCGCTGCTTTTCCGCGTCCAGGACCAGCGGCTGCGGCCCCGGCCCCTTCGCCGACGGGTCCTCGTGCAACGCACACGAAACCCACCAGGCCGATGCCGACATGCCGGCCCGCGCCGCGCCCTCCCGGACCAGTTCCCACTCCTCGTCGGTGCAGCAGATCGTGTGCGTCGCGCCCTTCTTGCTGCGCGCGCCCGGCCTTGTCCGCGTCTTCTTCATGTCCGTTCCTCTTCCGGCGAGGCGGCGCCGGCGCCGGGCCGTGCGCGCAAGGCTTCGATGAGCTGGCGGCGCTGGTGTCGGTCGATAAGCAAGCTGAGGAGTTCGAGTGCCAGGACTTGCTCGTGCTTGGGAATGGGGTGCCATGCCGCTTCCAGTCGAGCGAAGAGTTGCCCGCGTGTGGGTGGGCGGGCCGGCGCTGCAGGAGTTTCCTTCTGCAACAGGGCAGACAGTCGCTCGGGGGGCTCGTCGGCCTCGCGCAGACGCTGGAGGACGCGCTGTTGCCGGGCTTCCGAAAGGCCGGCGAGCCGGTAGAGATCGCCTTCCCGGCGGGCGATCGGGGTGCCTTGAAGCTCGTCCTGCAGTTCGGGCAGGATACGCTTGCCGATGCGCAGCGCACGCTCGACCGTACCCTTGGACATCGAGGTCAGATCTGCCGTCTCTTCGACAAACGAAGGGGGTGACGAAAAATCAAAACCTAAATTTTCGGTTTGGGGATTATATAGTAGTTTACCCAAGGCGTTGACGGGACCTATTCGGTCCCGCGCTCCCGTTTGAGGTAGTCCCAATCCTTCTTCGGCGGCCCGGCCATGATGGCGCGTGCGATATTCTCCGGCGTATCGGGTATCGGATCCGGCATGGGCTTCTCCACCGGCCGCCCGCGCGCCCGCTTCGGCTTGTCTTTGTCAGTCATCGTGGGATCTCCGGTTTCGTTCATCGTCCTCGGGTCTCATGGGGCAGCTTCGCCCGCTCCTCGTCGAGGAACAGGCCCCAAGCCTTCGCCCCCTTGCGCCCGTTGCAGTTGCCGCAAAGGCCGATGCGGTTGAGCGCGTCGTTGTCTCCGCCGCGCACCTTCGGGATGCGGTGGTCAAGGGCAAGGTCCACCGCCCGAAGGCTCTCCGCGTCGCAGTAGGGGTTGGCGCACTGGCGCCCCTGCCGCGCCCATAGAGCCTGCCGCAGCTTGTCGTCCGGAATATTCGGGATGTCGGTCCGGCGAAGCGTCTTCCGCACCGTGACCGGCGTATCCACCATGTTGAGGCCGGTTTCGTCGGCAAGGCGGTCCAGCGTCACCCGCTCCGCCACCGGGTCAATGTCGATGCCGACCCACTGGCGCTGCAATTGCTCGGCGGCTACGCAGGTGGTCGCGCACCCCGCGAACGGGTCCAGCACCGTGTCGCCGGGGTCGGTCGCGCACTCGATCAGCCGCCGGTAGAGCGCAACCGGCTTGCGCGTTGCCCACTCGACATCGTTCGATTCCGCCTGCCCGACATCGCTCCAGATGTCATCGCGCTTCCGGCCCTGCTGCTCGTCGAGATACCGCTTGAAGCGCGGAACGCGCCCAGGGGCGGCCTGAACGACGCGACCGGCGTCATGGGCCGCCTGCATACGCTCCCGCGTCCAGCGCCAGACCCGCGTCACGCCAAGAAACTCGTAGGTCAGGTTCGGACGGTTGCCTTCCGGATGCGTCAAGTTGTCGAGCTGGTAGCGTCTCCCCCCCCCCTCAATCTTGTCATATTGCGCCAGTGTCTTGGCGTCGAGATTGGCGAGGTCATAGGGTTCATAGGACGGGTTCCACTTCCACTTCCGACTCTTGCCGTAGGCGAACACCGTGTCGCTGTTGTTCGGCAGCCGCCGGGTCGGATAGCCCTTCGCGGTGGTCCGGCGGCGCGTGATTTCATTGATGAACAGCGCCCGTCCAAACACGGCGTCGAGCAGCAGCCGGAGATAGGCATTCGCCTCCGTGTCGCACTGGAGGAACAGAACGCCGGTCGGCTTGAGGACGCGGTGCATTTCGACAATGCGCGGGGCCATGTAGGCCAGATAGGCGGCGATGGAGTTCTTCGCCCCGGTGCTGACCCTGCCGGTGCGGTGGTGAACCCGGCCGCCCTCGATGACTGCCGCCGCCTCGATGATCTCCTTGATCGCCGGATGGTCCGACGCGATGAGGTCCTGCCATTCGTCCGTCACCTCGTCCCAGCGCCAGCGGTCATCGAACCGCTGCGCGGCTGACCGGGAGCCGAGCGGCGCATTGAAGACGCGCTTGGCGTTGAACGGCGGGTCCGTCGCCACGCAGTCCACGCTCTCGCTGTTCATGCCGCGAAGGATGTGGATGTTGTCGGCGACGAACAGCGACCGGTTGCGCCAGTTGGTCATGCCACCGGCCTTGCGCCGGAAGGCAGTCCGTTGTCCGCAATGAGGTCCCGATACCGCAGCCGCTTCCCGGCCATGCCGCCGGCGATGGACCGCATCATGTCCAGCGTGTCGAGGGACCGGATGTTGTGCCGGCCTGCGGCCTCGGCAACATAGAGGTCGAGGTGCTTCTCGCTGAACTTGTGGAAGACGCCGACGAAGCTGCGTTTGAGGCCCGACCAGAAGCTCTCCATGCCGTTCGTCGAGGCCATGCCCCGCACGAACTCCTTGGCGGAATGCTTCACCGACTCATGGGCGTATTCGGGCATTCCAGCGTAGGCCGGCGCTTCGTCGGTGTAGAGCGTCGCGCCGGGCTCGACATGCGCCCGCACGAAGGACTGGAGCGCGCTCGCGTCGGTTGCCTCCATGCGGCGGGCCGCAACGCGATTGCTCGCCCGGTCCTTCACGCCCGCGACGGCCGCTTTCCCCACGGCCCCGCGTCCCGTCCCGGCGAGCTCTTTCCGCTTCCGGTTGCTCATGTTCTTGCGCTTGCCGCCGATGTAGGTCTCGTCTGCTTCCGCCGGGCCGGTGAACATCGCCGCCTTGTCGGTCCATGTCTCCCGGATGCGGTGCGCCAGATGCCAGGCCGTCTTCTGCGTCACCCCAAGGTCGCGGTGGAGCTTCATGCTCGACACGCCCTTGAGGTTCGTCGAGCACAGGAAGATGGCAATCGCCCAAATCTGGAAGCCGAGCGGCGAGGAATGCATCAGCGTGTCGGTCTTGACGCTGAAATCCTTCCGACAGTCCCGGCAGCGGTAGGGCTGCGGCTTGCGCGTCTCGCGCTCCTGAATGTTGACCGACCCGCACTTGGGGCAGCACACGCCTTCCGGCCAGCGCGTCTTCACGAACCAAGCCTCGGCGGTCTCATCGTCCGGGAACATCCGCGTCAGGTCCACGAAGGTCATGCCCTTGCGGAAGTGTTTGCCGGGAGCGTTGCGAGCCATTTCCTGCCTCCTGATTACGGAAACAGATTACCCCAATGCGGCGTTGCCGGCAAGAGGAAAATGGGTAAAATGCAGAAAAAATCACGCTGCCGGAGTCGCCATGTTGGACCATCAGCCGCCGCCGGAATGGGTCCGGGGCCGGGCCGAGTGCAATCTCGACATGATCTTCGACGCGCTGCATCAGATCGTCCAGCGCGACGTGAAGCAGTTCAATGAACTCTACGACCGGCAGCGGCAGGGACGGCGGTTTCAGGTCCACGAAAACGGCGGCGGCTGCGACCCGTCCTTCCGGGTCGTGCTCGATGCGGATATGGACCGGCCGCCGCAGGTGGTCTTCCGGCTGTCGCGGTCGGCGATCCTCATCAACGGCGGCGGGCAGATATTCAATGTGCGCCCGGAATGGGACGGGAAACGCTGTCGGCTGAGCGTTGGCGAGCGGTCTTACAGCGAGCCGTGGGAAATCAGCCAACTCGCGCTGGCCGGGTTCCTGTTCGGGCCAGCCGATGAGCCGCTTGGGTAAAGTGGTATATAATCCCCTTCGGTTTTGATTTTCTCCTGGTATTCCAAACTCTTACGGTCGCCGCCATGGCGGGCTTCCGGGTACAGTTTGTTGCGGAGTTCCTCGCGCCTGGCAACGAAGCGGGCGCGGTGAAGCGGCGTGAGTTCCGAGCGGATCAAGTTCTCGTCGACCTCGACCAAGGCGATCTCGTCCGGGCTCGGATCGTCGAGCACGAAGGCCTCGATCCGGCCCCAGCCGAGCTTCTTCGCGGCCTCGATCCGGTGCCGTCCCGCGACCAGCGCAAAGCCGCCCTCGTCCAGGCCGCGGTCGTATTCGCCGGTCTCCGGATCGATCCCGAAATTGTGGCGGACCTGGATCGGGTTCTGAAGGCCGATCCGGTCCATCGACTCCGTGAGGCGGGCGACCGCTTCATCGTCGACCTCGCGCAGGCGCGGCCCGATGCGGATCTGCTCCAGGGCGATCGGCCAGGTGCTCCGCTGGCGGGCCGTCGAGGGGTCGAACCGGGACGCCGCTTCGGCCGCCTCGGGGTTGCGGCTGCGCCAGTCCTGGAGACGGTGGATGAGCGCGCCGCCCCCGCTGTTTGCGCGGCCGCTCACGCCGCCATCCTCATGTTGCTGGCGGGCCAGGCGAGCAGCGCCTCGGTCACGGCGCGGATCTCCGTTGCGGCCCGGCCCCCGGGCTCGGCCTCGACGACGCTCTCGCCGGCCCGGGCGGAGCGGATGAACGCGACGCGATGGCGGACGGCGGCCGGCAGGAGCTGCGCGCCTTCGCCGGCAAGCAGTTCCCTTGTCCCGGCCTCCCACTCGGCGGACCGTGTCGGGACGGCGTTGAGCACAGCCACGGCCCGCGTCCGGGCTGCGGCCGCCACATCGAGGCTCGCGCGGATCGCGGCGAGGTCGAACACCGACTGCCGGCAGGGGACCACCACAAGGCCGGCATGGCGCGCGCCGGCGACCGGGCCTCCGTCGGCGCCCATCGCCGTGTCGATCAGGATAAGGTCGGAGCCCCGGCCCCGGGCTCGATCGATCTCATGCTCCAGGCGCAGCGACGGGCAATACCGGACCTCCGGGGCCGGCTCGTCGCGAAGGTCGGCCCAGATGACGGCCGAGCACTGGGGGTCGCAGTCCAGCACGGTGACGCGCCGGCCGGCCTGGGCCGCGACCACGGCAATGTTCAGCGCCAGCGTCGTTTTCCCGGCCCCGCCCTTCTGGCTGACGAAGGCGAGGATGCGGGGCGCCGCAAAGGCGGCGGAGTGCGAATGGTCAGGCATGGGAATGCTCCCTTGTGAAGGCCGTAATGCAGCCGGCATCCGCGGTGCTTGCCCGCGCGCCGGCCTGCTCATCCGTCCACCTCCTCGATCCATGCGCCGGCGACCGAGCGCGCGCATGCGGACGACGATCGCCGTGGCGTCGGATGCCGTCCTGGAGGCGATGCAGTAGTCGAACGGATCGGGGTCGCGGTGAAAGATCCTGATGGTGAAAGGGAAGTCGGAACGCCGTCTCGTCGCGCGCATCACCAGGCGCTCGCAGGCCAGCAGCTCGGAGAGCTCGGGAAAGTCGAGCATTCGGCACTCCATCTCGCTCGTAGGCGGACGCCTGCGGGGCCTCGCCCGGCGCTGCGGCATGCGCGTGATCTCTCGGTTGGTCATGGCGGGCCGTCCTCCGCCGGCTCCTGGAGCCGCCACAGGCGCCGCATGACCTGGCCCAGATAGGGTTCGGCCGCGAGCCGGATCTCCGCGATCGACGGCCACGTGGAACAAATGTTCCGGCAGTCGGCCAGCGCGTTATCCAGCACGGCGCGCGGAAGGTCATCCAGGCAGTCGAGATAGCTGGGCATAGCGGCTACGCGGTCGAAACCCGGCCACGGAGGGATATCGACCATTGCGGCCTCGAGCAGCGTCTTCGCTTCGTTCCTGGACGCCGGCTCCGCCGCGGCCCGCGCGGCCGCGGTCTCCTCATTCAGCGGCCGGCGTTCCGTGTCGGCCCTGGCCCGGTCGATGATCTTGTAGATCAGGCTCGGGTTGACGACCTCCTCCAGGCTCATGTGCCGCATCTCCTCGATCCGCGCCAGCGTAGCCGGGCCGTTCAGGAACGCCGCGCGCCACGCCAGGTCGCGCGGGGCATCGCAGAGCACCAGACGTCGCTCGAGGGCGCGGGCGTCATACAGGCTCCAGTTCACGGCGGGAGCCTCCCCTGTCTGGCGTGGAAGTCGGCCTCGCAGCGGGCGTATTCCTCGAGCACGGCCTCCATGACCTCCTCCTTGCCGGCGTTCCTGGCCAGCGGGAGGCGCAGGAGATGCCTGCGGGGGATGCCTCCCACGGCCTCAACATGGACGGTGACCTCGAGGGTGGTCATCGCCGGTCCGTTGTCGATTCCGGCCCGCCGTGGATGGCGCAATATTCGGAGCGATCGAGGCGCGCATGGACTGCAAGATCGCGGGCTGGCCCGGATATCGGGTTCGCGCATCGATTGCCCTTGCGGGTGTGCCCTGCGCAGCGAGGCCGGCCGTCGGTGTCGATCCAGGCCCGATATTGCTCGACCGTGGCGCTGTGCCGGCGGGCATAGAACGCTTCGGGCCCTGCCCGGAACTCCTCGATTTCCTCCGGCGTATTCAGCGACATCTCGACGACGCCCCAGATCGTGGTGACATAGCCGACCGTCCAAGTGTGAATTCGAGCATCGGACATCCGTCCCATTCCTCCCAAGGCGCCGCGACGCCGCCTGACCCGCGTCAGCGGGCGGCGTCGCGGCGCTGTTTCTTTTCTGTTTCTTCCTGTTTGGCAGTGGACTCGGGCGTCCCTTCGACGGGGGTGTGTGCCCCACTCGGCCGGGGCTGCACCCCACCTTGCAGGGGGGGCTGCAAACCCCCGTGGATGGTCCGCAGCAGCGTCATCTCACGCTGGCGTTGCGGGGGCGGGCCATCGGGAAAGACGTGATCGCGACTCGGCATGTTCCGCCGCCGCACGCTCCGCAGGTAGCCTCGGGCGCGAAGATCGGCAAGGCAGTCCTTCACCCAGTCTTCGCTGCAACCGTGATGCTTGGCGAGGGTCGCCCGCTTCACGAAGGCACCGGTGCCGCCATCGCGGAAGGCCAGCGTAGCAAGGATCGAGCGCTCCAGATGCGAGGTGATGTCGTGCAGGGTGAAGCAGAGCAGCATCCGGTGCGCCGGGTTCCGGTGATCGTAGCCCTCGGGCAGGATCGGGCGCTCCAGCGGGCCGTCGACGGGGTCGCCCGCCGGCAGCGGCAGCTCCGGGGCTGGTCCGGAGGCTGCCTCGGCGACGCCGTATTCCAGCCTGACACCCGGGAGTTCCTCCTCCAGGAAGCGCGAGATGCGCTCGCCGAAGTCCTGGCGGACGCGGTCCCTGGTGAACGTGGTTCTGGCGAGCAGCACGGCGGCACCGTCGCGGGCCTCCATGCAGAGATCGGCGAGCCAGGACTTGAATAAGGGCTCGCCGACCGCCTCCAGCAGGCGCTCGCGGACGGCTTCCCACGCCTGGATTACAGGCTGCGCCGGGGCTTCGGCGGGTTCGGAAGAGGCGGGATCGGGCTCGGCTTTGGTGCCCTCAAATTTTGCAGAACTGCAAAATTTGCCGTCTTCAGCCGGGGCCGGACCGGGTTCCGGTTCCGGGTCACCTTGGGCCTCCATTCTGGCAGCCCGGCGCTGTTGGGAAAGCAGCTCCAGCGTGGCCGTGAGCCCGTGCTCCATGAGCATCTCGACCGTGGCGCCCCATTTGACCGCGCGCATGTGCTTCGCGACCTGGTCATAGGACATTCCCCAAGCCTCGATCGTGGGAAGCCACTCGCCATGGGGGATCAGCTTCTTCACGTCCAGAAAGTCCTGGCCGAGTTGCAGCGTCCCTTCGGCCCATTCTTGCGACCGGGCTCTCTGCCGCCTGTAGGCCTCGGCTATCTTGCCAAGGGCCTCATTGATCTCCTCCTTCGTCGCCACAGTCATCGTCCGAGCTCCGCCGGTACTCGATAAGCTCGTCGACCGTGAAGCCGGCCCTGGCAATTGCCATAAGCTCGACATGCTCGCCGGCGTTGTACCCCGACTTCGCCATGCTCATGTACCGGTTTGCGATGGACTTCGGCATTCGGATCTCCCGGAGATGCCGGCGCCACTGACGGCGGTTCATCGTCGCCCTCGTGTCGGTCAACCAATGCCCCAAGAGGAGCGCTTCCTCGCACCACCGCAACGTCGGCACCCCATCGTCGTCCAGCCGCTCGGTGGCTTCCACGATCCTCTCGCGAAGGGTTTGCGCGTGGTCGCGGCAGGACGCATCTGAAGTGGTTATGGGCTACCTCCACGGTCCGCAGGAGCGGCTGCAGTCGGGTCGGGTCCGGATCGCATTCCGTCAGCCGCTTGAGATGGGGCGGCACGATATCCGACGATTCGAACATCGTTTCCGCACGCGCGCACAGGCGCGTCGGCCGAAACCCGGTATCCGTGTAGAGGTATGGCCCGGTCGTACACACGACAGGCTGGCCGGCGAACGCCGTCTTGCCGGACCATTCCTCTCCGGCTTCTTCTCCGGCATGTATGCGCCAATCCGCCGCAGCATATTTTCGAGTTCCCGGACCTTCCGGGCGCTCCGGCGGAGCTTCGCGGCCGCCTTGCTCACTGAGCTCCGGACCGGGGAACGGCTGCCGGCAAGGGGGAGCGATTCGTGCAGCCGGCTGAACCTGGAAGCGAGCCGCACTGCCTCCATGCCAGCGGCTCCGGCGGCCTCCGACGTCGGCCGCCGCGACCTGGCGGTGCAGGAGGGGAACAGCTTCTTGGGGGCGCATGCCCTTGAGAAAGCCGGGAAAGTTCCTGGCGGCCGACCGGGCCCGGTCGGGCTCGGGGAGCCGCTTGCGCTGCCCGGAAGGATTCGGGGACGAGCTTTCAGGGGCCGATGCGCGGGCGGTCAGCCCGGCGCCGGAAAAGGTCCGTGTTTCCATCGAGTTGCGGTGAACCCGGCAGCGGCGGAAAAATCCGCCACCCCAACGACCCAGCGCTTGACATTGCGGCAGCAGAGGCCGATTATCCGGTCACGCGATTGCCGGATTTTGGCCTGAGTTTTGCTGCTGCTGCTGCTGCTGCTGCTGCACTGGGTAGTTGGCAACGAACCAAGGGCTAAACCGCATCCCCGAAGGCCGCTGGCTCGGAACCGGCGGCCTTCATTTTTTCTGCGGATGCCCCTTGACCTCGTTACGACCGGCAAATACCGTCTCCCTCGGTCGTGCTTCGGCTGAAAAACTGCTGAATGAGTCGGTCGACCCGGCAGCACGACCAGGAAATCATCGCCTTGCCGTCCTCCGGGTCGAGGAACAGGTCTTCCTCCTCGAAGCGAACCTTGCCGAACTTGCCGGCGAACATCGGCTCGAACGCCGCGCGGATCGCTTCCCTGCCCTCGTGCCGGGCGCCGTGGAACTCGTCATAGACCGCGTCCCCGGCGAACCAGGCCATGACGCCGTCGAGGTCGTCGCGGTTGAAGGCGTCGGTGAACTGGAGCGTGATTTCCTTGAGCTCGTCGCGGGTCATCGGGGTCCTCCGGGGCAGGGTTTGCGGTTTCACTATAGCCTTTCGGCCGGGCTGAAGGGACGGCGCTGGCCGGCCGCCTCCATCAGCGGCATGACCTCCTCGATCCACTGGCGGCACTCGCCGAGATAATCCACCCAGGAGAGCAGCAGCCCGTCCACGCCCATGTCCGAAAGCCGCTCCAGCTCTTCCACAATGTCCTCCGGCGCCCCGACCAGCGGATAGCCGCCATGGCCCGCCTTGAAGTGGAAGCGGAAGGCGTCCATCACCGCCGGCTCCAGGGTGCCGGACTGCACCCCGAAGATGTCCAGCATGTTGGCGACTGCCACGTCGTCGCCGCGCTCCACGACATAGTGGTGGAGATAGTCTTCGGCCTCCTGCCGCGTCGGACGGCAGACGACATAGCCGTGGATCCAGCATTGCGAGGAGCGCCCGAGATCGGCGGCCATGGCCTTGAGACGGGCGATCTGCGCGCGGTCGCTGCCCTCGTCCTTCTGGCGCAGCATGACGAAATTCATGTCGGCATGGGCGGCGGAGAATGCCTGTCCGGCGGAGGAGCTGCCGGCGTTCATGATCGGCGGCCTCGGGCGCTGCAGGGGCTTCGGCTCGCTCCAGAGCGCCCTGCCGCTGAAGAAGCGCCCGTCGAGGTCGAAGGGTTCCCGCTCGCTCCAGAGGCGCTTCACCAGCGAAAGCCATTCCTCGGCATAGGCGTAGCGGTTGTCATGGGCGCGCATTTCGAGGCCGAACATGTCGAACTCGTTCTTGAACCAGCCGGCGACAAGGTTGAGCGCGAAGCGCCCGCCCGAAATATGGTCCACCGTCGCGCCCATCTTGGCGGCCGCGACCGGGTGGACCAGCGGCGCGTGGACGGTCGAGAAGACGGTTGCGTGCGCGGTCTCGGCCGCGATGCCGGCCGCCCAGGTCAGGCTCTCGAAGGTCCGGTTGTTGAAATCGGTCTCGCCGCCATAGCCCTTCCAGCGCCCGACCGGCAGCAGCGCCTCGAAACCGGCGGCGTCCGCCATGCGGGCGAGCGCCCGGTTGTCCTCCCAGGTCATCGGCCAGGCGCCGTCCGCCGTCGTCACGGTGGAGCCGTGCGAGCAGTTGAACGCCATCACGCCGAGCTTGATGCGGTTGTCGTTGAAGAGCGGACTCCGGACGGTGTCGTTCATGGCTCTCGGGCCGTCGCCGTCACGCCCGCCTCGACCAGCGCCCGGATTTCCGCCGCGTCGAGCCCCGCCTCGCGCAGCACTTCCTCGCTGTGCTGGCCGGCCTGCGGCGCCTGGAGGCGGATCGAACCCGGCGTCTTCGAGAAGGAGACGGGAGGCCGCATATGCACGAGCCGGCCTTCGGAGGGGTGGTCGAGGGTCTTGAAGAAATCCACGGCCTGCAGGTGCGGGTCGTCGAACAGCGTCTCGGGGGAGTGCATCGGCATGCAGGGAATATCGGCGCCCTCCAGTTCGGCCAGCCAGTCCGCCGTCGTCCGGCCCCGCATGATGTCCGCGAGGATCCTGTAGAGCGCCTCGATGTTTCGCGAGCGGGCGGTCATGGTCGCGAACCGCTCGTCCTCCGCGAGCTCCGGGCGCCCCGCGATCTCGAAGAAGCGGCGCCAATGGCGGTCGTTGTAGGGCAGCACGCAGAGATGCCCGTCGGCGGTTTCGTGCGGCCGGCGCCAGGGCGTCAGCAGGCGTTCATAGCCGGCGGGCCCGAGCGGCGGGTCGAAGGTGCGCCCCTGCTGGTGCTCGTTCATTATGAAGGAGGCGAAACACTCGAACATGCCGCAGTGGATTTCCTGCCCCTCGCCGGTCCGGGCGCGGTGGTGGAGCGCCATCAGGACCGAGAAGAGCGCGAACAGGCCGCTGGTCTTGTCGGCCAGCACGGAGGGGGCGTAGCGCGGCGCGCCGCCGGTTTGCGCGCCCTCCAGCCAGGCGAGCCCGGAGACCCCCTGGATCAGGTCGTCATAGGCGGGCTTGTCGGCATAGGGGCCGTCCTTGCCGAAGCCCACGGCGGTGCAATAGACGATATCGGGCCGGTGCTCCGAGATGGTTTCATAGTCGATCCCAAGCCGGGCGGCGGGCTTCGGGCGCATGTTGTGGATGAACACGTCGGCGGTCCGCGCCAGCCGGTAGAGGGCGTCGCGCCCGGCGGCCTGCTTCAGGTCGAGCACGAGGCTGCGCTTGTTGCGCGCCTTGGTGAGGATGCCGGCCGCCATGCCCCCGTTGCGGCGCGGCCCCACCTGGCGGCTGATATCGCCTCCCGGCGGCTCGACCTTCACCACATCGGCCCCGTAGTCGCCCATCAACTGGGTGCAGTAGGGGCCGTACATCACCGTGGTGAGGTCGAGCACGCGCAATCCGGCAAGCGGTCCGGACATCCTGATCCTCCGGTTGTTTCGCATATTCTGGCCCGCAGGCCGGAAGCGGGGAAGTGCCGGCGTCAGCCTGTCTGGGCGCGGTGCCGGAGCAGGTGGTCCGCGAGCACCAGCGCCATCATCGCTTCGCCGACCGGCACGGCGCGGATGCCGACGCAGGGATCGTGGCGGCCTGTGGTGACGATCTCGACAGCTTCGCCCGCCTCGGTGACGCCCCGGCGCGGAATGAGGATCGAGCTGGTCGGCTTGACCGCGAAACGCGCGACCACGGGCTGGCCCGAGGAGATGCCGCCCAGCACGCCGCCGGCATTGTTGGAGAGGAAGGCGATGCCGCCTTCGCCGTCCGGGGCCATCTCGTCATGGGCGGCCTCGCCGCGCTTCGCCGCCGCGGCGAAGCCGTCGCCCATCTCGACGCCCTTGACCGCGTTTATACTCATCATTGCGGCCGCGAGGTCGCCGTCGAGCTTGCCATAGACCGGTTCGCCGAGGCCGGCCGGCACGCCCTCCGCGACGACCTCGATGACCGCACCGACCGACGATCCGGCTTTGCGGACCGAATCGAGATAGTCCACCCATTCCCCGACCGCGGCGGCGTCCGGGCAGAAGAAGGGATTGTCCCCGACGGCATTCCAGTCCCAGCGGGCGCGGTCCACGGTCTTCTCGCCCATCCGGACCAGCGCGCCGCGAATCGAGACGCCCTCGCCCAGCACCTTGCGCGCGATGCCGCCGGCCGCCACCCGCATGGCGGTTTCGCGGGCCGACGACCGCCCGCCGCCGCGATAGTCGCGAATGCCGTATTTCCGCCAGTAGGTGTAGTCGGCATGGCCGGGGCGGAAGCGGTCGGCGATCTTCGAATAGTCCCGGGACCGCTGGTCCACATTCTCGATCACGAGGCCGATGGGGGTGCCCGTCGTCCGCCCCTCGAACACGCCGGAGAGGATGCGCACGCTGTCCGGCTCCCGGCGCTGGGTGGTGAAGCGGGACTGGCCGGGCCGGCGCTTGTCGAGCCAGACCTGGAGGTCGTCCTCGGCGAGCGGAATGCCGGGCGGGCAGCCGTCCACGACGCAGCCTATGGCCGGCCCGTGGCTCTCTCCCCAGGTGGTGAAGCGAAAGGCCTGTCCGAACCCGTTGGAGGCCATCAGCCGTATTTCGGCTTGAAGCTCGCCAGCAGGTCCGACGTGTCCCCCGCCCGGTGCGGGTTCATCATGCCGACGGTGTGGTAGCCGCAATCCACATGATGCACCTCGCCGGTGACGCCGGCGCTCATCGGGCTGAGCAGGTAGAGCGCGGACTGGCCGATCTGCTCCAGCGTGACATTCGCCTGCAGCGGCGAGTTCAACTCGTTCCACCTCAGGATGAAACGGAAATCGCCGATCCCGGACGCTGCGAGGGTCTTGACCGGCCCGGCCGATATGGCGTTGACGCGGATGCCGTCATTGCCGAAATCGGCCGCCATGTAGCGCACGCTCGCCTCCAGCGCGGCCTTGGCAACGCCCATGACATTGTAGTGCGGCATCACCTGCTCGGCGCCGTAATAGGTGAGCGTCAGCATCGCCGCCCCCGGCTCCATCAGCGCCGACGCCCTGCGGGCGAGGTCCGTGAAGGAGAAGCAGGAGATGTCGAGCGACATGCGGAAGTTCTCGCGCGTCGTATCGACATAGCGGCCCTTGAGCTGGTCCTTGTCGGAAAAGGCGATGGCGTGGACGACGAAATCGAGCCGGCCCCATTCGGCCGCCAGCGTCTCGAACAGGGCGTCCATGCTGGCGTCGTCTGCGACATCGGCCGGCAGCACCAGCGCCGCGCCCAGCGACTCGGCGAGCGGGCGGACCCGCTTGGCAAGCTGTTCCGTCTGGTAGGTGACGGCGAGTTCGGCCCCGCTCCCCGCCAGCGCCTGCGCGATCCCCCAGGCGATGGAGCGGTCGTTCGCCATGCCCATGATGAGCCCGCGCTTGCCGGTCATGGCGGCCGATGATCCGGTCATGGTGTTCTCCGGGGTCGGGACAGGCTCAGCTTTCGCCCCCGGTTGCGACCAGCCGCCAGTTGGGGTCGGGCGACCGCGTGTCGCGGGCGAAGGTCCAGACGTCGGTGATCTCCTCGATGGCGTTGGTCGCCCCGGAGAGCGTCTGCCCCTCGGAATCGCGCAACACGCCGACCTGCTCCGAGACGAACCGGACCGTCGCCCATGCTTCGTGGCCGTCGAGCCCGGCATCGGTGAGCTCGGCTTCCTTGATGCCAATCAGCGTCGCCTCGAGGATATGGCCCTTCTCCTCCCGGTCGGCGATGGTGCGCTCGAAATTGCCGAACACCTCGGCGCTGGTCAGCGGCCGGAGCGTATCGCGGTCTCCGCCGGCGAAAGCGTTCACGATCATCTCGAACGCGGCGCGCGCGCCCGACGCGAACAGTTCCGGCTCGAAGCTCGCGTCCACGCCCCGGATCTGCCGTATGCCGTCCCCGAGCGGCGTGCCGTCGCTCTCTTCGTCCTCGCCCTTGTTGCGGTCGGGCAGCGCAATCACATTGTCGTTGGAGTTCGCATCGCCGGCGGCATTCGGCTCCGCCTGCGGGGGCGCCTGGTGATGCCCCTGGCGGCGGCCCAGAACACTGCGCAGCCGGAACACGAGGAACGCCGCCACCATGGCGAAGAACAACAGGTCGAAGAACGGAATTCCGCCGTCCATGGCGCTCACTACCGGCCTTTGCGGCCGATCCCTTCACTCGATTGACCAGAGATAAGCCCAAGTCTAGGAAAGGGCAAGTATGGCCTTCGCAATCCTTTTGGCGCTGATCGGGGTTCCCCTGGTCGAGATCGCCGTTTTCATCGAGGTCGGCGGCTGGATCGGGTTGTGGCCGACGCTCGCCGTCATCGTGCTGACGGCCGTCGTCGGGACCTGGCTGATCCGCGCGCAGGGGGTGGGTGTGCTGATGCGCGCCCGGCGGACGATCGCGGAGGGCGGCGCGCCCTTGCGCGAAATGTTCGACGGGGTCTGCCTCATCGTGGCGGGCGCCCTGCTGCTGACGCCGGGTTTCTTCACCGACGCCGCCGGGTTCCTGCTGCTGCTGCCGCCGTTCCGGGACCTCGCCGCCGGCTGGGCCTGGCGGCGCTGGGGCGGCGAGGCCCGCGTCCGGCGGGGCGGGGCTGGCGTCATCGAAGGCGAATATCGCGACGACACGCCGGGAGAGCCCAGATGATCCTGCTGCGCCACGGCCAGACGCTGTGGAACCTGCATTACGGCCAGACGCGCATCGATCCGGGCCTTCCCGATCCGGGGCTGACGGAAGAGGGCCGCCGGCAGGCCGAGGCGGCCGCGGTTGCGCTCGCCGGGCGCGGCGTCTCGCTCCTCTTCGCGAGCCCCTACCGGCGCACGCTGGAAACGGCGGCGGTGGTCGCCCGGCGCCTCGATGTCCCGATCCTGATAGAGCCGCTGCTGCGCGAGCGGGCCGGCTTTTCCTGCGATGTCGGGACCCGCGCGGGCATGCTGGCCGGGGCGTGGCCGGATCTCGATTTCTCCGCCCTCGACGAGCAGTGGTGGTGCGAACTCGGGGAAACGCATGAACGGGTGCTGGCCCGCGCCCGCGCCTTCCGCACCGCCGTGGCCGGGCGCCCGGACCGCGACGGCATCTGCGCCGTGACCCATTGGGGCGTCATCCGCGCGCTGACCGGCGAGACCGTCGAGAACGGCGCGATCCGCGAGCACGACCCCTCCGGCCGGCTTCCTCCCTTTGCCGCCCCGTGCTAGACGGGCGGCCCCGACAGGAAGGCGGCAGCCATGAACGGGAACGGCGCGAACGGAGCGGCCGAGGCGAAGCCGCGGGTGACCATCGGCGCGCAATATCTGAAGGACCTCTCCTTCGAGAGCCCGAACGCGCCGATGAGCTTCAACGAGCTGGAAACGCGGCCGGAGATCGGCATCGACCTCAATGTCGAGGCGCGCCCGCTGCAGGACAACCACTTCGAGGTGGTGCTGCATGTCACGGCGCGGGCGAGGCGCGGCGAGACGGTCCTCTTCCTGGTCGAACTGTCCTATGGCGCGGTTGCGTCCGTGCCGCCCCTGCCGGACGAAGTGAGGACCAGGGTGGTCGGGTCCGAGGTGCCGAAGCTGCTGTTCCCCTTCGCCCGCGGCATCATCGCCAATGCGGTGCGGGACGGGGGCTTCCCGCCCTTCCTGATCGACCCTGTCGACTTCGATGCGCTGTTCGAGCGCGCCGCGGCCGCGCAGACGGACGAACGCCGGCGGGAGGCGGGCGGGCAGCCCGCGCAGGAGGAGGGAGGCGGCGGTTAGCCGGGACCGCGAATTCTCCCCCTCGTCTGCGGCGCCATCGGCCTGGAATAGGCGCTCAGCCGGGCAGGAAGGCGAGGAGTTCGGCGAGCAGTTCTTCCGGCGCTTCCTCGGGGATGAAATGCCCGCAATCGAGCGCGCGGCCGCGCACGTCGTCGGCGCGGGCGCGCCAGACATCCAGCATGTTCAGCTTCGCCCCGGTCTGCCAGCCGGGCCGCTTCGGCATGTTGCCGGCCCAGAGCACCAGCACGGGGCAGGCGAGCTTCCGGCCCCGGTCGGCGGCGTCATGCTCCATGTCGAGCGCGACCGCGCGGTAGTCGGCGCACATGGCGCGCACCGTTTCGGGGTCGGAGAAGCAGCGCAGATATTCCCCGTAGGCCGCGTCCTCGAAAGCGCCCGGCGCCGCCGTCCATTGGTCCAGGAAAAAGTCCAGGAACAGCTTCGGACTGGCCGAGAACACGGTCTCCGGAAGCGGCGAAGGCTGGCGCATGAGGTTCCAGTGGAACCACGAGAACGCGAGCGAGGCGTCCATGTTCTCGAACGCCTCCAGCGACGGCACCACGTCCAGGTTGGTGAAGCTCAATACGCGTTCGGGATGGTCGAGCGCGAGGCGGAGCCCGACGCGCACGCCCCGGTCATGGCCGACGAGGTGGAAGGCCTCGAAGCCGAGCGCCTGCATGACGGCCACCTGGTCGCCGGCGGAGGTGCGCTTGCAGTAGGTGATGTGGTCGCCCGGTTCGCAACGCGGCTTGTCGCTGTCCCCGTAGCCGCGCAGGTCCGGGCAGACGACCGTGAACCGCTCCGCCAGGCGGGGCGCCACCTTGTGCCATTCCGCATGGGTCTGCGGGTAGCCGTGCAGCATCAGCAGCGGCGGCCCCTCGCCTCCATGCACGACATGGATCCCGCACCCTCCGGCGTCGATCCTGGATCTCTGGAATCCCTCGAACATGCGTTGCTCCAACGCCCCGTTTTTCCGATCAAGCGTCGGAAGGGCGCGCCTTGTCAACGAAACCGCGCCCGGCTGCGCCCTCCGGCTTGATTGACCCGGTCGGTTGCGGCCTGTATTCAACACAGTCAGGCGGCTATCGGACGGCAGGGAATGGCTGAGGAAACCGGCATCGAAAAGCTGTGCCGCGAAAGAAACCTTCGCCTGACGGGCCAGCGCCGCACGGTGGCCCGCGTCCTTTCAGACAGCGCCGACCATCCCGATGTCGATACGGTCTATCGGCGCGCGAGCCGGATCGACCCGCACATCTCCATCGCCACCGTCTATCGCACGCTCAAGCTCTTCGAGGACGCCAATGTGCTGACCCGGCACGATTTCGGCGGTGGCCGGGCGCGCTACGAGGAGGCCGGCGAGCATCACGACCACCTGATCGATGTGGAAACCGGGGCGGTGAAGGAATTCTACGATGCCGAGCTCGAAGAGATGAAGAGCCGGATCGCCGAGCGCCTCGGCTTCGAGCTGGTGGACCATCGTCTCGAGCTCTATGGCCGTCGCCGGCGCAGCTAGCGCACGGCGCCGGGCCTGGCGCACCACGACACCGGACGGCTGGACCTGGATAACCCTGTCGGTGGCGGCGCTGGCGGCCGCGCCGATCTGCGCCGTCATCTGGACGGCCGTCACGCCGACCCTGGACATCTGGCGGCACCTCGCCTCGACGGTGCTGCCGGACTACATATGGACCTCCTTCCTGCTTGCGCTCGGCGTTGCGGTCGGCACGGCGGTTATCGGCGTCGCGACGGCCTGGCTGGTCACCATGTGCCGGTTTCCGGGAAGCCGGGCCTTCGAATGGCTGCTGCTGCTGCCGCTCGCCATGCCGGCCTATGTCGTCGCCTACGTCTATACCGACCTGCTGGAATATGCCGGCGCGGTGCAGGTGTTTCTGCGCGCCTCGTTCGGCTGGACCGGCGCGCAGGACTACTGGTTCCCGCAGATACGCTCGCTCGGCGGCGCCGTCACCCTGTTCTCGCTGGTGCTCTACCCCTATGTCTATCTGCTTTCCAGGGCGGCCTTCATCGAGCAGAACATCTGCGTGCTCGAAGCGAGCCGCCTGCTCGGCTGCACGCCCTGGCAGGCCTTCCGGCGCGTCGCGCTGCCGCTCGCCCGCCCGGCGGTGGCCATCGGCGTCATCCTCGCCCTCATGGAAACCCTGAACGATCTGGGAGCAGTCGAATTCTTTGCGCTGCGGACCTTTACGGTCGGCATCTTCGACATCTGGATGAACATGGGCAATGCCGCCGGCGCGGCCCAGCTTGCGCTTGTGCTTCTGGTCGTCATTGCCGGTCTCATCTGGGCGGAGCGCGCCGCGCGGCGCCAGCGGCGGTTCCACCACACGAGCGGGCGCTACCGCCGGCTGGCGCCGCGCCGCCTTTCCGGCCGGGCCGCCGCCGGCGCGTTCCTGGCCTGCGCATTGCCGGTGCTGCTCGGCTTCCTGCTGCCCTCGGCAGTGCTCGCCTGGTATGCGGTTACGGCCTGGCAGCCGGACCAGTTGTCAGACTTCCTGAATTATGCAGAGCACAGCCTGACCCTCGCCGGCATCGCCGCGCTGGCGGCCTCGGCGTTCGGGCTTGTCCTCGCCTACGGCGCCAGGGCCGGCGCGCCGCCGGTCGCCCAGGGCGCGGCGCGCTTCGTGTCGCTCGGCTACGCGGTGCCGGGCGCGGTGCTGGCGCTCGGCGTGATGATCCCGCTCGCCGGCCTGGACCGCGGCATCGACGCCTTTGCGCGCGCCGAGTTCGGCATTTCCACCGGGCTGGTTTTCAGCGGGACGCTGTTTGCGGTCTCGGCCGCGCTCACCGTGCGGTTCCTGGCGCTCGCCTACGGCACCATCGACGCCGGCCTCTCGAAGGTGACGCCCAATATCGACAGCGCGGCGCGCACGCTCGGCCACGGGCCGTTCGCGCGGCTCTCGCGCGTGCATCTGCCCATCGTGCGCGGCAGCGTGCTGACGGGCGCGCTGCTGGTCTTCGTCGATTCGATGAAGGAGCTGCCGATGACGCTCATCCTCCGGCCCTTCAACTACGAGACGCTGGCGACGAACGTCTATCAGTTCGCCTCGGACGAACTGCTGGAGGAATGCGCGCTCTCGGCGCTCGCCATCGTGCTGGCGGGCGTCCTGCCCGTGCTGTTGCTGACCCGTATCATCGGCCACTCCCGCGCCGGCGAGGAACTGATTCCCCGCCAGGCCGACCAGCGATAATGTCGCAATTTCTCCCCGTTCATTTTTTTTGAAATATTTCTCCTTCAATACTTGACCTGATAGAAATTGTGTTAGAATAGGACAGCAGGAGGGGAGCGGCATTCGCGGGGCTGCTTCATTTCCTGTGTCGCGCCGGCGCGAAAAAAGACCCCTGTGGAGCTGACGGGACAGGTGCGCCCTGCGTTTGGGCCTCGCGCGCGGGCGGGCACATGCGCAATCAGGCGCGTGAACCGCGCCGCCGCGATACGCGCGCCCCCGCGCCGGCACAGGCGCGCGCGGGATACGCGCGAATCAGGGTCCCGCCGCTCGGGCAAGCCGGCGGCGGGAGAACGGAACGAAGCGGAACGAAACATGGTAGTGGAACGACATGCGGGACGCAGACGAACACAACTCCGGCGAAACGGCCTCATGCCCGAAAGGACCACAGGATATGCGCTGCCTGCATGCGGATCATGACATCTCATGACATGCCATGACGCATCGCGAAGGGGCCTCGGGGCGCCTTCGTCGGAACCGGGTCACGGGGCCGTCCGCTCCGGGCCGCTAGTGCGTGTCCTGCGCCCGGTCCCTGAGGGCGCGCCAGACCCGCTCCGGCGTGGCGGGCATCTGGACGCAGGCGGCCCCGGCCGAGGCGAGCGCATCCGCTACCGCGTTCATCGCCGCCGGCAGGGCGGCCGTGGTGCCGCTCTCGCCGACGCCCTTCACCCCCAGCGGGTTGGTGAGGCAGGGCGTCCGGCTCCGCTCCAGCGCGAAGGACGGAATGTCGGCGGCGCGCGGCATGGCGTAGTCCATGAAGGAGCCGGAGAGGAGCTGGCCCGTTTCCGGCTCGTAAACCATGTGCTCCATCAGGGCCTGGCCGACGCCTTGCACGATGCCGCCGTGCAACTGGCCTTCCAGCAGCATGGGGTTCACGACGACGCCCGCATCGTTGACGAGGCTGTAGCGCTCCAGCGAGACCCGCCCGGTCTCGGGGTCGATCTCGACCTCGGCGACATGGGTCCCGTTCGGGAAGCTGTAGGTGCGGGCAATGAAATGGCCGGCGGCGTCGAGCCCCATATCCATGTCGTCGCCGAGGAACGCCGGGTTGAAGCTGGCCCCCGCCACCTCTCTCAGCCCGACCCGCCTGTCCGTGCCGACGACCTCGAAGGCGCCCTGCCCGAAGGCGATATCGTCCTCGCTCGCTTCCATCATGGCCGCCGCGATCCGCCGGCCCTTCTCCACGATGCGCTCGCTTGCCCGCACCATCGCCGCGCCCGCCACCGTGGTGACGCGCGAGCCGCCGGCGCCGCTGCCGCGGCCGACAATGTCGCTGTCGCCGGTCAGCACCCGGACGGTATCGACCGGCAGGCCCAGTTGCGCCGCCGCGATCTGCGAGAAGGTGGTCGCGAAGCCCTGCCCGTTGCTGGCGGCGGTGAGCGTGACGGTGAGCAGGCCTTCCTCGTCGAAGCGCATCGTCACGCGCCCGTCCTTGTAGCCGTCGGGTTCGGTATAGGAGGCGAAGCCGAAGCCGCGCAGCTTCCCGGCGGCCTCGCTTGCGCGCCGCCTCTCCGCGAAGCCCGCGCGGTCCGCCAGTTCCAGCGCAGCGTCGAGATTGCCGGCGAAATCGCCGCTGTCATAGACGAGGCCCGTCGGCGTTCGCCAGGGCATCTCCTCGGGGCGGATCATGTTGCGCCGGCGAAGCTCCGCCGGGTCGATGTCCAGTTGGCGCGCCGCCTCGTCCACAAGGCGCTCGACGATATAGCCGTATTCCGGCTTGCCTGCGCCGCGATAGGCGGTGACCGGGGTCGTGTGGCTGAGGCGGCAGACCGTTTCGGCATGGACCGCCGGGATGCGGTACACATTGGCAAGCATCCGCGAGCCGCCGTCTGTCGGGATGACGGGCCCCGCGCCCGTGGCGTAGGCGCCGAGGTCGGACCGGGTCGAGGTGCGGATGGCGAGGAAAATCCCTTCGGCGTCCAGCGCAAGCTCGGCCACCGTGTCGTGGTCGCGGGCGTGGTAGTCCGAAAGGAACGCCTCGGCGCGGTCGTCGATCCATTTCAGCGGCCGTCCGAGCTGCCGGGCCGCATGGGCGAGCAGCACCTGCTCGGCGAAGATGCCGTTCTTCATGCCGAAGCCGCCGCCGACATCCGGCGTGATGACGCGCACATCGGCGCGCGCCGCGCCGAGCGCCTTCGCCAGCGCCTCCTGCACCTGTCCCGGCCCCTGGGTCGGGGCGAACAGGGTGTAGCGCCCGTCGCGCGCGTCCCATTCCGCCAGCGCGCCCCGCGTCTCCAGCGGGGCGGCCGAAATGCGGTTGTTCGCAAGCGGAATCCGGATGCGGTGCGCCGCAAGCGCGAACCGCGCCTCGACCTCGGCGGCGTCGCCGGTCGCCCATTCGAACAGTTCTTCGGTTTCGGCCGCGTCCAGCGGGCGGTAGTCCACGGCGACGGCTTCCGCCATGTCGCGCGCCGCCGCCGCCGTCTCCGCCACGGCCATGGCCACGATCTCGCCTGCATAGCGCGCCCGGCCCCGCGCGAACGCGGGGAAGGGCGGCGGAGCCAGCGGCGTGCCGTCGCGCCGGCGCACCGGCGAGCGGTTGTCGAGCGGCCCGGTCTCGAGGCCGTCGCGCAGCAGGGCGACCGCGCCCGGCACCTTCAGCGCCTCGTTGTCGTCCACGCCGAGGATGTCGGCATGGGCATAGGGCGAACGCAGGAAGCGTACCCATGCCTGGCCGGCGAGGTCCATATCGTCGATGAAGCGGCCCCGGCCGGTCAGCAGCGCCGCGTCCTCAAGGCGCGGGAGGCTTTCCCCGATCACCGCATGCGCCCGCGCAGGAAGGCCCCGGCGCGGGCAATCGCCTCGCCGGCTTCGTCCAGCACCGGCTCGAACAGGTGCCAGACATGCATCATGTCATGAGCGACATCGAGGCTGACATCGACGCCCGCCGCGCGGGCGCGCTCGGCAAGCCGGAGCGAATCGTCGAGCAGCACTTCGGCGGTGCCCACCTGGACCAGCAGCGGCGGCAGGCCCGCGAGGTCGGCATAGATCGGCGCGGCGAGCGGCGCGCGCGGGTCGGCGCCCGCAAGATAGCGCTCGGAGAACCAGAGCAGCGCCTCGTGGTTGAGCGTCGGGTCTTCTTCTTCCTTGGCCGTCATCGAGGCGCCGACGCCCTCCATATCGACCCAGGGCGAAAGGCAGAGCCCCGCCGCCGGCATCGGCTGGCCGCGATAGCGGAGCGCAACGAGCGCGGCGACGGTGAGCCCGCCGCCGGCGGAATCGCCCGCTATCGAGAGCCGGCCCGGCGCAAAGCCCTCGTCGAGCAGCCAGCAATAGGCGGCGACCGCGTCGTCCACCGGGGCGGGGAAGGGCGATTCCGGAGCGAGGCGGTAGTCGAGAAGCAGCACCTTCGCTTTCGACGCCGCGGCAATGTTGTAAGCGAGGTTGCGGTGCGAATCGCAGGAGCCGATGACATAGCCGCCGCCATGCAGGTAGAGCACGGCGCGGTCCGCCAGGCATCCGGGCGCGCCGATCCATTCCGCATAGCGGCCGGCGACGGTCACGGGCGTGACCTCCGCTTCCGCCGGCGCGGGGAACCTCTCGCCCACTTCCGCGATGCGCGCGCGCATTTCGGGCACGGTCGGATTCTCGGGTTTGCCGCGTTCCCGAAGCAGGGTCTTCAGGGCCGCCAATTGCTCCGAACTCATCTGGGCGCTGCCTCCGTCATGCCGGGCCGCCGCAAGCCTAGACCGTTTCCGTATGGCTCAGAAAGGCTCTAAAGTGCCTTGTTCGAGGACGAGGGGGAGGAAGCGCCATGCCGGTTGCAATCGTTACCGGCGCCGGGACCGGCGTCGGACAGGCGGCTGCCGAGGCCCTGCTGGGCGCGGGCTACCGGGTGGCGCTCGCCGGGCGGCGGACGGAGCCGCTGGAGGAAGTCGCCGCGCGCTGGCCGGAGAGCACGCTGGTGCAATCGACCGATGTCGGCGACGAGGACCAGGTGAAGGCGCTGTTCGAGGCGACGGTTGCGCGCTTCGGGCGGGTGGACCTGCTGTTCAACAATGCGGGCTCGGGCGCGCCTCCGGTGCCGCTGGAGGAGCTGACGCTTGCCCAGTGGCAGGCGGTGGTGGACGCCAATCTCACCGGCAGCTTCCTCTGCACCCGGGAAGCCTTCCGGGTGATGAAGTCGCAGGACCCGCCGGGCGGACGGATCATCAACAACGGGTCGATTTCCGCCCATGTGCCGCGTCCCAACTCGGCGCCCTACACCTCGACCAAGCATGGCGTGACCGGGCTGACCCGCTCGACCATCCTGGACGGACGCGCCTGCGGCATCACCTGCGGCCAGATCGACATCGGCAATGCCGAGACGCCGATGACGCAGCGCATGAAGAAGGGCGTGCTGCAGCCCGACGGCGAGACCCGGGTCGAGCCGGTGATGGATGTGCGCCATGTCGCCGACGCCGTGCTCTACATGGCGGGCCTCTCGCCGGACGTCAATGTGCCGTTCCTGACCGTGATGGCGAACGGCATGCCGTTCATCGGGCGAGGCTAGGGCGCATCGCTTGGCGGCGACGCGGCGCAGCAGACTGAGACGGCCATGATCAGGCGCTGCACGGCGGACGATTTCGACCGCATCCTCGCGATCATCAACGACGCCGCCCGGGCCTATCGCGGCGTCATACCGGACGACCGGTGGAAGGAACCCTACATGCCCGCCGGGGAGCTGGCCGAAGAGCTTGCGGCCGATATCAGCTTCGACGGATACGAGATCGAAGGGACAGGACTGGTCGGGGTGATGGGCATCCAGCCGGTCGAGGACGTGACGCTGATCCGCCATGCCTATGTGGCGACGGACCATCGGCGGTCCGGAATCGGGTCGGCGCTGCTCGAAGGATTGCTCGCGCGCCAGGACCGTCCGGTCCTCATCGGCACCTGGGCTGCCGCCGACTGGGCGGTTGCGTTCTATCGCCGGTATGGGTTCGAAATGGTTCCAGAGCCGGAGAAAACGACGCTGTTGCGGCGCTATTGGACCGTTCCCGAGCGCCAGATCGAGACCTCCGTGGTCCTCGCCGATTCCCGCTGGCGCAGCAGGGCGCATGGACCCGGCGAAACAGGCGCGGGGGATTGAAAAGCCGACGGGCGCGCCGTAAGTCTCGCCGGCCATTTGCGAAGGACACGAGCTCATGGGCTACAGGGTCGCCATAGCCGGCGCGACCGGAGCCGTCGGCTACCAGCTTCTGGAAGGGTTGCACGAGACATCCTTCCCCGTGGACGACATTGCGGCGCTTGCCTCGCGCAAATCCCAGGGCCGCAAGGTGTCCTTCGGCGACGACGAAGTGGACGTGCAGGTCCTGGACGAGTTCGACTTTTCGGGCTGGGACATCGCGCTGTTCTCCCCGGGCGGCGCGGTCTCGAAGGTGCATGCGCCGCGCGCCGCCGCCGCCGGCTGCGTCGTCATCGACAACAGTTCGACCTTCCGCCTGGACAGCGACGTGCCGCTGGTGGTGCCGGAGGTGAACCGGGAGGCGCTGGCGGGCTTCTCGGCGCGCAACATCGTCTCCAATCCCAACTGCTCGACCATCCAGATGGTGGTGGCGCTGAAGCCGCTGCACGACGCGCAGCCGATCCGGCGGGTCGTGGTCTCGACCTACCAGTCGGTCTCCGGCGCGGGCCGCAAGGGCATGGACGAGCTCTGGGGCCAGACGCGCGGCGTCTATCAGCTGGAGGACGCGGAGCCGGCCGAGTTCACCAAGGAGATCGCCTTCAATGTCGTGCCGCATATCGACGTCTTCATGGACGACGGCTCGACGAAGGAAGAGTGGAAGATGGTCAACGAGACCCGGAAGATCCTCGACGCCGACATCGCCGTCACGGCGACCTGCGTGCGGGTGCCGGTCTTCGTCGGCCATGCCGAGGCGGTGAATGTCGAGTTCGACGGGCCGATGGACGAGGAAGAGGCCTACGAACTGCTGAGCCAGGCCCCTGGCGTGGAGGTGGTGGACCGGCGCCAGGACGGCGGCTATGTCACGCCCAAGGAGGCCGCCGGCGACGACACCGTGTTCGTTTCGCGCATCCGCCGCGACCCGACCGTCGAATACGGCCTCAACCTCTGGGTTGTTTCGGACAATCTGCGCAAGGGCGCGGCGACCAACGCCGTCCAGATCGCCCGCGAACTCGCCGACGCCTGGCTTTGAGCATCTGGCCGGAAGGGTTCGCGCCGGAGATTCCGGCCGCATGGGCAGGGCCGGACGGCCTCGTGCCGCGGGTGCGCTATCTGGAGCTGTTCGAGGCTGTGCTGGAGCCGTTCGGCCGCGCGCTCGGACTGCCGCCGGACTATCTGGAGCGGACAAATTGCAGCACCTTCGCGCTGGAAAGCCATGTCGTCTATCTGGACGACGCCAGGGCCGGCGAGCGGCTGCTCTGCCGGTTCCATTTCGCCGATGCGGACGCGAAGCGCGTCCACTACCTGCAAACGCTCCACCGCACATCCGACGGCCCGGCGCTGGCCGCCTATGAGTGCCTGTGCATGCATGTGAACCTGGAACTGCGCCGGGGCCTGCCGTTTCCCGAAGCGGCGGCGGCGCGCGCAGGGAAACTGGTCGAGCTCCACCGCCGCCACCCCTGGCCCGTCGGCCCTCGCCTCGCCATCCGTTTCCACGCGGAGGAGGCCGCGGCGTAGGCCGGGTTACCCCCGGGCGGCGCGGCGCAGGCGGTCGTTGATCGCCCGGCCGAGGCCGCGCTCGGGGATCGGGGCCACCGCGATGCCGCTCCCGCCGTCCAGCCGGCGCAGCATGGCGAACAGGTTGGCGGCGGCCTCCGCAAGATCGGCGGACGGGCTGAGGTTCAGATCGCCTCCCACGGCCCCGAAGCCGAGCATGGCTTCGCCCGAGCGGGCGGCTTCGGCCTCCATGCGGAGCGGGCTGTCGGGCGCATAGTGGCGCAGCAGCATACCGGGCGAAGGGCGCGGCTCGTCGCCCGCCGACGGGGCGGGTTCGGCGAGCGGGCCGGTCTCCGCCTCGATTGCGTCGGCGTCAAGCGCGCCCGGCCGCAGCAGGATCGGCAAGCCGTCGCCGAGCGCGACCACGGTCGATTCGAGGCCGAACCGGCAGGGGCCGCCGTCCAGCACCATGGCGGCGCTCTTCCCGAGCTCCGCCGCGGCGTGGGCCGCCGTCGTCGGGCTGAGCCGCCCGGAGCGGTTGGCGCTTGGGCCCACCAGCGGCCGTCCGGCGGCGCGGATCAGCGCTTCCGCCAGCGGATGCGCCGGCCAGCGGAGCGCCAGCGTGTCGAGGCCGGCCGACGCGAGCCACGAAACGGGCGAGGCCGGCGCGCGCGGCAGCACCAGCGTCAGCGGGCCGGGCCAGAACCGGTCCGCGAGCCGGCGGGCGCGGTCGTCGAAGACCGCCAGCGCCTCCGCCCCGCCACGGTCCGCGACATGGACGATGAGCGGGTTGAAGCGCGGCCGGCCCTTGGCCTCGAACACGGCGGCGACGGCGCGGTCGTCGGTCGCGTCGGCTCCGAGGCCGTAAACGGTCTCGGTCGGGAAGGCGACGAGCCTGCCGGCGCGGATCGACCGGGCGGCTTCCTCGATAGCCGCCCCGGACGTCACGACCCGCCCCAGGCGATGAACCAGGGGTTCGAGAAGCGCGCCTTGCCGTAGAGCAGTTCCGGGCCGTCGTCGATCTCGCGCACCGAGCCGCCGGCAGCCGCGAGCACGGCATGGCCGGCCGCCGTGTCCCACTCGTTGCTGCCGCCGTAGCGCGGATAGACATCGGCCTCGCCACGCGCGATCAGGCAGAATTTGAGCGACGAGCCGGCGTCGATCTGCCGGGCGACATCGTAGCGCGCGAGGAAACGGTCGATGTCCCGGCCAGCGCCGTAGGTGCGGCTGACCGTGACCGTGATGCCCGTGTCGGGGAACGGCCGGATGGAGATTTTCCGCCGCCCGCCATCGTCTTCCATGAAGGCGCCGGCGTCCTTCCGGCCGGCGTAAAGCTCATTCGAAGCGGGCAGATAGACGGCGCCCAGCACCGGGCGTCTTTGTTCGATGAGCGCGATATTGACCGTGAACTCGGGAACCTTGCGGATGAACTCCTTGGTGCCGTCGAGCGGATCCACCAGCCAGAACGGCCCGTCGCCGATTTCCGGCACCCGCCCGGCCGCAACGCTTTCCTCGGCTACGACAGGGATGTCCGGGGTCAATGCGGCGAGGCGCTCGATGATCAGGCGTTCGGCCGCCTCGTCCGCCGCCGTCACCTGGCTGCGGTCCGCCTTGCGGCGCGTCTCCAGCTTCGGCGCGCGGAACCACGGCATGATCGTCTCGCCCGCCTCGCGCGCGACCCGGCAGACGGATTCGAGCAGCTCTTCCCGCATGGATGCGTTCCGTGCTCCGTCCGGCTCTATCCGGTCCGGTCGTTCAGATAGTGCAGCGGCAGGCCGGCCTCCGGCCAGTCGCAGGAAACCAGCCTGCCCGAATGAGACATTGTGATGAAGGCGGTGCGGAGGTCCGGGCCGCCGAAGCAGATATTGGTCGTGTAAGGGTCCGGCATCGGCACATGCTCCAGCCCCGACCCGTCGGGCCGGACGATGGAAATGCCGGGGTCCATCAGGGTGGCGACGCAGATGTTCCCGGCCGCATCCAGCGCCAGGCTGTCGAGCATGCGGTAGCCGTGGGTCTGGTTGACCAGCCGCCCGCCATGGGGGCTCGGCCAAGGATGCTTCTTCAGCACGCCCGGCGCCTCGACGTCAAAGGCCCAGATGCGCCCGGTCTGCGTTTCGGCGACATAGACCGTGCTGTCGTCGGGCGAGAGGCCGATGCCGTTCGGCGTGATGAGCGGGAAGGCGGCTTCCGTGATGAAAGACCCGTCGGCGCGGGCATAGTGGATGCCGGTGCGGTCCCACGTCCGCTCCCAGTCGCGGACCTTGCCGAGGTCGGTGAACCAGAAGCCGCCCTCGCCGTCGAACACCAAGTCGTTCGGGCTCTTGAGCCGGCGACCTTCGCATTCGGTGTAGAGCACATCGACCGTGCCGGTCTCGAGGTCCACCGCCTCGATCCGGCCGCCGCTGTAGTCCCGCGCCTGCCCGACGGGGCGCATCCGCCCGCCCGGCTCGTCGAGCCATTCATTGCCGCCATTGTTGCAGAGATAGACCCGCCCGTCGGGCCCGAGCGCGGCGCCGTTCGGCCCGCCGCCGGGCTCCGCCACGACTTCCTTGCGTCCGTCGGGATGCACGCGCGTCAACGTGCCGCGACGGATCTCGACGAGGAGCACCGAGCCGTCCGGCATGGCGATCGGCCCTTCGGGAAACATCAGCCCGTCGGTGACGGTCCGCAATTCGGTCATGTCCGCTCCGTGGCAGTGGATTGGGGCAATGGCGGCGGGCGCTCAGGCGCCCTTGAAGACGGGCCGGCGCTTTTCGAGGAAGGCCGTGACGCCTTCCGCATGGTCGTCCGTGGTCATCGACACCGCCATATGCTCGCCCTCCCACTGCAATTGCTGCTCCATGGGCGTGTGGAAGGCGGTGTTGAACAACGACTTGGCCTGGGCGTAAGCGACCGTAGGCCCGGCGGCCAGGCGTTCGGCGAGCGCCCGCGTCTCGGCCTCCAGGTCGGCTGTCGGTACGACCCGGTTCACGATGCCGAGTTCGAGTGCGCGCTCCGCGCCGAAACGGTCGCCGAGCAGCGCCAGTTCCATGGCCTGCTTCATGCCGAGCGTGCGGGCGAGGAAATAGGAGGAGCCGCCATCCGGGCTCGCGCCGATGTGGCAGTAGGCGAGCGTGAAGAAGGAGTCGTCGGCGGCAAGCGCGAGGTCGCAGGCCGCGACCAGCCCGAGGCCGAAACCGGCGGCGGCGCCCTGGACGCTTGCGATCACGGGCTTGCGCATCCGGCGGATGGCAAAGATCGGCAGATGGATCGCGTGGATGCCCTCGACCACGGCGCGTTTGCGGGTCTCCCTGTCTATTTCGAGGCGTTCCTGCATGGCGCGGATGTCGCCGCCCGCCATGAAATGCCCGCCCGCGCCGCGCAACACCACGCAGCGCACGGATCCGTCATGCTCCAGGTCGCCGATGACGTCCCGCATGTCGATGCGCATCTGCGGGCTGAGCGCGTTGCGCGCCTTCGGGTTGTTGAGCGTGACCCAGGCGATTCCCTTGTCGATCTCGCAAAGCACCGTGTCGCCCATTCCGGCTTCTCCTTGTCTCGGGGCGGGCCAGATTGTAAGCGACGCGGAACGCTTCGGGAAATCAGCGATGCTTCGTTACGGCGTGTTCGCCGTTATCGCCGGGGGCCTTGTGCTGGCATTCACCTTCGGGTCGCGCCAGTCCTTCGGCATGTATCTGGAGCCGATCAGTTCCGATCTGGGCTGGTCGGTGGCAGTGGTATCGCTCGCGCTCGCCATCCAGAGCATCTTCTGGGGCCTGGGCCAACCGTTCTTCGGCTGGATCGCGGACCGCTTCGGGACCGGGCGGACACTGGTCATCGGCAGCGCGATCTACGCCTCCGGCCTCTTCTACGCCAGCCGGATGCAGACGCCCGAGGACGCCTACCTGTCGCTCGGCCTGCTGGTAGGGCTGGGTGCGGCAGGCTGTGGCATGCCCATAGTGATGACGGCGGTGGTGCGCGCCTTTCCCAAGGAGCGGCACCCGCTGGTCATGGCGCTGACGGCAACCGGGGTTTCGCTCGGACAGTTCTTCGTGACCCCGTCCGCGCGCCCCATCATCGAGGCCTTCGGATGGCGGGGCGGACTGCTGTGCCTGATGGGGTTGATCGGTCTCGTCGTGCTGCTGGCCGCGGTGTTGCGCTCGCGGCCCGTGTCGCGGTCGCGAGCGCTGGAAGCGGAGCAGAGCCTGAGGGAGGCGCTGACCGAGGCCAGGGGCCATTCCGGGTATCTGCTGCTGACCGCAGGTTTCTTCGTCTGCGGCTTCCACGTGCAGTTCATCGTGACGCATCTGCCCAATTTCATCTCGCAAAGCGGCCTGCCGGCCGATGTCGGCGGCTGGGCAATCGCGGTCATCGGCATCTGCAACCTCATTGGCACAATCGCAGTGGGGTTCCTTGGCAGCCGTTTCCGCAAGAAATACCTGCTGAGCGGCGTCTATGCGGTGCGGGCGCTCATGTTTGCGATCTATGCCTTCTCGCCGGTCACGACGACGACGACGCTCATCTTCGCCGCCGGGCTCGGCCTGGCCTGGCTCAGCACGGTGCCGCTTACCTCCGCGATCATCGGCCAGATCTTTGGCACGCGCTATTTCGGCACACTGTTCGGCATCGTCTTTCTCGGCCACCAGGCGGGCGCATTTCTGGGCGCCTCGCTCGGCGGCTATCTGTTCGACCTGACGGGCGGCTACGAGACGATCTGGCTCATCAATATCGGGCTTGGCGTGTTCGCTGCGATCATCCACCTGCCCATCGCCGACAAGCCTATCGTCCGCCCGCTGGCTCAGCCGGCATAACGGGAAAGTGATTGGCGGCCGGGGCGTTTCCTGCGCATTTGTTGCGCCAGGAAATTCAAAGGAGCGCATGGCATGCAGATCCTGAAACGACGGGGCTGGGAGCTGCCCGAGAGCGAGGCGACCCCGGAGGCAGTGTTCCGCGACAGGCGCCGGCTGATCCAGGCGGCGGCGGCCGGAAGCATCGCCTCGGCGGCATGGCCCCTTGCGGCGCGCGCCGCCACGCCGGAATCGGACCCGACGGCCGACCTCTACCCGGGACCGCGCAACGAGGCCTATACGCTCGACCGGCCGCTGACGCCGGAGGACGTTGCGACCACCTACAACAATTTCTATGAGTTCGGCTCCAGCAAGGGCATCTGGAAGCGGGCGCGGGACAATCTGCGCATCCGCCCTTGGACCGTGCATCTCGACGGCGATGTGGAAAAGCCCATCGAGATCGGATTCGACGACCTGGTGCGCAAGTTGGGCGTCGAAGAACGCCTCTACCGCCACCGCTGCGTCGAGGCCTGGGCGATGGCGGTGCCGTGGTCCGGCTTCCCGATGGCGAGGCTGGTCGAATTCGCGAAGCCGCTCGCCAAGGCGAAATATGTCCGCATGGAGACCTTCAACGACCCCGAGATGGCGTCGGGCCAGAAGGAGTTCTGGTATCCGTGGCCCTATGTCGAGGGCGTTACCATGGAGGAGGCCACCAACGAGCTCGCCTTCATCGTCACAGGCCTCTACGGCAAGCCGGTGCCGGCCCAGAACGGCGCCCCGTTGCGCTTGGCGCTGCCGTGGAAATACGGCTTCAAGTCGATCAAGTCGGTTGTCCGCTTCACCTTCACGGACGAGCAGCCCAAGAGCTTCTGGGAGAAGGTGCAGGGCCGCGAATACGGCTTCTGGGCCAATGTGAACCCGGAGGTGCCGCACCGGCGCTGGAGCCAGACGACCGAGCGGATGATCGGCACCGACGAGCGTCGCAAAACCCTGCTCTACAACGGCTACGGCGAGTTCGTGGCCCATCTCTACGAGGGGATGGACCAAAGGAAGCTGTTCTATTGAGGACGGCTATTCCCCGTAGCGGCGGCGGAGCATGGCCATTGCGCCCCGGATGAATTGCGCCTCGCCGCCGCGGGGCCGGCCGGGCCGGTTCTCGCGGTTCCAGGCCATCATGTCCACATGCGCCCAGGGAACGCCCGGCTCGATGAAGCGTTCCAGGAACAGCGCCGCCGTTATCGCGCCGGCGAGCGGCCCGTCGGACACATTGTTCATGTCCGCGACATCGCTGGAAAGCAGCTTGCGGTAGGGCTGGAAGAGCGGCATCCGCCAGACCGGATCCCGCTCCGCCTCGCATGCGTCCAGCAGCGCCGCGGCTGCGGCATCGTCATTGCAGAAGAGCGCCGGCAGGTCGGCGCCGAGCGCGGTCCGGGCGGCGCCCGTCAAGGTCGCGCAGTCGAGAATCAGGTCGGGCGACTCCGCGGAGGCCTCCGCCAGTGCATCGCAGAGGATGAGCCGGCCTTCGGCGTCCGTATTCCCGATCTCCACCGTCAGCCCCTTGCGCGTGCGGATCACGTCCATCGGTCGCATCGCATTGCCGGAAACGCTGTTCTCGACCGCGGGGATCATCAGCCTGAGCCGCACGGGCAGTCCTGCCGACATGACCATGTGCGCAAGCCCCAGCATGTTCGCCGCTCCGCCCATGTCCTTCTTCATCAGCCTCATGCCGGCCGGCGGCTTGAGATCGAGGCCGCCGCTGTCGAAACAGACGCCCTTGCCGACAAGCGTGAGTTTCGGCCGGTCGTCGTCTCCCCAGACGAGGTCGATCAGCCTCGGCGCGACCGAGGCGGCGCGGCCGACGGCGTGAACGGTCGGGTAATTCCGGGCGAGCAGCTCATCGCCGACGATGGAGGAGACCTGCGCGCCGTGACGCTCGCCGAGTTCCCGAACGGCGGCTTCCAGCCGTTCCGGCCCCATATCGTTGGCGGGCGTATTGATGAGGTCTCGCGCCAGCGCGTGCGCCTCGACCGTCGCCTGCGCCGCGTTCCGGTCCGCGTTTGCCGGCCAGAGAAGACTCGCATGGTTGCGGCTCTTGCTGCCGGAATATGCGTCGAAGGCGTAGCAGCCGAGTCCCCAGGCGGTCGCCGCCCGCGTCGCTGCCGCAGCGTCGAGATCGTTCTCGATCAGGAAAGCGCCGCTTTTCAGGCCGCGCGGCAAACTTCCGCAGGCCCACATGTCGCCGGGACTCTCGGCTCCCGCCAGAACACGCACAGCTTTTCCGTCCGGACCGGGAAGGGCCAGCGCGCTGCCGGCCTCCGCCTCGAAGCCGTTGGCGGCCACCCAGTTGCGCGAGGCCGGATCGGCGCTCTCCAGCCAGCCTTGCAGGCTTTCCTTGTCCACAATCAGGACAGGCACGGCGTCGGGCGCATCGGACAGGAAGATGTCGGTCACGGGTCGGGGGTCTCCTGTTGGCAATTCTGCCGCCGGTTCAGAAGTCGTAGCGTTCGTCGGTGAGCAGCGCGTCGAGGTCCGGGTCGTCCTCGCCGGGCACATGGACGACGGTGTAGGTGAAGTCGTCGCGGTCGAGCGGCATGGTGGCGTCGAGCCCGAGCTTGTCCGAGACGCCGTTGTCCGCGGAGGGGTCGAGCTTCGAGCCCTGGGCGCGCGGCACGACGAACAGGTCGCGCCCGGCCTGGAAGCGCGTCGCCACCGCCCATTCCACTGCCGTCGGGTCGTGGACATCGACATCCTCGTCCACCACCGTCACCTGCTTCACATCGGCATGGGCGGCGAAGGCGGCCATGATGACATTGCGCCCCTGGCCCTCCTGCGTCTTCCGCAGCTTGACATAGAGGTGGTAGCGGCACACGCCGCCGCGAGAGAGATGCACGTCGAGCACGGTCGGGCAGGTGCGCTGCAGATGCGCCGCGATGGTGGCCTCGCGCGGAATGGCGCCCAGCAGCAGGTGCTCCATCGCCGCCGGCACGATGGTGTGGAAGACGGGCCTCGCGCGCGTCGTGACCGCCTGCACCTCGATGGCCGGGTGCTCGCCGGCCGGCCCGTAATATTGCGGGAACTCGCCGAACGGCCCTTCGGTCTCGCGCACGCCCGGCAGCAGGCGCCCCTCGATGACGATCTCGGCGCCGGCGGGCACGCGCACATCGTTGGTCGCGCATTTCACCACTTCCAGCGGCGCGCCGTGCAGCGCGCCCGCCACCTCCAGCTCGTCATGGTCGATCGGCAGGATCGCCTGGCTGGCGAGCAGGGTCAGCGGGTCCACGCCGACCGCGACGGCCACCTCCAGCGGCTCCCCGGCCGACTCGGCGGCGGCGAAGAAATGATGCAGGTCCCGCGGCAGGATCAGGATGCCCATACGCCTCGGCCCCGTGATCTGGAGGCGGTTGATCGAGACGTTCTGGATGCCGGTCCCCGGGTTGCGCGCAATCACCAGCCCCGCCGAGATATAGGCCCCGGCGTCGAGCGCATTGTGCTTCGGGATCGGAAGCGCGGCGGTGAGGTCGGGGCTGCGGTCGATGCGTTCCTGGCACGCGCCGTCGGCCACCTCCCGCCAGGGAAGCGGCTGCTCGGCCGCGGCGCGGAAGCGGTCGAGCACCGCGCCGGGCTCGACGCCCATAGCCTCGGCAATCCAGTCCCGGTCCGAAACGAGGCCCGAAACCACCGGTATCTCGTGGCGGCGGCCGTCGAGACCCAGCGGCTCGGGGAAGAGCACCGCCTTGCGCGCGTCCCACCGTTTGGCGAGCGCGGCGAGGGTGAAGTCAAGCGAGACGCCCGGCCGGGCGACGGCGAGCCGGTCCGTGGCCTGCAGCCGGTCGAGCCAGGAACGGAGGGTGCGGTAGGTCATGCGGAAAGGCGTCCTTCAACCGGATTGCGAATGGTAGCCGACAACGGCGCCATTGCGCTCGCACACGGACTCAGCCCCGGCGCGCGGCGACGGCATCGGCGAGCGCCATCGTCCGCCTCGCCATTTCGACATGCAGGGTCTCGATGAGCCGCCCGTCCACCACGGTGACGCCCTGGCCGGCCGCCTCCGCCTCGGCATGGGCGGCGATGATCCGCTCCGCCTCGGCAAGGGCGTCGGGACCCGGTGAGAAGGCGGCGTTGCAAGGGCCGACCTGTTTCGGGTGGATCAGCGTCTTGCCGTCGAAGCCGAGTTCGACCCCCTGCCGGCAGGCCGCGGCGAAGCCCTCGTCGTCGGCGAGGTCGAGATGGACCCCATCGAGGACCGCGAGCCCGTGGGCGCGCGCCGCCAGCAGGCAAAGGCCGAGCCCGGTGATGAAGGGCAGCCGGTCCGGCGTGTGGGCGGCGCCAAGCTCCCTGGCGAGGTCGGACGTGCCCATGACCAGGGCGGCGAGGCGGTGCCCGGCTCCGGCGATGGCGTCCGCGCGGAGCATGGCGAGCGGCGTTTCCATCATGGCCCAGACGGCCATTCCGGCAGGAGCGCCATGCCGTTCGAGCAGGGCGGCAGCCTGGCGAACGGTCGCCTCGCTCTCGACCTTCGCCAGCAGCGCCGCATCCGCGCCCGACCCGGCTATGGCCGCAAGGTCGTCATGTCCCCAGGGCGTGTCGAGGCCGTTGGCGCGAATGACGATCTCGCGCGGCCCGTAGGCGCCCGAGCGCGCCGCCGCCACCGCCTGCGCGCGGGCCGTTTCCTTCGCATCGGGGCTGACGGCGTCTTCGAGGTCGAAGATCAGCACGTCGGCCGGCAGCGTCTTCGCCTTCTCCAGCGCGCCGGCGCGCGAGGCGGGCATGTAGAGGGCGCTGCGGCGCGGCTTGACGGCTTGGGGCATGAAGGCGGATTCCTTGTGCGGGCGAGTCGTCGGCAACGGGGCGGACATCATGCACATTCTATCGATCCAGTCCTCGGTGGCGCGCGGTTTCGTCGGCAACCGCACGGCCGTGTTCGTGCTCCAGCGCCTCGGCCACCAGGTCACCTGCATCGACACGGTCGCCTATTCCAACCATCCCGCCCATGGCGGCTTCCGGGGCGAGGTGCATCCGGCCGGGAGCATCGACCGCATTGTGAGCGGGCTGGAGGAACGCGGTTTCCTGGAGGACATCGATCTCGTCCTTTCCGGCTATCTGGGCTCGGCCGCCAATGCGGAGGCGGTGGCGCGGGCGGTGGACCGCGTGGGCGCGCCCTACCTGCTCGACCCGGTGATGGGCGACGATCCGAAGGGATTGTTCGTGGCTCCCGACCTGCCCGATGCGATCCGGCGCAAACTCCTGCCGAGGGCGGCGGCGGCAACGCCCAACCGTTTCGAGCTTTCCCTGCTCGGGGAGCGCGAGGTGGACGGGCCGGCGCGCGCCGCCGAGGTTTCCGCCGCGCTCGGGCCTTCCCTCGTCGTGGCGACAAGCGTGCCGGCGGGGGAGGGGCGCATCGCCTGCGTCGGCGTATCGGAAGGGAAGGCCAGGCAGGCCGTCGTGCCGCGGATCGCGCATCCGGGTTACGGGGCGGGCGACCTGTTCGCCGCTCTGCTTGCGGCCCGGTGGCGGGACGGCTGGGCGGAGGCCATGGCGCTCGCCGCCGGCACCGTTCACGCCACTATAGCCCGCTCGCCCGGGCGCGACCTCGATATCGTGGGGGCGCAGGCCCTCTTCGCCGACCCGCCGCCTCCGCCGCCGCTGGAGGCGGTCTGACGCCGCGTGCCGGGCCCCGGAACCGGCAAGCCTTGGCCGGAGTCGGGCAGAGGGGGTGCGGCAAGGCTGCAGGGACCAGCCGGGAATGTCATGGAATGTCATGTTCCGTCATGAGGCCCGGCGGGTCTCCCCTGCGATGTGTCATGAGATGTCATGATTGGCATGCGTAGCGCGCATATCCCACGGCCTGTTCGGGCATGGGCTGCGGGCATTCCATCCGGTTTCGGCATGAGTTCCTCCTCTCGCCCCGGCTTCGATCCATTCCCTGTCCCGCCGGTTCGTCCGAACGGCGGGACCCTGATTCGCGCGTATCCTGCGCGGGCGCCTGTGCGCGTGCCGGCGCGCGTTTCGCGGCGGCGCGGTTTGCGCGCCTGATTGCGCCCGCGCGCCCGCCCGCGCGAGGGCAAGACGCGGGACACACCTATCCCGTCCGTTTCTCAACGGTCTTTTTCGCGCCGGCGCCGGCGCGCAGGACGAAGCGGCGTCCGGACGCCGCCCCTTCAGCCCAATATAGCTCATGTTCTCTATAAATCCACTAATTTAAGAATTATTACAAAAATTTAATGAACAACATGCCTCTTCGGGTCGCGGGCCCGATCCGGCCGCCGCCGGGATGGTGGCCGCCAAGGCCGGGATCGGCGTGATGGTGCTGAATGCCGCCCGGTTTCTCGCCACCGACATCGTCTTTCCCGGTATTATCGTCATCGGCGCCGTGGCGTTTGTCTTCGACCTCATCATGCGCCGGATCGAACGGTCTCTCGTCCCCTGGAAGGGCAAGGTATGAAGCTGCTTGTTTTCCAGCATGTGGAATGCGAACACCCCGGCTCGCTGCGCCGGCTTCTGGCCCGGGACGGCGTCCACTGGGACGCGGTCGAGCTTGACCGGGGCGAGGCCATTCCCGACCTTGACGGCTATGACGCCCTTTGGGTCATGGGCGGCCCGATGGATGTCTGGGATATCGAGGACAACCCCTGGCTGGTGGCCGAGAAAGCGGCAATCCGCCAATGGGTGCGCGGGATGGGAAAGCCGTTTCTCGGCATCTGCCTCGGCCACCAGTTGCTGGCGGACGCCCTTGGCGGCACCTGCGGCCCCCAGGCGCCGCCGGAGATCGGCATTCTGGACATCGAACTGACGGAGGACGGGCGCAACGACCCGCTGATGAGGGGATTGCCGGCCAGGCAGAAATGTCTGCAGTGGCACGGCGTCCGGGTCGCCCAGGCTCCCGAGGGCGCCGCGGTTCTCGCGCGGTCCCCGCTATGCGCGATCCAGGCCATGCGGGTGAACGGGAACGCCTGGTCGATGCAGTACCATGTCGAGGTCGAGCCGGACACGGTGGAGAACTGGGCCACGATTCCCGACTATCTGGAGGACCTGATCGCCGTCATGGGCGAAAACGGCGTCGCCGAGTTGCGCGCGGAAGCCGAGCGGGAAATGTCCGGCTTCCTGAGCGCCTCGGCCACCCTCTACGAGAACTTCATGGCGGCGGCGCGGTAGAGCAGGGCCCGTCGCCGGTCACACCGGGCGGTCGCCCTCCAGGATGATGCGCCAGAGCGTCCGGGGGTGCCGACGGTCGTAGTCACCATGGGCGCGGTGCATCGCGGCCCGGTTGTCGCAGACCACCATGTCGCCCTGCCGCCAGCTGTGGCGATAGACGACGTCGTCCCGGATCGTGCGGTCCAGCAGGTCCTGCATGAGCGTCTGCGAGTCCTCGGGTGTCATGCCCTCGATGTAGTGCGCCTTGGAGATGTGGAAATAGAGGGCCTTCGAACCGTGCTCGGGATGAGTGCGCATCATCGGGTGGACGACGGGGATGTCGTATTTCTCCAGGTCTTCATCCAGCGTCTGCGCCGCAAGGTGCCGGTCGATTCTGTTGACCGTCCGGAGTTTCGACAGGCGCTGCTGCTCCTCGCCGTCGAGACCGTCCCAGGCCGCGCGCATGTTCGCGAAGCTGGTGTCGCCGCCTTGCGGAGGGATTTCCACGCCGTAGAGGATGGTCGCCTTGGGCGGACGCTCGCGGTTGGTGTGGTCCGTATGCCAGAGTTCGGCGGGACGCTGGCCGTTGCGGTGCCAGATGCGCCCGATCATCGGCTGGTCCGGCATGTTGTGCTGGCTGAAATGCTGCGCCATCGGCTCGCCGAGCTGCGAGCAGGCCGCCAGATACTCGGCGGGCGTGAAGTCCTGGCCGCGGAACACCAGCACGATATGCTCGGCGAGCGCGGCGGCCACCGCGGCCCGGTCCTCCGCAGACAATGCCTCCCGGAGGTCGAGGCCGCAGATTTCCGCGCCGAGCGACGGATGCAGCGGCCGGGGTGTCGGGACGGTCACTGCAGCCTCGCCGCTGCCGGTCTGCGCTGCCGAACGGCTCCGAATTGGAAAGCCATGCCCCCTCAGCCGCCTATGCCGACCGTCTTGACGATGGCGAATGTAAGCCCGGCATTGGCGAACACAATGCCGATTGCGGCCTTGAGCATGTCGGCGCGCAATTTCTCAGCCGCCACCTCAACGTCGGCTTTCGTCGCAACGGTGTCCGCCATCGCGCCGCCTACCGCATCGGCGACTGCTTCGGCCTTGTCGCGTTCAAAGCCTGCGTCGGTCAGCTTCCTGACGATGGAGAGCGTATCGAGCGCGGCTGCCGACATGGCGGTTCATCCCTTTCGCTGCCGGACACCGGGACGATACCGCATTCCAGCTTCTTTCGCGAGCACGGGCCAAGGCTTCTCGCAGACATTCGGCAGAATTACTCCGCGGCCTGGGCGGCGCGGGGCGGCCAATCGACCTGCCGGCGCATTTCCAGCCGCGCGATCTGCTGGCGATGCACCTCGTCCGGCCCGTCGGCGAAGCGCAGCGCGCGCATCCGCGACCACATGAAGGACAGCTTGAACGCCTGGCTCATCGCCCCGCCGCCATGGGCCTGCATGGCGTCGTCGATGACCTGCAGCGCCATGTTCGGCGCCGCCACCTTGATCATCGCGATTTCCTGCCGCGCGGCCTTGTTGCCGACCGTGTCCATCATGTAGGCGGCCTTGAGCGTCAGCAGGCGGCACATCTCGATATTGATGCGGGCATCGGCCACCCGCTCGCGGAAATTGTCGCGGTCGCCGACGGGCGTGCCCCAGGTCACCCGCTCGGTGCCGCGCCGGCACATCATCTCCAGCGCGCGCTCGGCCACGCCGATGATCCGCATGCAGTGGTGGATGCGGCCGGGACCGAGACGGCCCTGCGCGATCTCGAAGCCGCGGCCCTCGCCGAGCAGCATGTTCGAGGCCGGCACGCGCACATCCTTGAAATCGACCTCGCCATGGCCGTGCGGCGCGTCGTCGAAGCCCATCACGTTGAGCATCCGCACGACCTCGATGCCCGGCGTGTCGGTCGGCACCAGGATCATGGACTGCTGGTTGTAGCGCGGGCCCGCCGGGTCGTTCTTGCCCATGAAGATCAGGATCTTGCAGCGCGGGTCGCCGATGCCGGACGTCCACCATTTGCGCCCGTTGATGACATACTCGTCGCCGTCGCGCTCGATCCGGCTCTCGATATTGGTGGCGTCGGAGGAGGCGACGCGCGGCTCCGTCATGGCGAAGGCGGAGCGGATTTCGCCCGCCAGCAGCGGGTCCAGCCACTGCTTCTTCTGCTCCGGCGTGCCGTAACGCTCCAGCACTTCCATGTTGCCGGTGTCGGGAGCCGAGCAGTTGAAGACCTCCGGCGCCCAGTTGATCCGCCCCATGACCTCGCAGACCGGCGCGTATTCGAGGTTGGTGAGCCCGCCGCCGAGTTCGCTCTCCGGCAGGAACAGGTTCCAGAGACCCTCCTCGCGCGCCTTCTCCTTCAGCTCCTCCAGGACCGGGATGACCTTCCAGCGGTTGTCGCCCTCGTCCAGCTGCTCGTAATAGACCTCCTCGTTCGGATAGACGTAGCGGTCCATGAAGTCCTGGACGCGGCCGACCAGTTCCTTGGTCCGGTCGTTGTATTCGAAGTCCATCGGGTTCCCTCTCCGGAGTGTGCAATCTGCTCGTTCGACCCTAGCGCAAGACGAGGGCTGCCGGAAGCCGCGCTACGCCCTGCCGGCGAGTTCGCGCACGGTGGCGTAAAGCGCGTCCTCGACCGTAATGCCCTCTTCGGCCGTGCGGGCGCGGTTCGCAAGGCGCCGGTCGCCCGGCAGCCGCGCCTCGCCGTCGGCAAGCAGCCGTTCGAACAGCGCCTCGACATGCGCGGGGAAGCCGGGTCCGGCGAGCCGGGCCGGATCGATGGCGATGAAGGACTGGCAGGTGTTGGCGGGCCCGCCGTCATTGCTGTAGGCGGCCTTGCTTTCATAGCCGAAGAAGCCGCCGGAAAGTCCTCCGGTCATCAGTTCCACCATGAGCGCGATCGCCGAGCCCTTGTAGCCGCCGAACGGCAGCTGCACGCCCTTCAGGATTTCCGAGGGATCGGTGGTGGGCTTGCCGTCCGGGCCGAGGCCGGCGCCGGGCGGCGCCTTATGGCCGTCCCGCGCGGCAATCTGGAGCTCCCCGCGCGCCGTCGCCGAGGACGCCTGGTCGAAGACCATCGGCGCCCGGCCGCCGGCGCGCGGGCAGGCGAACGCCATAGGGTTGGTGCCGAACAGGGCCCTGGTGCCGCCCGCGGGCGCGACGAAGCTCTGCGAATTGATAAAGGTGAACGCAACGAACCCCTCCTCGGCCAAAGGCTCGATATCCGGCCACAGGGCCGAGAAGTTGAGCGAGTTCCGGACCGTCATGCAGGCCACGCCCTGGGAACGGGTTTTCTCGGCCAGCAGGACACGCCCGCGCGCGATGGACAGCGGCGCGAGGCAGCGCCGTCCGTCTATGGCCACGAGGCCGGGTGCGGCATCGACGATGTCAGGTTCCGCCTGCGGGTCCGCGCTGCCGCTCTGCACCGAGGCGATAAAGCCCGGCAGGCGGAAAAGGCCGTGGCTCTTGCAGCCGTCGGCCTCCGCGCGGGTGATGTGGTCGGCGGTCGCCTCCGCCTGGGCGCGGGAGACGCCCGCATTGGAAAAGGCGTCGAAGGCGAGTGCGCGGCATTCCTCAAGCGAAATTGTGGCGACCATACCCGATCTTCCTCCATGCGATTGCGGAGCCGGTTCCGCAGCATAGACTTGGCGCTTCACGACGAGGAAGCCGCGATATGCGTATCCACACCGAGGACCTTGGCGGGCATGTGGCGCTCGTGCGGATCGAGAACGAGGCGCGCCGCAACGCCATGACCCGGGCGATGATGGTCCGTCTCGCCGATCTTTGGGACGAGCTGGAGGCGGGGCCCGCGCGCGCCATCGTGCTCACCGGGGCCGGGGACAAGGGGTTCTGCAGCGGCGCGGATGTGTCGGGGGACCTGTCGGCCTCGCCGGAGACGGCCGCGGCGGTGGCGCGCGCGCTGCTCAAGACGAAGCGCTACCGGAAGCCGATTGTCGCGGCGGTCAACGGCGACTGCGTCGCGGGCGGAATCGAATTGCTGATCTCGACCGACCTGCGCGCCGCCGCCACACATGCCCGCTTCGGGCTGCCGGAGGTCAAATGGGGCATCTATCCGTTCGGCGGCGCGGCGACCAAGCTGGTGCGCCAGATCGGCTATGTGCATCTGATGGACATGATCCTGACCGGGCGCCTGCTGGACGCGAAGGAAGCCCGCGCCATCGGGCTGGTGAACGCGGTGCTGCCGGCGGGGGAGCTTCTGGGCTGGGCGGTGGAGAAGGCGCGGCTGATTGCCGCCAACAGCCCGGCGGCCGTGCAGGCGGTCAAGGAGCAGGTCACCGCCGGGCTGGAGGAATGGACGCTCTCCCAGGAGCCGCGCGACCAGGCGCTGGGCGACCGGGTGCGCGCCTCTCCCGATTTCAGCGAAGGCGTCGCTGCCTTCCTGGAGAAGCGCCGGCCGCAATATTAGCCGGCGGCCCCATGGACCTCAGGGTCCGCCTGCGCCATATGTTTGCCCCATTCGGCAGTCCGCCGCTAAGGTCGCCCAGTATGGAACTTCTGCAATATATCGACCGACGCCCGGTGCCCGCAGAGGCGCTGGCGCTTGCCGATTGCGGCGACCTGGAAGGCCTGATGGATGCGGCGGCGAGGCTGCGCGACCGGCTGCACGGGCCGCGGATCAGCTATTCGCGCAAGGTGTTCATCCCTCTGACGCATCTCTGCCGCGACGTCTGCCATTACTGCACCTTCGCGAAGCCGCCGCGCCGGGGCGAAGCCGCCTACATGACGCCGGAGCAGGTGCTGGATATTGCGCGGGCGGGCGCAGCGGCCGGCTGCAAGGAGGCGCTGTTCACCTTGGGCGACAAGCCGGAACGGCGCTACCGCGCGGCGCGGGAGGCGCTGGCCGGACTCGGCTACGACACGACGCTCGACTATCTGAAGGCGATGGCGAAGCTGGTCTTCGAGGAGACCGGCCTGCTGCCGCACCTCAATCCCGGCCTGATGACGGCCGGAGAGCTGGCGGAGCTTCGCGGCGTCTCGGCCTCGATGGGCATCATGCTGGAGAGCGCCTCGGACCGGCTCTGCGAAAAGGGCATGCCGCATTACGGCTCGCCGGACAAGCTGCCGGCGCGCCGGCTCGAGACCATCCGGCTCGCGGGCGAGGCGAAGGTGCCGTTCACCTCCGGCATCCTGATCGGCATCGGCGAGACGCGGCGGGAGCGCGTCGAGGCGCTGCTCGCGCTCCGGGACATCGACGACGCGACCGGCGCGGTGCAGGAGATCATCGTCCAGAACTTCCGCGCCAAGCCGGACACCAAGATGGCCGATGCGCCGGAGCCCGGCCCGGACGAACTGCTCTGGACGATCGCCGTTGCGCGGCTGGTCTTCGGCCCGGCCGCCTCGATCCAGGCGCCGCCCAACCTTTCGCCGGGGGCGCTCCAGCCCATCGTGGCGGCGGGCATTGACGACTGGGGCGGCGTGTCGCCGGTGACGCCGGACTTCGTCAACCCGGAGGCCCCCTGGCCGCATCTGGAGACGCTCGCGCGGGAAACGGCCGCGGCCGGCAAGCAGCTGGTCGAGCGGCTGACGGCCTATCCGCGCTACCTCAACGGTGAATGGCTGGCGCCGGCCATGCTGACGCGGGCCCTGCAGCTTTCCGATTCCGAGGGCCTGGCGCGGCCGGACGACTGGTCGCCCGGCGAACTGACGACGCCCCGGCCGATCCTGCGGCGGGGCGCGGCGAGCGCCGATGTCGCGGCGGTCCTGGCGAATGCCGAAGCGGGCGCGGCGCTCGACGAGGCCGGGATCGTGCGGCTGTTCCAGGCCCGCGACGACGACTTCCACGCCGTGGCGGAAGCCGCCGACCGGGTGCGGGCGCGGCTCGCGGGCGATACCGTCACCTATGTGGTGAACCGCAACATCAACTACACCAATGTCTGCTACTTCAAGTGCCAGTTCTGCGCTTTCTCGAAGGGCAAGCTCTCCGAGAACCTGCGCGGGCGCCCCTACGACCTCGACCTCGACGAGATCCGCCGCCGCGTGGCCGAGGCCTGGGACCGGGGGGCGACCGAGGTCTGCATGCAGGGCGGCATTCATCCCGATTACACGGGCCGCACCTATCTCGACATTCTGGACGCGGTGAGGGAGGCCGCGCCCGACATCCACGTCCACGCCTTCACGCCGTTGGAAGTGTTCCAGGGCGCGCACACGTTGGGCATTTCCGTCGAATCCTTCCTGTGCGACCTCAAGGCCGCCGGCCTCGGCACGCTGCCGGGCACGGCCGCGGAGGTTCTGGACGACGAGGTGCGCCGGATCATCTGCCCCGACAAGATCGACACGCAGCAATGGCTGGATGTCATGGAGACCGCGCACGGCCTCGGCATCCGGTCCACGGCGACGATCATGTACGGCCATGTCGAGCGGTCGGTCCACTGGGCCCGCCACCTGCTGCGGCTGCGCGACCTCCAGGCGCGCACGGGCGGTTTTACCGAATTCGTGCCGCTGCCCTTCGTCCACATGGAGGCGCCCATCTACCTGAAGGGCCGGGCGCGCAAGGGGCCGACCTTCCGGGAGGCGGTGCTGATGCATGCCGTCGCGCGCCTCGCGCTCGCGCCCTATTTCACCAATATCCAGACCTCCTGGGTCAAGATGGGGCCGGACGGCGTCGCGGCGGCGCTGGCGGCCGGTGCGAACGATCTCGGCGGCACGCTGATGAACGAGAGCATCACCCGCGCCGCGGGCACGGTCCACGGCCAGGAAATGGCCCCGCACCGCATGGAGGAGACCATCCGCGCGGCCGGGCGCCGGCCGGTGCAGCGCACCACGGATTACGGCCGCCCGCCGGAAATGCAGGTCCTACGCTCCCGCCAGGCCGCCCCGCTCGCCGATGTGGTGGAAACGCCCGCGCGCAAATACGAGCGCGCCGGCCCCCGCGCCCTCTACCGCCCCGGCCTGACCGCGGCGGAATAAAGCAAGGGGCAGGAGGCGGTGCCTCGTTGCCGGCTTTGTAAGCATGTGGAAGGGTTATCGGGACGAGGGAGCCGAGCATGGTGCGGGTTGACGACGAGCTTCTGCGGCGGATGACGGCGGCCATCGTCGAGACGGCCGATCCCGAGCGGGTGATCCTGTTTGGCTCCCGCGCACGCGGCGATGCGGGGGCGGCCTCGGACATCGATCTGGTGGTCGTCGAAGCAAAGCCGTTCGGGCCGGGTCGGGACCGCGGCGTCGAAGAGACGCGGCTCTGGCGCGCGCTCGCGAAATTCCATGTTCCGAAGGACATCCTGGTCTACAGCCTGGACGAGGTCGAGCGCTGGCGCGGCTCCCTCAATCATGTGCTCGCGCGCGCGTTGCGCGAAGGCAAAGTGCTCTATGAGCGACCTTGAGCAAGCGCGGGAACTGGTTGGCGCGGCGGAAAGAGACATTTCGGCGCTTCGCGGCATGGACGACGCGGCCGTTTTCGCCGACGAGATTTTCGGCTTCCATGTCCAGCAGGCAGCGGAGAAGCTGTTCAAGGCTTGGCTCGCTTCGCAAGGCGAGACCTACCCGCTGTCACACGATCTGGCGGCCCTGCTGGACATATTGAGCGCTGGCGGAGCGGATGTCGCCCGTTTCGACGGGTTGGTGGATTACACCCGCTATGCCGTTCGTTTGCGTTACGCGGGCACTGATCCGGGCGCGTGCCCGCTCGACCGGCCCGAGGCGGTCGAGCGAGTGGAAGCGTTGCTGGCGACGGTTCGGCGTCGGTTGGCAGAAACGGAAGCAGGCTGACGATGGTGGACTTGAACCTGAAGGTTCCGGCTCTCGAGATGCTGCTGAAATACACCGCCAGCGGTATCGGCGCGGTAGCGGGCCCCATGCCGGGGCCGTGGAGGGCGCGCCGGGCAGCTACGGTCAGACGTATCGAAGCGGAGGCTGAGAGAGACAATCTGAAAACTTATCGCCGACGCCCAGGCCGAGGCGCGACGGTCCCCTGTCGAGCCGGACAACACAGGATCTGGGATACTGGAAATCGGCCCGGACGGCGGCATTACGCAGCGCATTGAGTTCCAAGAGAAGAAACGGCAGACAAACATCGCTTCCGTGGTCCGGGACGCTGCAGCCGGTCTCGGGGACAACGAGGTAATTACTAATCCGTTGATGTACGCGTTTTCCACCAAAATTTGATCTTGAAAATTTCGGCAAAAGACAAAAAAGTAAGAGTGCAGATTCCCACTTTCTTACTTACGGCTTCTGGTAAAGAACTTCATCAATTTGCGAAATGCAACCCGATATGGAATACCTAAAGTCGCTTTCGCGTTTCCTACGCAATGAGGGTTGTGAGTTATCTTTCGCTCAAGTCGTGGAGAAGCGCCCTGATGGAAGCATTTTGCACACAAACCCGTTTGTTCCTATCGAACCGGAAGACCAGCCGTCTGGGAACGCTGCCTCATGACTCCCGACGCCCCCACCTGAATCGAGGTCGATTTTCCGCTGGAGCGAGTCTCGCTCGACTCGGCGCATGGGAAGAACGTCTGGCATGGGCTATATCTCGACTTTGCATATACCATTCCGGTTTGTAGGCAGTTTGATATTGGAGAGGCCGTAGTAGATTGAGATGGATGCAAAGGGCGACCTCCTTCGGGACCGCCCTTTTGATCCGGGGCAGGGAGGAGATCGGGGAATCTGCCGGGAACGGAAATAGAGTCATGTGCCGCCCGTATGCGAACCCTGGCGGAATATGCCGTCTCATGACACTCCCGTCGGGGATGCTGTCCTTTTTATGATGAAAGCTTGGACAGCGCCGCCGGTGTTACGACAACAACTCCACCGGTTCGTCGAGCGGGTGGCGGCCTTCGCGGTCCTCGATTTCGAGCACCCAGATGTCGGGGTCTCGCGCGGTCTCGCGGGCGATTTCCTCGTCGGCCTCGGCCTCGGGGCCCGGCGGGCGGGCAAGCCAGCGGCGGTGGTCGCCGTCGGTCCAGGCCGGTCGGAGGAGTTGCGCGGTGCCGTCGAGGCGGTTGAGCTTCAGCAGCACCGCGCCCGCCCCGTCGAAGCCGCGCCGCGCCACCTGCGCCGCGCAGCCCCGCACGGAAGCGGCGCGGATGCACGCCTGGATATAGACGCGGGGCGTCAGCGCCATGGCGGCGCCGGACCTCAGGCGTGTCCGGGCACGATGTGCCGGGCGGGCGAGGGCCGGAAGGTGGCGCGTTTCAGCCAGCGGTTCTCCGCCGGGTCGAAGTCGTCCCGCCGGTGGAGCAGGAAGCCGTTGTCCCAGAGCACGGTGTCGCCGACCTGCCAGTCGTGGCGATAGACGAAGCGCGGCCCGGTCGCATGCGCGATCAGCCGGTCCAGCAGGGCGCGGCCTTCGCCGGGCTCCATGCCCTCTATGCCCGCCATGGTGCCGGGGTCGAGATAGAGCGCCTTGCGGCCCGTGACGGGGTGGGTATGCACCAGCGGGTGGGTGACATCCGGCGTGCGCCGGCGGATCTCCTCCTCCGCCATCTTGTCGATCTCGCCATAGCCGGCCACGCGCACGGCATAGCTGAAAATGCCCCGCCGGCCGTCGATTTCGGCCTTGGTCTCGTCGTCCAGCGCGTCCCAGGCGGCTTCGAGATTGGCCCAGCTCGTGGGCGCGCCGCCGGCCGGCGTCTCGACGCAGTAGAGCAGCGAGCCGGTTGCCGGATTCGCCATGTAGGACTGGTCGGTGTGCCAGGCGAGCTCGCCCTGGCCGATGCCGCCGATCGTGTCTCCGTCCGGATTGCGCATGTTGGAGATGTAGGTGATCTCGGGCTGGTATTTCGAAGCCCAGTCCTCCCGCACGATCAGCTCCAGCGCGCCGAACCAGGAGGCGGCCTCCACAAGCTCGGCCTCGGAGAGCGCCTGCCGGCGGAACACCAGCACGCCGTGCTCTGCAAGCGCCGCATCGAGCGCCGCGCGCATCTCCTCGTCCGGCTGGTCATGCAGTGCAACGCCTTCCACGATTCGGGCAAAGCCGTTGCCGGCGGGCGTGAGTGTCAGCATGGCCGTCAGAGCTCCTTCAACAGCGCCTCGATATCGTCCGGGCCCTCGACGGCGGCGCCGGACATCTCCCTGTCTATGCGCCTGGCCAGCCCGGAGAGGACCTTGCCCGCGCCGAGCTCGACCACGCGGTCCACATCGTTGTCGCGCATGAACATCATGCTCTCCCGCCAGCGGACCGTCGCCGTCACCTGGCGGACGAGCAGGCCGGGCAGGTCGGCGGCGCTTTCGGCGGGTTGCGCCGTGACATTGGCGACCAGCGGCACCGAGGGGTCCTGCATGGCGACGGAGGCGAGCGCCTCCGCCATGGCGTCGGCGGCGGGCTGCAGCAGCGAGCAATGGAAGGGGGCGCTCACATCGAGCAGGATTGCCCGGCGCGCGCCCCGCGCCTTCGCCAGCTCCACCGCGCGTTCGACGGCGGCGCGGTCTCCGCTCACCACGACCTGGCCGGGGGCGTTGTCATTGGCCGGGTCGCAGACGTCGCCGTCCGCGGCGTCGCGCGCGACTTCCGCCGCCTGCTCGAAATCGAGGCCGAGCAGCGCCGCCATCGCGCCGGCGCCGACAGGCACCGCGCCCTGCATCGCCTGTCCGCGCAGTTTCAGCAGCCTGGCCGTATCCGCCAGCCGGAAGCTGCCCGCCGCGGTCAGGGCCGAGTATTCGCCGAGCGAGTGCCCCGCCAGATAAAGGCAGGCGCCCGGCAGCGAAACGCCGCCCTCGCGCTCCAGCACCCTGAGCACCGCCATGCTGTGCGCCATCAGCGCCGGCTGCGCGTTCTCGGTCAGGGTGAGTTCGTCGCCGGGGCCCTCGAACATCAGGCGCGAGAGGCTCTGCCCGAGGGCGTCATCGACCTCCTCGAAGACCTCGCGCGCGGCCGCCGAAGCCTCCGCCAGCGCGCTGCCCATTCCGACCGCCTGCGATCCCTGTCCCGGAAAGACGAAAGCTCTTGCCACGAACCCCTCCAGATGCCCCGTCGCGAACCGGCAATCAAGGCGCGGCGAGGGGGGCTGTCAAGGGCGCATTCCGGCAGCTTGCGCGCATTGCGGGTTCGTGTATAACCGCGCTCCCAGTGCAACTTGCAGGACGAAACGCATAGGCAATGGCTCTTTACGAGAATGTCTTTATCGCGCGCCAGGACATGTCGCCCGCGCAGGTCGAGACCCTGGCGGATGACTACGGGGCCCTGATGGAGTCGCTCGGCGGCAAGGTCGAGAAGCGCGAACATTGGGGCCTCAAGACCCTCGCCTACCGCATCAAGAAGAACCGCAAGGGCCATTACGTCCTGTTCAATTTCGATGCGTCCGGCGATGCGATTGCCGAACTCGAACGGCGGATGCGCCTGTCGGAAGACGTGCTGCGCTACCTGACCCTGCGGATCGAGGCCGTGGACGAACGGCCCTCGGTGATGCTGCAGGCCCGCCCGCGGGACGACCGCGGACGGCGCGACGCGCGTCCGCGCCGGGATGCCGCGGAAGCGCGGGACGGCGCAGAGGCGCGGAATGCCGCAGAGACGAAAGACGAAGGCGCCGACCGGCAGGCCGCCGCCGCAACGGAGGCCGCCCAATGAACGCCGCGCCGCGCCGCCCGTTCTTCCGCCGCCGCAAGAGCTGTCCCTTCTCGGGGCCCAATGCGCCGGAAATCGACTACAAGGACGTGAAACTGCTGCAGCGCTTCCTGTCGGAACGCGGCAAGATCGTGCCGAGCCGGATCACCGCCGTTTCGGCGAAAAAGCAGCGCGAACTCGCGCAGGCGATCAAGCGCGCGCGCTTCATGGCGCTGTTGCCCTACGTCCTGAAATAGGCACAGGACTGCTGCCCGCGCGGGTGGGATGGGGAAGGATCTCATCCTCTTGATCGTTGGCGGGCTCGCCGCCGGCGCGCTCTTCGGCTCCATCGTCACGGGCTCTCTGGGCGCGGCGCTGCTGGCCTATTTCGCCGCCGCGCCGCTGTTCCTGGTCGGGCTTTCCCTCGGCTGGCTGCCGGCGGCCGCGGCGGCGCTCGTCGGCGCGGTGACGGTTGCAGGAATCATCGGGTTTTTCACTGCGGGCTATTTCGCGCTCATAGTCGGGCTTCCGGTTGCGGCGCTCTGCCGGCAGGCCCTGCTGAGCCGCGCCGACGGGCAGGGGGGCGTCGAATGGTATCCGCCGGGCCGGCTCGTCGCCGTGCTGACCGCCATGGCGGCTGCCGCGCTTGCGGCCATGTTCGCGGTCGCCCTGCTGCAGGGCGTCGATCCGCGCCTGGAGGTCCAGCAGACGATCGAGGCGGTTCTGGACGCCGGGCTGCCGCCGGAAGTCGCCGAACGCGCCAGGGAGCAGGGCCTTGCGGAACGCGCCGCCAGTTTCCTGCCGGGCATCGCCGCCGCGCTGCTTTTCCTGACGCTTGCCCTGGACGGCGTGCTCGCCCAGGCCATCGCCGCCCGTCTTTCCATCGCGCGGCGGCCGTCGCCGGAATGGCGGAGCCTGACGCTTCCGGCATGGCCGCTGTATGCGCTCGGCCTTTCCTGCCTCGCCGGGATTGCCGCCGACGGGGCGCTGGAGTATATCGGCCGGAATCTGGCCATCGTCTTCGCCGTTCCGTTCCTGCTGCAGGGGCTCGCCGTCGTCCATGCCGTGGTGGCCCGGCTGCCGGGGCGGGCGGTCTGGCTGGTCGGTTTCTATCTGCTGGGGATCCTGATGGCCTGGCCGTTCGTGCTGGTTGCGGCGCTGGGCCTTGCGGAGCCCTATGTCGGTTTGCGCACCCGTTTCGGGGGCGGTCCGAAGGAGAATGAGTAATGGAGCTGGTCCTTCTGGAACGGGTCGAGAGCCTGGGGCTGATGGGCGATATCGTCACGGTCAAGCCGGGTTATGCGCGGAACTACCTGTTGCCGCAGAAGAAGGCGCTGCGCGCGACGCCGGAGAACATGGCCGTTTTCGAGGCGCGCCGCGCGGAACTCGAGGCGCGCAACCTGGAGCGCAAGGGCGAGGCCGAAGCGGTCGCCGGGAAGCTGGAAGGCTTCAGCGTCACGCTGATCCGACGCGCCGGCGACACGGGTCATCTCTACGGATCGGTCACGGTCCGGGACATCGCGGAGGCCGCGAGCGAGGTGGGTGTCGAGATCGACCGCCGGCAGCTCCGCCTGCCGCAGCCGATCAAGTCGCTCGGCCTGCACGACATCACGGTGCAGCTGCATCCCGAGGTCCAGGTGCCGATTACCGCCAATGTCGCCCGCACGCTCGATGAGGCGGAGGCGCAGGCGCGCGGCGAGGATGTGCTGGCGGTGGACGACGAGGACGCCTATCGTTTCGAGGGCGGGCTGTCCGAGTTCTTCGACGACGACGTTCCCGAGGGCGGCGCGGCCGAAGGCGGCGAAGCCGCGCCGGAGGACGCGTCGGAAGAGGAACCGGCCGGGGAGAGCTAGCCTTCCGCTTCCCGCCGGCGGCAGGCATGGGGAAGGGAGAGGGCAGGATCGATGCTGTTCGTGCCGTTGCTGCGCCGGCTCGTCCAATTCGGTCGGCTGACCGTAATCGACCCGCGCGGAAGCACGCATAGCATAGAGGGCGCGGGCGGGCCCTCGGCTACGATCCGCCTGCACGATTCCTCGGTAAGCCGGGCGCTTGTCCGCAACCCGGCGCTTGCGGTTGGCGAAGCTTATATGGACGGGCGGCTGACGGTCGAGCAGGGCACGCTGTTCGACTTCCTGACCATTCTGGTGGTGAACCGGCGCGAGGCGCATCTCGGCCGCTCCAGGGGGCCTGCGGATCTCGCCCGGAAGGCCGTGAACCGGTTTCGCACGCACAATCCGGTGGGCGCGGCGCGGCGCAAGGTCTCGCACCATTACGACCTGAAGCCGGAGCTGTTCGACCTGTTCCTGGACAGCGACCGGCAATACAGCTGCGCCTATTTCGCGTCCGACAATGACGA
>JAJEIH010000108.1 GCA_022827685.1 Alphaproteobacteria bacterium
TGCGCACCAATCTCATGCACAGAAAGCGCATCGACCGCCTCATCGCACACAACATCCCACCCCCAAAATGCAACAGCCAAACCGCCATTCAATGGACTCAAACCTAAACCGGACAGCCGTGGAACAAGTCCGGGCATGACGAAGAGCCTGTCCTGAGCCTGTCGAAGTAGGGGCGTTCGGTTATGCCTGACAAGGAGCGGACCGGAGGCGCCTCGCCTGCCCGAAAACCCGGCCGGCACCCAACCGGCCTCGCCCGATGGCCGAGCCGGACAGCAATGCCCGCCCCGCCGCCATCCGGGACCCCGCTGGACAAGCCGCCGGGCAGGCTCCAGACTGGCGCGTCGATAGCGCGGCGGAAGCGGGCGCCCTGCCCGCGGGCAGCGGCCGGCGGCGTCGGGAGCGCCGTGGCGGCCGGGGCGTTCGCTGCGTTCCGGCAACCTTGTTTCGTCTCAACCACGGGAGGATATCCATGAGGTCGAAAAGACAATTTTCGCTTCGCAACCTGGCGATCGGGGCGGCGGCGGCCATCCTGATGACCGGCACCGCCTCGGCCCCGGCGCAGGCCGGCGGCACGCTTCGGGTCGGCATGACGGCGGCGGACATTCCGCTGTCCTGGGGCCAGCCCGACCAGGGCTTCGAGGGCTTCCGCTTCATGGGGCTGATGCTCTACGACGCGCTCATCAACTGGGACATGAGCTCCGCCGACAAGGCGTCCGGCCTCATTCCGGGCCTCGCCGAGAGCTGGTCGGTGGACGAGAACGACAAGACCAAGTGGACCTTCAAGATCCGCAAGGGCGCGAAGTTCCATGACGGCTCCGAGTTCGACGCCGACGCGGTGCTCTGGAATTTCGACCGGCTGTTCGACAAGGACTCGCCGCAATACAGCGCGCGCATGGCCTCGCTGGTGAACTTCCGCATCCCCTCGCTCGTCTATGACGCGGACACCAACACGAAGGGGTGGAAGAAGATCGACTCGCATACGGTCGAGTTCACCACTAAGTCGCCGGACAGCTTCTTCCCCTACCAGATCTGCTACATCCTGATGTCGAGCCCGGCGCAGTTCGAGGCGACCGGCAGCGACTGGAACAAGTTCGCCCAGAACCCGTCCGGCACGGGCCCGTGGAAGCTGACCCAGATCGTGCCGCGCGAGCGCGCCGAGTTCGTGCCCTTCAAGGAGCACTGGGACGAGACGCGCCAGCCGAAGCTCGACAAGGTCGTCACCATCCCGATCCCGGACCCGAACGCGCGCACCGCCGCGCTGCTTTCGGGGCAGGTGGACTGGATCGAGGCGCCGGCGCCCGACGCCATCCCGAGGCTGAAGGAACGCGGCATGGCGATCTCCTCCAACCTCTACCCGCATGTCTGGTCCTGGCATCTGAGCCGGGTGGAGGGCTCGCCCTGGAACGACATCCGGGTGCGCAAGGCGGCGAACCTCGCCATCGACCGCGACGGCATCCTCTCGCTGCTCGGCGGCTACGGCGTCAAGGCGAGCGGGCATGTGTCGCCGGCCGATCCCTGGTACGGCTCGCCCAGCTTCGAGCTGCGCTACGACCCCGAAGCGGCGAAGGCCCTGCTGGCGGAAGCCGGCTTCGGGCCCGACAACCCGGTGCAGGTGAAGATGATGATTTCGGCCAGCGGCTCCGGGCAGATGCTGCCCCTGCCGATGAACGAATACATGCAGCAGAACCTGAAGGAGGTCGGCATCGAGGTCGAGTTCGAGGTCATGGAGTGGCAGAGCCTGCTGGACCGCTGGCGCGCCGGCGCCAAGGCCGAGCAGGCCCAGGGCGCCAACGGCATCAATGTCAGCTACACGACCCAGGACCCCTACAGCAGCTTCACCCGCTTCCTGCGCTGCGACCTGCATGCGCCGGCCGGCGTGAACTGGGGCTACCACTGCGACGCGGAGATGGACGAGCTGCTGAAGAACGCCTCGCTCGCCTTCGATCCGGCGGAGCGCGACGAGTGGCTCGCCAAGGTGCACACCCGCGAGGTGGACAATGCGCTCTTCCTCTGGGTGGTCCACGATGTGGCGCCGCGGGCGATGACGACGAACGTCAAGGGCTTCATCCAGGCCCGCAACTGGTTCCAGTCGCTCACCCCGGTCACCATGGAATAGTCCGGAAACCGCGCCGGGCGGTCCGCACCCCGCGGGCCGCCCGGCACGGCCCGGGCTGACCGGATGCTGAACTACATCATCCGCCGCGTCCTCTACGTCATCCCGATCGGCCTCGGGGTGACGGTGCTCGTCTTCGCCCTGGTGCACATGTCGCCGGGCGACCCGCTGAGCGCCGTCGTGCCGCCGGACGCGCCGGAAGAGATGGTGCAGGACCTGCGCAAGGCCTACGGCTTCGACAAGCCCCTGCCGGTCCAGTACGTCACCTGGCTCGGACGGGTGCTGGTGGGCGATCTCGGCGTCTCCGTCGCCCGCGGCCGCGAGGTCGTGGAGGAACTGCGCATCGCCGTGCCCAACACCTTCATCCTGGCGGCGGGGGGAACGCTGCTCGGCTTCACCCTGGGGGCGATCCTCGGCGGCATTGCCGGCTTCTTCCAGGGGCGCTGGATCGACAAGCTCGCAACCTCCATCGCCATCACGGGCGTCAGCGTTCCGCATTACTGGCTGGGCCTCGTGCTGGTCATCGTCTTCTCCGTCGAAATGAACGTGCTGCCGTCCATCGGCATGGGGCCGGGCGGCTCCACCGCCTGGGAGTGGGACGCCGAGCACATGCGCCACCTGGTGCTGCCCGTCATCACGCTGGCCGTCATCCCGATGGGCCTGATTACCCGCACGGTGCGCGCCACCGTGGCCGAAATCCTCAACCAGGAATTCGTCCAGGCGCTGCATGCGAAGGGCCTGTTCCAGCGCCAGGTGCTGCTTCACATCGTCCGCAACGCCGCGCCGACGACGCTGGCGGTGATGGGCCTCCAGCTCGGCTACCTGCTGGGCGGCTCCATCCTGGTCGAGACGGTGTTCCAGTGGCCGGGAACCGGCTCGCTGCTCAACAGCGCCATCTTCGAGCGCGACCTGCCGCTGCTCCAGGGCACCATCCTGGTGCTCGCCATGTTCTTCGTGCTGCTGAACCTGCTGGTGGACATCCTGCAATCGGCCATCGACCCCCGGATGTCGCGCCGATGACGACCGCGCCCGCCCTCGACAGCAAGCAGCAGGCCGCCGTCGATGCAGCCCAGGTCGCCGTGCAGTCGCGCGGCTACTGGACCACGGTGGGCGGCCGCATCCGCGACGACAAGGTCACGATGGTCTGCGGGCTCGTCGTGCTGCTCATCGTCTTCTCCGCCGTGTTCGCGGACCTGATCGCGCTCGCCGACCCCTACAAGGCGAGCATGCTGAAGCGCCTCGCGGAGATCGGCGCGCCCGGATACCCGCTGGGCGCGGACGAGATGGGCCGGGACATGATGACCCGCCTGCTCTACGGCGGCCGGCTGTCGCTGTTCATGGGCATCAGCCCCATCGTCATCGCGTTCGTCATCGGCGGCACGCTCGGCCTCGTCGCCGGCTTCCTCGGCGGCCGGGTCAACATGGCGATCATGCGCGTGATGGACGTGTTCTACGCCTTTCCCTCCGTGCTGCTGGCGGTCGCGATCTCGGGCGCGCTCGGCGCCGGCATCGGCAACGCCATCGTGTCGCTCACCCTGGTCTTCATCCCGCCGATCACGCGCGTGACGGAGAGCGTGACCACCCAGGTCCGCTCGCTCGACTATGTGGAGGCGGCCCGCGCCAGCGGCGCCCGCAGCCTCACCATCATCCGCGTGCATATCCTCAGCAATGTGCTGGGGCCGGTGTTCATCTACGCCACCAGCCTCATCAGCGTCAGCATCATCCTGGCGTCGGGCCTGAGCTTCCTCGGCCTCGGCACCGAGCCGCCGGAGCCCGAATGGGGCCTCATGCTCAACACGCTCAGGCAGTCGATCTATGTGAACCCGTGGGTGGCGGCCCTGCCCGGCGTGATGATCTTCTTCACCTCGCTCTCCTTCAACCTGCTGAGCGACGGGCTCCGCAGCGCCATGGACGTGCGCCTGTGACCCGGGCTCCGGACGCGAAGGACGGCGCGCTGCTCGAGGTGCGGGAGCTGCGCAAGTATTTCCCGGTCCGCGGCGGCATCCTCAACCGCGCCGTCGGCTGGGTGCAGGCGGTGGACGATGTCGATTTCGACGTGCTGCCGGGCGAGGTGCTCGGCATCGTCGGCGAGTCGGGCTGCGGCAAGTCCACCACGGCGCGCCTGCTCATGCACCTCATCCGGGCCGATGCGGGCCGGATCGCCTTCGACGGCGAGGCCGTCCGTCCCGACGACGCGGCCGGGCTGCGCGAACTGCGGCGACGGATGCAGATGGTGTTCCAGGACTCCTACTCCTCGCTCAATCCCCGGCTGCCGATCGAGGACACGATCATGTTCGGGCCGAAGGTCCACGGCGTGTCGGCCGCCGAGGCCCGGGAGCGCGCCCGCGAGCTCTTCTCGCTGGTGGGGCTCGACCCGGCGCAGTTCATCCGGCGCTATCCGCACGAGCTTTCCGGCGGCCAGCGCCAGCGCGTGAACATCGCCCGCGCTCTCGCGCTCGAACCGAGGCTCCTCATTCTCGACGAGGCGGTCTCCGCACTGGACAAGTCGGTGGAAGCGCAGGTGCTCAACCTGCTGCTGACGCTGCGGCGCGAGCTCGGCCTCACCTACATCTTCATCTCGCACGACCTCAATGTCGTCCAGTACATGAGCGACCGGGTGCTGGTGATGTATCTCGGCAAGGTGGTCGAGATCGGCCCGACGGCCGAAATCTACGAGCGCATGCAGCACCCCTATACCGAGGCGCTGCTCTCCGCCATGCCGTCGATGGACCCCGACCGGCGGACCGAGACCCCGCCGCTGGTCGGCGACCCGCCCAACCCCATCGACCCGCCGCCCGGATGCCGCTTCCACACGCGCTGCCGCTTCGCCGAGAGCGTGTGCAGCCGCGCCGAGCCGCGCCTCGGGCCGGCGGCGGGACAGGATGCGGCGAACGGCGCCGGCCATCTCGTCGCCTGCCATATGCGCGTGGCGGGCTCCGGCCACAGCCAGGCGCCCGCCTGAGCATGGCGGCCCCGGCAGTGCCTCCGGTCCTCCGCGCCGAGGATGTCACGGTCCGCTTCACCGGGCGCGACGCCACGGTGAATGCCGTGAACGGCGTCTCCTTCGCGCTCGATCCGGGCGAGGTGCTCTGCATTCTCGGCGAGTCCGGCTCCGGCAAGAGCGTCACCCTGCGCGCCCTGATGCGCCTGCTCCCCGCCCGCCGGACGGAGCTCTCGGGCCGTATCGAACTTGCGGGGCAGGACGTGATGGCGATGAGCCACCGCGCGCTTGCGGACCTGCGCGGCACCGAGGTCGGCATGATCTTCCAGGAGCCGATGGTGGCGTTCGACCCGGTCTATACCGTCGGCAGGCAGATCACCGAGACGATTATCCGCCATGAGGGCACGAGCCGCGAGGAGGCGCGGCGGCGCGCGATCGACCTGCTCGACCGGGTGCGCATCCCCTCGCCCGAGCGGCGGCTCCGCGCCTATCCGCACGAGCTGTCCGGCGGCATGCGCCAGCGCGCGATGATCGCGCTCGCGCTCTGCTGCAATCCGAGCCTGCTGCTGGCCGACGAGCCGACCACCGCGCTCGACGCGACGGTGCAGATCCAGATCCTGCTGCTGCTGCGCGAGCTGCAGCGCGAGCTCGGCATGGCCGTCATCTTCGTCACTCACGATGTGGGCGTGGCGGTCGAGATCGCGGACCGGATCGCGGTGATGTATGGCGGGAAGTTCATGGAAACGGGGCCCGTGCGCGAGATCATGCGCAATCCCCGCCATCCCTATACCCAGGGGCTGCTGTCCTCGACCGTCCACGGCTCGCTGCGCGGCAAGACGCTGGAGGCCATTCCGGGATCGCCGCCGGACATGACCCGGCTGCCCCCCGGCTGCGCCTTCGCGCCCCGCTGCCGTTTCGCCGAGCCCGGCTGCGAAACCCCGCCCGCCGCCACCCAGCTCACCCCCCAGCACATGGTCCGCTGCATCCGCGCGGCTTAGAGCGCACTCCATTCGGATTGAAAGGACATCGGGGCCAAGTCCGAAATTGTCGCCCCGGCCCCCGAGCCGGGGCCCGGCACCGCCGGCAAAGCATGGCAAAGACCTCGACAGGCTGGACCCCGGATCTCCGCTTCGCTCCGTCCGGGGTGACAAGTGGAGTTGCGCATTCAGACTTGTGTCAACCGGAACGGATCATGCTCCAGGCCCTTCAACCCGCATGGATCGGCGGGCGGCGGCGGGCCCAGGGGGCGGACTGTTCCAGCGCCGAGGCGATGCGGAACAGGGCCGCCTCGTCTCCGTAGGGGGCCACGAACTGGACGCCGATGGGCAGGCCGTCCCGGTTCCAGTGCAGCGGAACCGAGGCCGCCGGATTGCCCGACGCATTGAACACCGAAGTGAAGGCGATGGTGCGCATCACGTCCCGCCACTGCGCCTCCGCGTCCTCCCGCGACGGCGAGAGCAGGCCGAGCGGCATGGGCGGAACGGGCATGGTGGGCGTGATGAGCAGGTCGAAATCGAGGAAGAAGCGCCCCACGAGCCGGCCGAGCGCATGGATGCCGTTGAGGGCGCGCACATAGTCCGTGCCGGTGCTGCGGTCGCGCCGCGCCATCGCCAGGTTGTTCTTCTCGACATCCTCATCGGTCGCCGGGCGGCCGATGATCTGCCCGACCATTTCCACCGTCTCGCGCGCATTGCTGTAGATGATCTGCATGTCGGCATCGAGCAGCGCCCGCGGAATGGGCAGGCTCGCCTCCTCCACCTCGAGGCCCAGCCCCCGGCAGAGGCCCGCCGCCGCATCGACCGCCTCCAGGCAGTCGGGATGCGTCTCGACGCCGAACCACGCCTCGCGAACGACCGCGGCCTTCATGCCGGCGACCTCCCGGCCCACCTCCTCTATGAAGGGGCGTTCCGGCGGCGCGGCCCAGTAGGGCGCCCCGACATCGGGGCCCGCCGTGCAGTCGAGCAGCAATGCGCTGTCCCGCACGCTCCTGGATATGGCATGGACGGTGGCGAGGCCGGACCAGCCCTCGCCGACGAGCGGCCCCATCGGATTGCGCCCGCGCGTCGGCTTCAGCCCGAACAGCCCGGTGCAGGACGCCGGCACGCGGATCGAGCCGCCGCCGTCCGACGCGTTCGCGATCGGGAGGACGCCCGCCGCCACCATGCTGGAGGCGCCGCCGGACGAGCCTCCCGATGTCAGTTCCGGATTCCAGGGGTTGCGCGTCCGGCCGTGAAGCGCGGATTCCGTGGTCGTGGAAAGGCCGAATTCCGGCGAGGCCGTCCGCCCGAATATGCTGAGGCCCGCCGCCTTGTAGCGGGCGACCATCTCGCCGTCCTGCCCGGCGACGGTTCCCGCAAGCGCGCGGCAGCCATTGCTCTGCTTCTGGCCTTCATAGTCCTGGTAAAGGTCCTTCAGCAGGAACGGGACGCCGTGCAGCGGCCCCTCGGGCAGGCCGTCCCGGATGCGCTCCCTTGCATGGTCGTACCAGGGATAGACGAGCGCATTCAGCCGGGGATTGACCCGTTCGGCGCGCTCAATGGCTTCCTCCAGGACTTCCAGGGCCGAAAGCTCCCCGCGCGCGACCAGGTCCACGAGATCGGTCGCATCGAGGTCGGCATAGCCTTCAATCGTCATCGGAACCCCTCGCGAAAGACGGCGAAGACAACAGTATAGTGCCGCCGCAACGGAGGGGGGCATCGCTCATGGGGCTCAAGGGACAGGTCGTTCCGGTCACGCCGTTCCAGCAGAACTGCTCGATCGTCTGGTCGGAGGCGACCATGACGGGCGCGGTGATCGACCCCGGCGGCGACCTGCCGCGCATCCTTGCCGCCGTGGAGCAGGCGGGGGTGACGGTCGAGAAGATCCTGCTGACCCACGGCCATGTCGATCACGCCGCCGGCGCGGGCGCGCTCGCCGACCGCCTTGGCGTGCCCATCGAAGGCCCGCATGAGGCCGACCGCTTCCTGATCGAGGGCCTGCCGGAGCAGGCGGAGCAGCTCGGCTTCGGGCCGGCACTCGCCTTCGAGCCCGCGCGCTGGCTCGACGAGGGCGACGAGGTGACGGTCTCCGACCTGGTGCTGGAAGTGCGCCACTGCCCCGGCCACACGCCGGGCCATGTGATCTTCTTCCACCGGCCCTCGAACCTGGCGGTGGTGGGCGACGTGCTGTTCCAGGGCTCGGTCGGCCGCACCGACCTGCCGGGCGGCGACCATGAGGCGCTGATCCGCTCGATCCGCACCAAACTCTGGCCGCTCGGCACGGACATCGCCTTCCTGCCGGGGCACGGGCCGATGTCCACCTTCGCCGCCGAGAGGGCCGGAAACCCCTTCGTCGGCGACGGCGCTTAGCGTTCCGTCCCGGTCTGCGGGATCGAATGTTCCGCGACGGGGTTCATGCGACGGAAGCCATCGGATCCGGCGGCCGGATCCGGGACGACATCACATATCTGTCGAACTCCAGGGCCAGCCGGGGGTCGTCGTTCTCCAATACCCGCCGGGCGACGGGCGTCAACAGCATGATGCGGCATCGGTCTTCGGCGACCGCATCCGACGGCGCCCGGTAGTCTCCGAACGCGGCCTGAACCGAAAGGACGTCGCCCGGGCCGTGCTGGCGCAGCCTCTTCCCGTCCTCGTCGAACACGGAGAGCCGCCCCTCCGCGACCAGGCCCATGCCGTCCTGTTCCCCGCCCGCCGCCGCGACCGTCTGTCCGGCGGCGTATGTGCGGCTTTCGAGCCAGGGGTCGAGCCGCTCGACCAATTCCTCGAACATCACCTGCCGGTCCAGATAGCGCATCGTATCGGCGATCATCCGCGTCCTGAGGCCTTCCCATCCGGCGCCGCACGAACGCGACCCCTCGGCGATCGCCATGTCCTCGCACAGTTCCAGCGCGCGGTCGATCTCCCGTTCCACGAGCAGACCCGCGCCCGGCAGCCTGTCGGAGATGCTGCGTTGCAGGTCCGTCCGCTGACGCTCCGCCGGCGCGACCGCGACGATCCGGACGCCCAGGGAAGACGCGGCGGCGGCGAAACCGCCGAGGGCGTCCAGGGCCGATGTATCGAAACCGGCCACGTCCGTGCAATCCAGCAGGATGCACAATGGCGGCGGATCCTCCCGCAGGGGTTCCCTGAGCCGGTCGACGAGCGTGTGCGCGCTGCCGAAGAAGATGTAACCGCGCAACCGGTAGACCCGCACGCCGTTGCCGCGCTCCAGCAGGATGGCCCGGTGCGACATGGGGCGCTTCACCGTGCTGTGGCGCTCGCGCAGGGTATAGGCGGCTTCGACCGGGTCTATCCGGGCGAGGCGGACGGCCAGGAGTATCGCCGCGATCGCCAGGCCCGCCACCACCCCTTCGACGAAGCCGAAAACGGCAACGGTCAAGAAAACGAGAAGAACGACGGCGTAGTCCGCCGAGAACCGTCTCAGGCGGCTGCCGAACAGGAAGTTCTTCAGCAGGTCGAAGCCGATGAAGAGGGTCAGGCCGCCCATCAGCGATACAGGGAACCATTGCAGCACACCGCCGCCGCCGAACAGGACCGCGGCCACAAAAGCCGCGGCGGCGATCCCCGTCAGCCGGCTGTAGGCCCCGAACATGCGGCTGGGCAGCGAACAGGAGACGGTGTGGTAGCCGGGCGGACTGCCGCCGCCCAGCGCCGCGATCATGTTCGCCAGACCGGCCGCCCGGAATTCCCGGTCGAGATCGAGTTCGACGCCGCTCGCGGCCTGAATGCCCCTGAGGTCCATCAGCAGCGAAATCAGCACCACCGGGACGACAATCAGGATGTTCGGCGCTTGCGCAATCACGACGCTCCAGTCCACATGGACGAAATCGCCGGGATGGAAGGCGGGCCACAGCCGGTGTTCCGCAATGTTGGGGAACAGGAGCCCTGCGGCGGCGGCTTCCGCGTCGGAGATGTCGAGCAACGCCAGCCCCAGATGGTAGAGCCCTGCGGCGAGAACGAAGGACACCGGCATGACAAGGAAATGGCTCCAGCGCGCCAGGGCGAGGCGCAGCGCCGCGACATAGGCGACGCCGGGCAGCCACTTCCAGAGCAAGGGCGGTTCGACGAAACGGGGCAGCGATTCCCAGTCCGGAACGACGCCCGACATGATGGCGAACGCGGCCAGCGCCAGAATCCAGCCGGCGCCGGCCAGATAGCCGCCCACTACCGGATAGGGCACGAAACGGAGAACGCCGGCGGTGCGAACCCGGCCGACCAGAGCGATGCAGGCGCCAGCGGCCGTCGTCGTCAGGATCAGGATGACGACGAGGGTCATGAACAGGGTCTCGCCGGCGGCGCCGACCATGCTTGCGCCCGCGGCCGCCGCGACGCTGACCACCACGGCGACCGGAGCGTCCTGCGGCGCGGAGACGGCGCCCCTGTAGCCGCCGGTCAGGGCGATGGCCAGGCACAGGACGAAGGTGCCGAACAGCACCAGTCCGGCGCCGCGGACCGCCAGCGGCGCCATCGTTCCGGAAAAGATCAGGGCCGAGATCGCAACCGCGCCGATAACGAGAACGACGCCCATCGCCAGACCGACGAACACCGCCGCGAACAGTTTCGCCGAGGCGGCGTCGGCGCGCAGTTCGGCAAGGAGCGTCACGTCCGGCTCATCATTGTCAAACTGCGTCCCCCCAAAGACAGCCGTCGCCCGGCCGGTCAGTTCACGCGCCACGCCGGATCGAATTGATGCAGCCGCCGGACTGCCGGCGGACTATACGGCGGGGCTTCCGGGAGACAAGGCCCGGAAACCGGTCGATACGCCGCGCCGCCGGAGGGGGAAAGCGACGGCCGGCGGCGGTCGGGCTGCCCCCGGCGCGGCGCCTATTCCTCGAGCTTGAGGCCGGGGATGCCGAGTTTGCCGGTGCGCTCGATCTTGGCCACGATGCGCGCATCGTGGCGGAACCACTGGCCCGCCTCCTTGTCCGGATTGGCCTTGGCCCATTCCTTGACGAACCAGTTGCCCCGGGCCCACTTGCCGTCCGGGTCCGCGGATTTCTTGAACTGGACGGCGAACATCGGCAGCTTCGGGTTCTCGATCAGCAGCCCGTCAACGATCGTCTTCTTGCCGCAGAAGGGCACGAGGTCGGCCTGCGTGCCGGCGAAGGGGTCGAAGTTCTTCGCGGCCGGGATGAGCCGGCCCTCCTCGGTGAGCAGGCCGAGCTGGCGCTTGCCGCCGCCGCAATTCTCCGGGCAGTCGCCCGTGAGCACGCAGGCGATATCGACGACGGTCACGGTCAGCCGCGCCTTCTCCTCGTGCTCGATGCCCCATTCCTCGGCGGCGAAGGCGGGCCCGGCGATCAGCGCGAGGCCCGCGAGAGCAGACAGGATACGCATGGGCCTTACTCCCCGAACGGCATGATGCCGTATTCTTCGTGGGTCAGGTTGACGACGCCGCCGTCCTCCGCGACCTGGGTCACGATCAGGTAGTTGACGCCGTCGCGCCTGTAGAGGTCGCCGTCCACCGTGACCCGGTGGGACTGGATGTCGATGACGCGCGGATTGTCCACCGGGTCCTCGTCCTCGATGCGGAGCACCATATAGACCGTCCCGTCATCGCCCTTGATGGAGACGGGAATGCCGCCGACCGCGCACCAGACCGCGCACTGGTGGTGCGCCGTGCCCTCGGCGAACATGATCTCGGTGACATAGCACCAGGTGTCGATGACCTCGCCCGCGATGCGGACGCGCTCCGGCGTTGCCGCCTGCGCCCCGGAAACGCAGGCGAGCGCCATGACTCCCGCCAGCAGTGCCCTCATTCAACCGCACTCCTCAGATAAGCGATGACGGCCGCGCGCTGTTCGGCTTTCCTGAAGCCCGGAAACGCCATGCGCGTGCCCTTTGCGAACGCCCTGGGCTTGGTGAGCCAGGCGTCCAGGTTTTCCTCCGTCCAGGTCTTGCCCTTGTGCCTGCCGAGACCCTTGGAATACTTGAAGCCCGGCGCCGAGGCGATGGGCCGGCCGACCACGCCCCAGAGGTTCGGGCCGACCTTCTTCTTGCCGGTCTCGTCGAGGCGGTGGCAGGTCGTGCATTTCTTCTTGAACAGCTTCGCCCCGTCGATGTCGGCCGCTGCCCCCGGCGCGGCCATGCCCGCAAACAGCGCGGCCGCAACGGCAAATCCCAGAATTCGCATCACCCGGAGTCCCCTCCTCCCGAGGCGCCCGGCGCCAAATTACAGCCCGGACGAGGCCGGCGCCAGCATCCCGGCCGGACCGGTTCATCACTTTTCCGTGTGCATCCGGGCTGCCTTTCCGTTACACTGAAGGTTCGGCCGTTGCGACCGCGACACGCAAGATGTTGTGGGTAATGGCAAAAAACTGCGTACCGGTTGTGTGTGGAGGCAAGACATGGACGGTGCAGGCGCATTGGAGCTCCGGGACCGCGCGACGGACGACGCGGCGCCGCTGCTGCGCGGCCTCACCGCCCATGAGGTCTATCAGAACGAGCGCGGAATCCGCGTGGCGCTCGACCGCGGCCGCGACGCGCTGCTGACGAAATTCGGCAGGGAGACGCTGGAGGACCGCTACCTGATGCCGGGCGAATCCTACCAGGACCTGTTCGCCCGCGTCGCCGGGCATTTCGCCGACGACAGCGCGCATGCCCAGCGCCTCTACGACTACATTTCCCGGCTCTGGTTCATGCCGGCGACGCCCGTGCTGTCCAACGGCGGCACGAAGCGCGGCCTGCCGATCTCCTGCTTCCTGAACGAGGCCGATGACAGCCTGGAGGGGATCGTCGGGCTCTGGACGGAGAATGTGTGGCTGGCGGCGCGCGGCGGCGGCATCGGCAGCTATTGGGGCAATCTGCGCTCCATCGGCGAGAAGGTCGGCCAGAACGGACGCACCTCCGGCGTCATCCCCTTCGTGCGCGTCATGGATTCGCTCACGCTGGCCATCAGCCAGGGCAGTCTCCGACGCGGCTCGGCGGCGGTCTACATGCAGGCGAGCCACCCGGAGATCGAGGAGTTCGTGGAGCTGCGGCGTCCCACGGGAGGCGACCCCAACCGCAAGGCGCTCAACCTGCATCACGGCGTGCTGGTGCCGGACGCCTTCATGCGCGCCGTCGAGGCGGACGAGGAATGGGCGCTCATCAGCCCGCGCGACCATAGCGTGCAGAACCGCATCCGCGCCCGCGACCTCTGGATCCGAATCCTGACGGCGCGGATCGAGACGGGCGAGCCCTATCTCATCTTCATCGACCATGTGAACCGCGCGCGGCCGGAGCACCACAAGCTGGCGGGCCTGGAGGTGAAGACCTCGAACCTCTGCGCGGAAATCGTGCTGCCGACCGGGCCGGACCATCGCGGCGGCGAGCGCACGGCCGTGTGCTGCCTCTCCTCCCTCAATCTCGAGCGCTATCTGGAATGGGAAAAGGCGCCGGGCTTCATCGGGGACGTGATGCGCTTCCTCGACAATGTTCTGGAGGACTTCATCCGGAACGCGCCCGAGTCCATGAGCACGGCCGCCTATGCGGCGATGCGGGAGCGCTCGGTGGGGCTCGGCGTGATGGGCTTCCACAGCTTCCTGCAGAGCATGGGCGTGCCCTTCGAGTCCGTCATGGCGTCGGTCTGGAACCGGCGCATGTTCTCGCATATCCAGGCGGATACCGGCGCCGCGTCGAAGCGCCTGGCGGAAGAGCGCGGCCCCTGCCCGGACGCCGCCGATTTCGCCGTGGCCGAGCGCTTCTCCAACAAGACGGCGATTGCGCCGACCGCCTCCATCTCGATCATCTGCGGCGGCGCCTCGCCCGGCATCGAGCCGCTTGCGGCCAACGCCTATACCCACAAGACGCTCTCCGGCTCCTTCGCCGTGCGCAACCGCTATCTGGAGGCCGTGCTGGAGGCGGCCGGGCGCAATGACGAGGAGACCTGGTCCTCGATCACGGTCAATGAGGGCTCGGTGCAGCATCTCGACTTCCTGACCGACGACCAGAAGGCGGTGTTCAAGACGGCGTTCGAGCTCGACCAGCGCTGGATCGTGGACCTCGCCGCCGAGCGCGCGCCGATGGTGGACCAGGCCCAGTCGGTCAACCTCTTCCTGCCCGCCGACATCCACAAGCGCGACCTGCACGGCCTGCACGCGATGGCCTGGAAGCGCGGCCTGAAGAGCCTCTACTACTGCCGCTCCAAGTCGCTCCAGCGCGCCGAGGCGGTGGGCGGCAAGCGCGTGGCGCGGCAGGACGAAGCGCCGCTCAGGGTCGATTACGAAGAGTGCCTCGCATGCCAGTGAGCGGCGGCGGGCCGCTTTCCGGAAAGACAGCCCTCGTCACCGGCGCCAGCCGCAATATCGGCCGCGAAATCTGCCTGCGCCTTGCGCGCGACGGCGCGCATGTCTGCGTCAACACGCGGCGGGCGGAGGAGGCGGCCCGCGCGGTCGTGGCGGAGGTCGAGGCGGCGGGCGGCTCCGCCTCGCTGCACATGGCGGACGTGACCGACGAGGCGGCCGTCGCGGCGATGGCGGCGGCGGCGGGTCCGGTGGATATCCTGGTCAACAATGCCGCCATCCGCCGCCATGTGCCCTTCCTCGACTCGACGCTCGCCGACTGGCGCGAGGCGCAGGCGGTCGTCCTCGAAGGGGCCTATCTCTGCGCCCGCGCCGTGCTGGGGTCCATGCAGGCGAAGGGCTGGGGGCGGATCGTGAATATGGGCGGCGTCTCCGCGCATATGGGCATGGCGGAGCGCGCCCATGTCAGCGCCGCCAAGGCGGGGCTGATCGGCTTCACCAAGGGGCTGGCGAAGGAGTTCGGCCTTGCCGGCGTCACCGTCAATTGCGTGGTGCCGGGCGTGATCGACACGGTGCGCGACCCCGGCGGGCTCAGCCCCGGGCAGGCAAGCGCCGTGCCGATCGCCGTCGGCCGCCAAGGCCGCCCGGAGGAAGTCGCCGAGACGGTCGTGCATCTCTGCCGCCCGGAAAGCGCCTACATCACCGGCGCCACCATCCATGTGAACGGGGGCGCCTACCTGCCCTGAGCGGTTCCCGGCCGATGACAGCGGCATGGCGCGGGGGTAGCATGGAGGCAAGGCCCGAGGGCGGGAGGCCGCGTCATGGCTTATCTCTTCGAGACCAGCACCGGCAGGATGGGGTCGCGCTTCATGAGCCTGCAGGTTCCTCCCGAGTGCTTCCGGGACATGGCGCGGATCGACTGGAGCGAGTGTTTCAGGCGGGTCTTCATCGACCCCGTGACGGGATCGATTTCGTTCATGGCGCCCTCGGCGTCGCATGAGAACCGGTCGTCCAGTTCGGACCTCGTCATGATGTCGCTCGACCGCAAGGGCTTTCCCGTCCAGGGCATGGGATCGACGCGGTTCCGCGGCCCCGGCGACAGGGAAGCCGAACCCGATGCGTGCTATTACGTCGGCGTAAAGGTCCGGCGTTATCTTGCTGCGGTCGAGGAAGGCAATGAGGCGCTGGACCGGTTCGCTCGCGAAACGCCGCCCGACCTGGTGCTGGAGGTCGAGCGCAGCCACGCCGACCGCGGCAAGCCGTCCTTCTACCGGGATCTGGGCGTCACCGAAATGTGGCGGCTCGACATGTCCGAAAACGACCGCGACGAGGTGGCGTTCCTGGATTTGCAGGCGCCGGGCGGTCCCGCGCCCGCGGACGCGAGCATCGTGCTGCCCGGCGCAACCCCGGCCTTCGTGCTCGAAGCGCTCGCGCTGGCGGCGCGGCGGCGCTACGAAGGGCTGGATGCCCTGCTCGACCGGCTGCTGCTGGACATGAGGCAGGCTCAACCGGCGGACCGCCCTGTCGAGCCGTAAGGACTGCGGCTCCCCGAATCGATTGAGGGCCGCGCCGGTGTCGAAGCGCCCTCCCCTTCGCCCCGGCGAGTTCGTGCCGCTCATCGCGTTGCTGATGTCTCTCGTCGCGCTCGCCATCGACGCGATGCTGCCTGCCCTGCCGGCGATCGGCCGCGATCTCGGGGCGGCGCGGCCGAACGACGTGCAGTTCGTGATAACCGCCGCGTTCCTCGGGCTCGGCCTCGGCCAGATGATCTTCGGCCCGCTCTCCGACCGCATAGGGCGCAGGCCGGCCATTCACGCCGGCCTCGCGCTGTTCGCGGCCGGATGCCTCATGAGCGTCTTCGCGCCGGACTTCGAGACGATGATCGCGGGCCGCGTGCTACAGGGCTTCGGGGCGGCGGGGCCGCGGGTCGTGGTCATGGCGCTGGTGCGCGACCGGTATGAAGGAACCCGGATGGCGCGCATCCTGTCCTTCGCGATGGCCGTCTTCATTCTCGTTCCGGCAGTGGCCCCGGCGCTCGGTCAGGCGGTCCAGTGGCTCGGCGGCTGGCGCGCGATCTTCTTCGCCTTCCTTGCGGTCGCCGGGGTCGCCTTTGCATGGTTCGGGCTTCGCCAGCCGGAAACGCTCCCGCCCGCGCGGCGCCGGCCGTTTTCCCCGCGGGCCATCGGCGCGGGCGTTCTCGAAGTGCTGAGGATCCGGGCGTCTCTCGGCTATACGCTGGCCACCGGTTTCGTGTTCGCAGCGTTCGTCACCTATCTGAGCTGCGCCCAGCAGGTCTTCCAGGAAGCCTACACGACCGGCGCGCTCTTCCCGCTCTATTTCGCCCTGCTCGCGCTCGCCATCGCGGCCGCCTCGCTCGCAAACGGCCGCCTCGTGACGAAATACGGCATGCAGCGGCTCGTCAGGGCGGCGACAATGACGATGGCGCTCCTCTCGGCGGCCGGGTGGGCGGCGGCGTTCGCCTTCGGGGGGCTTCCGCCGCTCTGGCTCTTCATCGTCTGCCTGTTCGCCGTCTTCCTCTGCATCGGCCTGCTGTTCGGCAACCTCATCGCCCTGGCGATGGAGCCCCTTGGCCATATCGCCGGCGTCGGCTCGGCTGTGGTCTCGTCGCTCTCCACTTTCATCTCGATTCCGCTCGGGGCGGCGGTGGCGCTCGGTTTCGACGGCACGATATACCCGCTGACCGCAGCCTTCGCCGTCTTCGGAGCGGCGGCCTGGGCCGCAATCCGATGGGCCGGGAGACGCTGAGCCGGCGCCTATCTCGGCCGCGAGAGGCGGTACCACGCCCAGGCGACAAGCTGGAGCGCGAGCAGGCCTCCGAAAGCGGCCCGGTAGGCCTCTTCGGGATAGCGGCCCTCCTCGGCCTCCCAGAAGTCCAGCGCGCCGCCGATGGCGTACTGGATGGCGAAGGCGCCGAGGAAGACCAGCAGGTTGAGCGCGGTGTTGGCGCGGCCCGCCAGTACGGAGCCGAAATAGGCCGAGAGATAGGCATAGGAGAGAATGGTCATCTGGCCGGTCATGGCGAACACCGCCCAGAACGCCGTGGCGGGCGGCCAGAGACCCAGCACGATGGCGAGCAGCGAGACGACGAAGACCGCCACGATGGCCTCGACCACCGCCATGAGCGGGATGCCGCGCCGGTTCGCCCAGTCGCCGAGCGCGCCGGAGAGCAGGATGCCGACGATGAAGGCCGCCGCCATCAGGAAGAGCGTCGAGGCGGTCTGCTCGGGGTCGAGGCCACCCACATCGCGCAGCCAGGGCGCGGCCCAGAGCGTCTGGAGCGCGATATGAGCCCCGCAGGTTCCCGCGATGATCGGCGCGAGGCTCCAGAAGGTGCGGTCCCGATAGACATGGGCGATGCCGGCGAGCTGCGCCCGGAAGCCGCCGCTGCTCAGCATGTCCGGCTTCTCGCGCGGCGCCAGCAGGAAGATGGCGGAGGCCGCGAGCGCGACCGCCCCGCCGAGCCCCGCGAAAACGGCCCGCCAGCCCCAGGCCGCCACGGCCATGTGCGCAGGCTCCGTCGCCGCCAGCACCCCGAAGCCGCCGAATACCATGACGAGCGCGTTGAACAGCGGCACGCGCTCGGGCGGCGCCCAGAGCACCACGGCCTTGAAGGACGCCATCAGCCCGCCGGCGAAGCCGAGCCCGATCAGGAGGCGCGCTCCCACCAGCATATCCGCCGACCCGCCCGCCGCGAACAGGACGGAGCCGAGCGCCGAGACCATGAGCAGGCAGGCCTGCACCCGCCGCGGCCCGAACCGGTCCAGCAGCACGCCGAGCGGCAGCTGGAAGGCGCCGAAGCCGAACAGGTAGGCGGCCGTAATCAGCCCGAGCCCCTCGGCCGTCACGCCGACATCGCGCTCCAGGTCCGCCACCACCACGGCGTTCACCGCGCGCAGCAGGTAGGACATGAAATAGCCGAGGCCGAACGGCGCTACGACCGCGGCCCAGAGGCGCCAGGGGCTCATGGACACGCTCTCACATCGCGGCGATGCCGCCGTCCACGAAGAGTTCCGAGCCGGTGGTGAAGCTGCTCTCGTCCGAGGCGAGGTAGAGGATGGCCCAGGCGACTTCCTCCGCCCGGCCGACGCGCCCGATGGGCACTTGCCGGGCGAGCTTCCTGAGCGCCTCTTCGGTTCCGAAATGCTCCTTGTAGCGGTCGAGGATCGGCGTATCGATGAAGGTCGGATGCACCGAGTTGCAGCGGATCGGCAGGCCCTGCCGGGCGCAATGCAGCGCAACCGACTTGGAGAGGTGCCGGACCCCGGCCTTGGCGGAGTTGTAGGCGGCCATGTTGTGCCCGGCGATGACGCCCGCGATCGAGGAGATATTGACGATGGCGCCCGCGCCGTCCGTCTCCCGGCAATGGGCGGCGATGGCGGGGATGGCGTGCTTGCAGCCGAGGAACACGCCGTCGAGGTCTATGGCATGCACCAGCCGCCATTCCTCCAGCTCGATCTCGGTGACGGGCTTGGTGAGGCCGATGCCGGCGCTCTGCACCAGGATGTTGAGCCCGCCGAAGCGCTCCACCGTGTCCGCGACCGCTGCCTCCCAGGCCGCCTCGTCGGTCACGTCGTGGCGGATGAAGGCCGCGTCCGGCCCCAACTCCGCCGCGAGCGCCCTGCCCTTCGCCTCGTCAATGTCGGTTATCGCAACGCGCGCGCCCTCGCGCAGGAACATCGCCGCCGTCGCCGCCCCCAGCCCCGAGGCGCCGCCGGTAATCAGCGCAATCTTGCTTTCGATCCGTCCGGTCATCCCGGGTTCTCCCCCTATTTCGCGCAGAAGCCGCCGTCCACGACGAGTTCGGTGCCGTTGACGAAGCTGGAGTCGTCCGAGGCGAGGAAGGCCACGCATTGCGCGACTTCCTCCGGCCGGCCGATGCGGCCGAGCGGGATCGCCTCGGCGCGGGCGTCGATGGCGCGCTGGCCGAAGCGCTCGCGGTCGGGGTCGAGGATCGGCGTGTCGATGGGCCCCGGATGCACCGAGTTCGCGCGGATGTTGTAGCCGCGCCGGCCGCAATGCAGCGCGATGGTCTTGGTGACCATGTGGACGCCCGCCTTGGCCGAGCAGTAGGCCGCATAGACTGCCACACCCCGGAGTGCGGCAACCGAGGAGATGTTGACGATGGACCCGCCGCCGCGCTCCGCCATGGCGGGCAGCGCCGCATGGCAGCCGAGATAGACGCTGTCGAGGCAGACCTCATGGACCCGCCGCCAGCCTTCCAGCGTCTCCTGCTCGATGGTCGCCTTGGGCGCGATTCCGGCATTGTTGACCAGGATGGAGAGGCCGCCATCGGTCCCGGCGGCGGCCGCGACGGCGCGCTCCCAGGCGCCGGCGTCGGTCACGTCGTGGGCGAGCACGGTCATCGACCCCCCGGCGCCGGCCGCGGTCTCCTCCGCCGCACCCGCGTCGATATCGGTCGCGACGACATGCGCCCCCTCGCCTGCCAGCAGCAGCGCCGTCGCACGCCCGATGCCGGAACCCGCCCCCGTCACCAGTGCGGTCCTGCCTTCGAGCCGTCCGCCCATCCCCCGTCTCCCTCTCATCGAGTCCGCCGCCACTCTACCCTCTCGCATGCCCGCCGCGCAGCCCCGCATCCCTCCTGCGCCCGGGCCCGGTGGAAAACAGGCCGGCCCCGGCGGGATGCAGCGCGGCCAGGCGGCTTTTTGGGCTGGCGGACGAACGGGAATCGGGCTACATATCCCTCCCGTCCGACATTCCGTTCGTCCTGGCGCCGGCCCTGCCCGGCGCGCTGCCGCGAGGACCCAGAGCCGTGATCGAAGTGGCCCTTGTCGTCCATGTGCTGATCTGCATTGCGCTGGTCTCCGTCGTGCTGCTCCAGAGGAGCGAGGGCGGCGGGCTCGGCATCGGTGGCGGGGGCGGCGCCGGCGGCGGGCTGATGACCGGGCGCGGCGCCGGCAACATGCTCACCACCATCACCATGTGGCTGGCGGCGGGCTTCTTCGCGGTCAGCCTCTTCCTCGCGATCATGATGTCCACGACGCGCGAGCCCACGTCGATTCTGGACCGCCCGGCGCAGGAGGCCCCCTCCGGGCCCGCGGCGCCGCTCGGCCAGTGAGCGGGGAGCAGGTTCCGCGCTTCATTTTCGTGACGGGCGGCGTGTCATCGTCGCTTGGCAAGGGACTGGCCGCCGCCTCGCTCGGCGCGCTCCTGCAGGCGCGCGGCTACCGGGTCCGGATGCGCAAGTTCGACCCCTATCTCAATGTCGATCCGGGCACGATGAGCCCCTACCAGCACGGCGAGGTATTCGTGACCGCGGACGGCGCGGAGACCGACCTCGACCTCGGCCACTACGAGCGCTTCACCGGCAATGACGCCACCCGCAACGACAGCGTCACCACCGGCAAGGTTTACAAGCAGGTGCTCGACCGCGAGCGCGCCGGCGACTATCTGGGCGCGACCGTGCAGGTCATCCCGCATGTCACCGACGCGATAAAGGAGTTCATGCAGGCGGGGCTGGACGGCGAGGATTTCGTGCTGGTCGAGATCGGCGGCACGGTCGGCGACATCGAGGGCCTGCCCTATCTGGAGGCGATCCGCCAGTTGCGCCAGGAGCTCGGGCCGCAGCGCTCGATGTTCGTGCATCTCACCCTGGTGCCCTTCATCCGCTCGGCCGGCGAGATCAAGACCAAGCCGACCCAGCATTCGGTCAAGGAGCTGCTCGGCCTCGGCATCCAGCCGGACATGCTGCTCTGCCGCTCGGAGAACCCGCTGCCCGAGGACGCGCGGCGCAAGATCGCGCTCTTCTGCAATATCGGCGTGAGCCGGGTGATTTCCGCTCACGATGCGGACCCGATCTACGCCGTGCCGGCCGCCTATCACGAGCAGGGCTTCGACGGCGAGGTGCTGGCCGGCTTCGGCCTTCCCCGGCATCCGGAGCCGGACCTTGCGCGCTGGCGCGAGATCACCCGGCGCATACGCTCGCCGGAAGGCAGCGTGCGCATCGCCATCGTCGGCAAGTACACGGAGCTCAGGGACGCCTACAAGTCGCTCTCGGAAGCGCTCCGCCACGGCGGCATCGCCAATAATGTACATGTTGAGGAAGACTGGGTGGAGGCGGAACAGTTCGACCGGGGGGATATTGTCGGCCGTCTCGACGGCGTCCACGGCATCCTGGTGCCGGGCGGCTTCGGCGAGCGCGGGACCGCCGGCAAGATCGGCGCCGCGCGGTTCGCCCGCGAGCGCAAGGTGCCCTATTTCGGCATCTGCTTCGGGATGCAGATGGCGGTGATCGAGGCGGCGCGGTCGCTGGCGGGGCTCGAAGAGGCGGGCTCGACGGAGTTCGGGCCGACGCCGGAGCCGGTGGTCGGGCTCCTGGAGGAGTGGATCGCCGACGGGCAGGTCGAACACCGCTCCGAGGCCGACGACAAGGGCGGCACCATGCGCCTCGGCAACCACACCGCCCGACTCGCGGCCGGCAGCCAGGTCGCCGGAATCTACGACGCGCTGCTGGTCGAGGAGCGCCACCGCCACCGCTATGAAGTGAATATCCGCTACCGCAACCGGCTTGAGGCGAAGGGGCTGCGCTTCTCCGGCCTGTCGCCCGACGGCAGCCTGCCGGAGATCGTCGAGATCGAGGACCATCCCTGGTTCATCGGGGTGCAGTTCCACCCTGAGTTGCGCTCGCGGCCCTTCGATCCCCACCCGCTCTTCAAGTCCTTCGTGGAGGCTGCCGTCACGCAGTCGCGGCTGGTCTGATGCGCGAGGTCCCGGTGGGTCCCGTCCGGTTCGGCAACCGGCTGCCACTGGCGCTCATCGCGGGTCCCTGCGCGATCGAGGGCCGGGCGCATGCGCTGGAGACGGCCGAGGCGCTGGCCGCCATGACCGCGCGCCTCGGCCTGCCCCTCGTTTACAAGTCCTCCTACGACAAGGCGAACCGCACCGGGGCGGGGAGCCCGCGCGGCGTCGGCATGGGGCCGGGGCTGGACATCCTGGCCGGGGTCCGCGAACGGTTCGGCTGCCCGGTGCTGACGGACGTGCATGAGCCGGGGCACTGCGCGCCGGCGGCCGAGGCGGTGGACATCCTGCAGATCCCGGCCTTCCTCTGCCGCCAGACCGACCTGCTGGTCGCGGCGGCGAAAACCGGGGCGGCGGTGAATGTGAAGAAGGGCCAGTTCCTCGCCCCCTGGGACATGGCGCATGTGGCGGACAAGGTTTCGGGCGCGGGCAATGAACGCATCCTGCTGACCGAGCGCGGCGCCTCCTTCGGCTACAACACGCTGGTCTCGGACATGCGCGCGCTGCCGGAGATGGCGCGGACCGGCTGGCCCGTCATTTTCGACGCCACCCATTCCGTGCAGCAGCCGGGCGGGCTTGGCGGCAGGAGCGGCGGGCAGCGCGAATTCGCGCCGGTGCTGGCCCGCGCGGCCGTCGCCGTCGGCGTCGCCGGCGTGTTCATGGAGACCCATCGGGACCCGGACAAGGCCCCCAGCGACGGCCCCAACATGATCCCGCTGGACCGGCTCGCCGACATTCTGGAAACGCTCATCGCCCACGATGCGATTGCGAAGAGGCATCCCGAGAGGACCGCATGACCGCCATCACCGACATCCACGCCCGCGAGGTGCTGGACAGCCGCGGCAACCCGACCGTCGAGGTCGAGGTGCATCTGGAGGACGGCTCGATGGGCAGGGCCGCCGTGCCGTCCGGCGCCTCCACCGGCGCGCATGAGGCGCATGAGCGCCGCGACGGCGACCCGGCGCGCTATGGCGGCAAGGGCGTGCTCGGGGCCTGCGATGCGGTCGATGGCGAAATTTTCGACGCGCTCGGCGGCATGGAGGCGGAGGAGCAGCGCCGCCTCGACCGCACGCTGATCGGGCTCGACGGCACGGCGAACAAGAGCCGGCTCGGCGCCAATGCGATCCTCGGCGTCAGCCTCGCCTCGGCGAAGGCGGCGGCGGCGGCGGCCGGCCAGCCGCTCTACCGCTATGTCGGCGGCCTGGGCGCACATGTGCTGCCGGTGCCGATGATGAATGTGCTGAACGGCGGCGCGCATGCCGACAACCCCATCGACATCCAGGAATTCATGATCGTGCCCGTAGGCGCGGAGAGCTTCGCCGAGGCGGTGCGCGCAGGCGCGGAGGTGTTCCACGCGCTGCGCGCGCTGCTGCTGGAGGCGGGCCAGAGCGTCAATACCGGCGACGAGGGCGGATTCGCGCCGGCGCTTTCCAGCGCGGACGAAGCGCTCGGCTTCGTCATGCGCGCGATCGAGAAGGCGGGCTACCGGCCGGGCGAGGACGTGGCGCTTGCGCTCGACGCCGCCGCCACCGAGTTCTGGGCGGACGGGCGCTACCGGCTGGAGGGCGAGGGACGCACGCTCGATTCGGACGGCATGGCCGGCTATCTGGCCGGGCTTTGCGCGCGCTTCCCCATCGTCTCGGTCGAGGACGGCATGGCCGAGGACGACTGGGAGGGCTGGAAGGCGCTGACGGAGCGCCTTGGCGACCGGGTGCAGCTTGTCGGCGACGACCTGTTCGCGACCAACCCCGAGCGCCTCGCGCGGGGGCTTGGCGAGGGCGCGGGCAATGCGGTGCTCGTCAAGGTCAACCAGATCGGCACCCTGACCGAGGCGCTCGACGTCACGGCGCTTGCGATGAATGCCGGCTGGCGGGCGGTGGTGTCGCACCGCTCGGGCGAGACCGAGGATGCGACCATCGCCGACCTCGCCGTCGCGACCGGCTGCGGGCAGATCAAGACCGGCTCGCTCGCCCGCTCCGACCGGCTGGCGAAATACAACCGGCTGCTGCGCATCGAGGAGGAGCTGGACGACACGGCCGCCTGGCCCGGAAGGGCGGCGCTCGCGCACGGCGCGGCTTGACCCGCGAACGCTCCGGGCGGATAAGGACCCCGTTGCAGCGAGGCGATGGAGCGCGAGCGAGGCCATGCGAGCATGCATCTTCAGCCCGACCCGCACGGCGATGCAGCAGGGCCGTGGGCGGACCGGCATGTGGGTGGTCGAGTTCGAGCAGGAAACGGCCCGACAGCTTGACCCCCTCATGGGCTGGACCAGCTCCCGCGACACCCGCCAGCAGGTCCGGCTGGAATTCGCGACGCAGGAGGCGGCGGTCGCCTATTGCGAGAAGCGCGGCCTCGAATACAGCCTGCGCGCCCCGCAGCAGCGCCGCGTGAGACCGAAGGCCTATGCGGACAATTTCCGCTGGAACCGGGTCGCCGGGTGAGCGGACATGCGCGCCCTTAGCTCAGCTGGATAGAGCAGCGGACTTCTAATCCGCAGGTCGGAGGTTCGAGTCCTCCAGGGCGCGCCAGACCCCCGCCGCAGAGTTGCGTTCCCGCTACGGCGCCACTCGCTGGACAGCCGGATTGACGCCGCCGCCGTCCGGCAGGGTGGTGGTCCCGCAAGAACAGGTCCCGGAGGCGGGCGGAGTGCGCGCCTGTCCGGGGCTCACCGCGTCCAGTCGCAGGTCATATCCACCACGATCGTCGTCTGCTCTTCGCCGACATACTCGATGACGTAGCGGCAGGAGCCTTTCACGCTGGCATATTTGCCGGTGCCGCCCCCGATCTCGCCCCGGCCGACAGGGGTGTTGCTGCGTTTTGCGACCATGAACAGGCGGTCTCCGTCGGCGTCCGTCACCGTGCTGGGGGAGACCAGCTTCTTCAGCGTGTCGCCGTCGCGCCAGTAGCGCGCCAGATAGACGACGCGGCTGCTCCCGGTCCCGAAGGGCGGGCCGTTGGTCTCTAGGACCGTGTGCGTGCCTGTCCAGTGCGCGGCCTCGATCCGGCCTTCCGGCCCTTCGATCGAAGCGCTGTACTGGCGCTCGACGCTTTGCAGAGCGCGAAAGGCGCCTTCCTCGGCGCCGGCCGCCCCGCCGACGAAGGCAGCGCCGAGCGCAAGCCCGGCGACGGCAAGTTTCTTCATGCTCGTCTTCCCTCTCGAAACGAAGCCCGCCCGCCGCCGGCTGCTGTCCCCGCGACCGCGAAGGAACAGGCTGCGGAGCCTGTCCATGATCCGGCACATTACGGGAAAGCTGGACCCGCGTCGGGCGGGAGCACGGACGCTACCCGGCGATCATGGGCAAGTCCATCCGGGAGCCGGCCGCCAGCAGGTGGAGTCGACGATGCTGGCAGTGCGCCGGCGCGCCTGGCTCTGAAATCGCCGCTTTCAGCAGGGTTGTGGCGGCGGTGCGGATGACCGGGAGGCGACCGTATTGCCAATATTATGACCTTTATCTATTTCTGTGACCGATTGTCCCGCACATCGTCATTTTGGCCCGCTTCCGGGCCATTTGGATAAGATGCTCCTGTTGCTCGGCGGGCGAGAGAGGAGCCTCGCGGACTATGAAAGCCTGGCCCATCGGGCCGGCTTGAGAATCGCGGAAGTGAAACCGCTCCCGGTATGGGAAGGCCAGGCCATTATCGATTGCCGGCGCCTGCCCTGAGCCGCGCCATAGAACCCTGTGCCGTGTGGATCGGTCCGGGCGGATCGCCCGGGGCGGCGGGGCGGCGTCCGCCCTACGGCGCCACCACGATCTTGCCGAAGACCTCGCGGTCCTCCAGCATGCGCACGCCTTCGGCGGCGTCCTCCAGCGGCAGTTCGACATCGATGGGCGGATCGAGGCGGCCGGCGGCGATGTCGGCCATCATTTCCTTCAGGCCTTCCACGGTCCAGCTGTTGGAGCCGAGGATCTGCAACTCGAAGGTCCAGATGTAGCGGATGTCGGTCTGCGGGTCGAAGCCCGCCGTCGCCCCGCAGGTGAGCATCCGGCCGCCGCGCTTGAGCGCCTTCATCGAGGGCACCCAGGTGTCGCCGCCGGTGAAATTGACCACGACATCCACGCCGCCCTCATAGGAGCGCCGGAAGGGCTTGCCGTAGCGCTTCCAGATCTCGCGCTCGAACCGGGTCTCGATATAGTTCAGCCCTTCGTCCGCGCCGAGCGCCAGCAGGCGGTCGATCTTCTCCTGGCTGCTGGCGGCGGCGATGACATGGGCGCCGACCGCCTTGGCGAGCAGCACGCAGGCATTGCCGACGCCGCCCGACGCCCCGAGGATCAGCACCGTCTCGCCCGCCTTGACATGCCCGTTCTCGAACATCATGCGGTGCGCGGTGCCGTAGGCGACCGGCAGCGACGCCGCCTGGGCGAAGCTCACCCCTTCCGGAATCGGCACGAGCTGGCCCGCCGAGCAGAGCGCCTTCTCCGCGAGCCCGCCATCGAGCATTTCGCCCATCAGGCCGCGCTCCGGCCAGATCGGGTCGATCAGCACCCGGTCGCCGGGAGACCAGCCCTCGACGCCCGCGCCGAGCGCCTCGATCTCGCCGGCAAGGTCGAGGCCGGGCACGACCGGAATCGGGACCTTGATGCCCGGCATGCCCCGCCGGGTGAACACGTCGTGGTAGTTGAGCGAGCAGGCCCGGACCCGGATGACGACCTCGCCGGGCCCCGGCTCCGGCTCCGGCCAGTCGGTGCGGAAGGCGAAGCGGTCCTGCCCGCCATGGCCTTCGAGAACGAGCGCGCGCATGGGCCGGTTCCTCCTATTCGGCGGCGGCCGCTTCCTTGGCCGCCATCTTCGCCTTCAGCTGCTCGGGCGTGAGCCGCACGATGTCCTCGTTCTGGTGCGCATAGCGCCGGGCGCCCTCGACCGAGAGCTCCTCCAGCCCGATCTCGCCGGCAAGCACGCCCGCCTTCCAGGCCGCGTGCTCCTCCTCCATCGCGTGGAACTCCGGCATGACCTCGCGGGCGAACAGCTCCAGCGAGGCGCAGATGTCCTCATGCGTGTTCTGGCCGGCCTGGTTCAGCAGGATCACCTGGTCCACATTGGCGGCGGCGAAGGCGCGCAGCTTGCGGCGGATGGTGTCCGGCGAGCCGATCAGCCCGGCGGTCAGCGCCTGCTGCGCCTTCTCCGTGTGGCGCCAGTCCTGGTAGAGCTTCCAGAGGTCGGTCTCGCCGGGGGCGGAGATGCCGTGCCGGCCGTAATGGCTGAGGCAGAAGATGAAGAAGGTCCACCCGGCCGCCTTCTCGACGGCTTCCTCATCGGTCTCGCAGCACATGAAGCCGGAGACCATGGCGATGTTCGGATTGACCGGGTAGTCGCAGATCCTGTCGAGATTGCGGGTGAGGTTGAGGTAGTAGCGGTTGACCCAGGCCCGCGCCGCCTCCGGCGAGACGAACTGGAAGCCGAGCGCCCCCATGCCCCAGCGCCCGGCATCCTCGATGGTCTCGATATTGGAGCAGGCGACCCAGAGCGGCGGATGCGGCTTCTGCAGCGGCTTCGGCACCACATTGCGCTTCGGGTAGCTGTAGAACGCGCCGCTGAACTCGAAGGCGGTCTCGGTGAAGAGCGGGATCGTGGCCTTCACGCCCTCGATCCAGCGGTCGCGCTTGGAGCGCACCTGCACGCCGAAGGGATGCAGCTCCACCGGCCCCTGCGCCTCGCCGAGGCCGAGCTCCACCCGCCCGCCGGAGAGCAGGTCCAGGGTCGAGACCTTCTCCGCCACGCGGACCGGATGGTTGGTGGTGAGCTGGATGACGCCGTGGCCGAGGCGGATGTTGCGGGTGCGCTGGCTGGCCGCGCCGAGGAACACTTCCGGCGCGGAGGAGTGCGAATACTCCTCCAGGAAGTGGTGCTCGACCTCCCATGCGTAGTCGTAGCCGAGCGCGTCCGCCAGCTCGATCTGCGCCAGCGATTCCTCCAGCAGGCGCCGCTCGCTGTCCGGCCCCCAGGGGCGCGGCAGCTGGTGCTCGTAGAATATGCCGAATTTCATGCGGTGGAATTCTCCGACAACCGTCCCTCCGGAATCCTAGCACGAACCGGCCGCCGGCCGGGCCGGGTCACTCCGCCGCTGCGGGCGCCGGCGCTTCGAGGCGTCCGCGGCGGCGCTCCTCCAGCGGGGCGAGGATCAGGCCGAGCAGCGGCGGGATGATGGTGAGCGTCAGCACCGCCGAGAGCGACAGGCCGCCCAGCACCACGGAACCCAGCCCCCGGTAGAGCTCCGAGCCCGCACCCGGGAACAGCACCAGCGGGGCCATGCCGAATATGCTGGTCAGCGTGGACATGTAGATCGGGCGCAGCCGGTCTTTCGTCGCCTCCCTTATGGCGTCCGACGGCGCCATTCCGCCCTCGCGGATATGGAACAGCGCCTGGTGGACCAGCAGGATGGCGTTGTTGACGACGATGCCGACCAGGATGATGAAGCCCAGCAGGGTGAGCATGTCGAGCGGCTGGAAGGCGAACAGGTTCAGCACCGCGAGGCCGAGCACGCCGCCGGCCGTCGCCAGCGGCACCGAGATCATGATGACCAGCGGATAGACGAAGCTCTCGAACAGCACCGCCATGACCAGGAACACGATGGCCACCGCGATCAGCAGGTCGATGACGATGTGGTTCCAG
>JAJEIH010000124.1 GCA_022827685.1 Alphaproteobacteria bacterium
GTAAACGTTCGGTCACGCGTTGATGGATGTGTGGATTTCAACAATTGAGTGTTGTGCATAAATCACTGGTAACGCCTCAGGTAATTGGATATATTCGTGCGCATGCCGATGCGCGACGAAGACTGTGGGGACATCCTGACATTTTCCGAAGGAGACGACGGGCCGTTTTCGCTTTACCCGGCGGAGCCGGCGGGCGAATCCCCGGACTGGAAATCCCTGTACGAGGAAGCTCTGGTCTGCGCGGAACGGGAACGGCTGCGGGCGGAAGGGCTCCGTCAGTCGGAGATGGCCGCCCGTCGCCGTGCGAGCGGGCTGGAGGGCCAGCTCGACCGGAGCCGGAAGAAACTGGACGAGGCTGTCAGGGAGGCGAAGGATATCCGCCGTGCGTCGAAGGACGCGCTGTTCCACCAGTCGGAAGTGAAACGGCTGGAGAAGCTTCTTTCGCAGGCCGGCGTGGATTCGAGCCGGCGCAGCACGATGATGTCGCTTCGCATGGAAGTGTTCCGGCTGCGCGCGGCGCAGGAGGCACCGAAGTCCCGGAAAGAGATGGCCGGACCTGGGCCGGAAGCCGGTTCCAAATCCCCGCCGCCCAAGGCTGCGCCGGCGACGGACAAGGCCATGATCCGGCATCTCCAGAAGGAGAATGCGCGGTTGGAAAAGGCTCTGGAACAGTCGCGGGACCAGAGGGACAGGCAGAAGGGCGAGATCGTGTCGCTGCGCAGGAAGGCCGCCGCGCTTCTCAAGTGGAAACGGCGGACAACGGCCTCGCAGCCTCCCCGGGCGAGCATCGAGTTGCGCAAGGCGCGGGACCGGGCGCGCAGGCAGAAGGAGACGATGCGGACGATGCGCCAGGAAATCGGCTTCCGGGACCGGGAGAACCGTCGGCTGAATCGGGAGAACGGCCGCCTGCTCCGCGAACTGGAGCCGTTGCGGGACATCCGGAAGACGGTGCGCAGGCTGTCCGAAGAGAACCGTATCCTGCACGGTGGGCTGGTGGACCAGATCGACCAATGGGATCGCATCGCCCGGCTGAAGCGAGCCATTGGGGACATGAACCTGGGACGGTGGAGAGTCGAACGGGAGAAGCGGGAACTGGAGGCCGAACTGGCCCGGCGTCCCCTTCTTCCCGCGATACACAGGGAACTGCGCGCACGGGACAGGACCATCGCGTCCCTTGTGAAGGAAAACGGGAAACTGCAGAAGGCGAAGGAAAGGCTGGGCGACAGGATCCGGGGGTTGCGCGCCCGGATCCGGGGCCTCGAGGCCCGGAACACGAAGCTGCGCGCCGCCGGAGCGGTGCTGTCGAAGGCGCTCTTCCGGAGCCGGAGCGAGAAGCAGGACCGGCCCGCGACGGGTCGCAGCCGCGGCCATCAGCCCGGCCGGGAGGGACATGGCCGCACCCCACGGCCCGCTCTCCCGGAGAAGGAGGAGCGGCACGACCCGCCGAAGGAGGCGCGGGTCTGTTCGGATTGCGGAAAGCCCTACGTGGCCAACGGGGGACGCTCGTCGTCGATCATCGAGATCCAGGTCAAGGCCCATGTCCGCAAGATCGTGCGGCCGTGCTGGCTTCGGGGTTGCGACTGCGCATCCTCGCCCGCCGTCGTGGCGGCGCCCCCGCCGGTGCGCCTGTTCCCCAGGACGCCTTACGGCATCAGCGTATGGGCGCGAATCCTGTTCGAACGATTCGCCTGCTTCCGGCCCCTGCGCCGCGTGGCGGCGTGGCTGGCGGACCAGGGGCTGGCGATCTCCCCGGGGACCATCGCCGACAGCATCCCCCGGTTCCTGCCCCTGTTCGTGCCACTCGCCCGGGCGATTCTCGAACACCAGAACAGCCTGGCGGTGCGGCACGGCGACGAGACCGGCTGGCGCATCCAGTCCCTGAGCCGGCTCGGGCGTTCGCAGCGCGCCTGGCTCTGGGTCTCGGCGGGCGCCGCCACGGTCTACTTCCACATCGACCTCTCGCGCAGCGCCGAGGTGGCGAAGAAGCTGTTCGGTGCCGCCGAGGGGGTCGTGTACCTGGTCTGCGACCGCTATACCGCCTACCTGAAGCTGGCCAGGGAACTCGACGGCAAGGTGATTCTCTGCTGGTGCTGGGCTCACGTCCGGCGCGACTTCATCGACTGCGCGGCCGGCCAGGTGCGGCTGACCCGATGGTGCCAGGAATGGATCGGGCGGATCGCGTCGATCTACCGGCTGAACGAGGCCCGGCTCGAATATCACGATCCCGGGGCCGGGTTCCCGACGCCGGAGTTCGACGCGGCCCAGAAGGAACTGGACCGGGCGGTGAAGGCGCTGTTCGCCGACGCCGAGCGGGAGCTTGCCGCTCTCCCGGACAGCGCGAGGGAGGGCAAGGCCCTGCGTTCCCTGCTCAAGCACCGGGACGGGCTGACCGTCTTCGTCGACCGGCCCGAGGTGCCCATGGACAACAACACCGCCGAGCGCATCCTGCGCAACCCGGTGATCGGTCGCCGGTCGAGCTTCGGCTCCGACAGCGGGGAGGGGGCGGAGTTCACGGCGGCCATGTACTCGGTGCTGGGTACGCTCTCGCTGAACGGCATCGACATCCTGCGCTGGCTGGAAGCCTGGCTGACGGCCTGCGCGGAGAACGGGCGAAAGCCTCCGGACGACCTGTCGTCCTGGCTGCCATGGTCGATGAGCGAGGAACGAAGGCAGCGGTTCATCGCGCCGGGATGAGCGGCTCGGCCGAGTGCCGGTATTACGGGCGCGACTTCACCGCCGGGGAGATGGCGCTGCTGCGCACCCTCATCGCCGCCGACCCGCAGCCCACCCGGGCCGCCCTTGCGAGGGAATTCTGCCGACGCGTCGGATGGTTCAAGTCCGACGGCGGCCTCAAGGACATGATGGCCAAGGTGACCATGCTGGCCATGCACCGCGACGGGATCATCACGCTGCCGCCGCCGAGAGGGAAGCAGGGCCGCCCCGGGCCGATCGTCTTCGGGCCGCAGACCGAGCCGCCGCTGTTCTCCGTGCCCACGACCCTCGACGAGGTCCGTCCCCTGGAGATGCGCATCGTCACGCGCAACACCCCGGAAGGGGCGCTCTGGAACGAGTTCGTCGCCCGCTACCACTACCTCGGGTACAAGCCCCTGGTCGGCGCTCAGATGCGCTATATGGTCCTGGACTGCAGCAGCACTCCCGTGGCCATGCTCGGCTTCAGCACCGCCGCGTGGAAGCTGGCCCCCAGGGACCGCCTCATCGGATGGACGCCGGAACTGCGCGAAAAGAACCTTCCCCTCGTGGTCGACAACCCCAGGTTCCTCATCCTGCCCTGGATCCATGTCCCCAACCTCGGCTCGCACATCCTTGCGCTCGTCCGCAAGCGCCTGCCGGAGGACTGGGCCGGGCGATACAACACCACCCCGGTGCTCATCGAGACCTTCGTCGAGACCCCGAGATACACCGGCGCCGTATATCGTGCTTCGGGCTGGACCCGCGTCGGGACCACCCGGGGACGTGGGCGCTATGACCGGCATACGAAATGCGAACAACCGAAAAAAGACATCTGGCTCAGGCCCCTCCGAAAAGACTGGAAACGAATACTCAATTGTTGAAATCCACACATCCATCAACGCGTGACCGAACGTTTAC